>NZ_CP045302.1:4425000-4725000 GCF_009363155.1 Azotobacter salinestris
AAAGACCCCGTGAACCTTTACTGTAGCTTTGCACTGGACTTTGAGCCTGCTTGTGTAGGATAGGTGGGAGGCTTTGAAGTGGGGACGCCAGTTCCCATGGAGCCATCCTTGAAATACCACCCTGGCATGCTTGAGGTTCTAACTCTGGTCCGTCATCCGGATCGAGGACAGTGTATGGTGGGCAGTTTGACTGGGGCGGTCTCCTCCCAAAGAGTAACGGAGGAGTACGAAGGTGCGCTCAGACCGGTCGGAAATCGGTCGCAGAGTATAAAGGCAAAAGCGCGCTTGACTGCGAGACAGACACGTCGAGCAGGTACGAAAGTAGGTCTTAGTGATCCGGTGGTTCTGTATGGAAGGGCCATCGCTCAACGGATAAAAGGTACTCCGGGGATAACAGGCTGATACCGCCCAAGAGTTCATATCGACGGCGGTGTTTGGCACCTCGATGTCGGCTCATCACATCCTGGGGCTGAAGCCGGTCCCAAGGGTATGGCTGTTCGCCATTTAAAGTGGTACGCGAGCTGGGTTTAGAACGTCGTGAGACAGTTCGGTCCCTATCTGCCGTGGACGTTTGAGATTTGAGAGGGGCTGACCTTAGTACGAGAGGACCGGGTTGGACGAACCTCTGGTGTTCCGGTTGTCACGCCAGTGGCACTGCCGGGTAGCTATGTTCGGAAAAGATAACCGCTGAAAGCATCTAAGCGGGAAACTTGCCTCAAGATGAGATCTCACTGGAGCCTCGAGCTCCCTGAAGGGCCGTCGAAGACTACGACGTTGATAGGTGGGGTGTGTAAGCGCTGTGAGGCGTTGAGCTAACCCATACTAATTGCCCGTGAGGCTTGACCATATAACACCCAAACAATCTGCACGCAGCACGCTGCGGCAGCGGGTGGGGTCGAAGCCGACAGAACCGAAGATTCGCCTGAACCGCAAGAGCACCGCGACACCGATATCACATGCCCGATACGGGAGGGCGCCGCACAGCGACCTCCCCACCGAATTGCTTGACGACCATAGAGCGTTGGAACCACCTGATCCCATCCCGAACTCAGCAGTGAAACGACGCATCGCCGATGGTAGTGTGGGGCTTCCCCATGCGAGAGTAGGTCATCGTCAAGCGCCCTTTCCGAACCCCCGAGCCGTCATCCGGCTCGGGGGTTCTTGCTTGCGCGAGCAGCCCTCGCGGCGCGGCCGAACCGTCTTCGGGTTCAGGCCATAGCTTTTGCTCAGCGTCTGAATCAAAGCTTTCGATCGCTGTATTACAGTTCGGATGGCGTAAGTGGCCGTGGCGTAGCCATAAAGTATCTGTCTTATAACGACTCCCTGTAATGGTGAATACCAAGCATGCCACCACACTGCAAGGCCGAACATCTAGAGAAAAAACACACCGTACTCCCCTCTCTGAGCTATGGTGCGGCTTACGTTTGATGCACCGGCATGAATTTTTATACTCCGGCGCAGTTTAGGAATTTCCTTATTTATTCAGGCTTGGCTTTCCTGAATAAGCTCGATTTTGTAGCCATCTGGGTCAGTCACAAACGCAATAATCGTTGTTCCATGTTTCATGGGGCCGGCTTCTCTGATCACATTCCCGCCGTTTCGCTTGATATCTTCGCAAGCCTTATAGGCGTCATTGACAGCAATGGCGATATGTCCGAAGGCGCTGCCCATTTCATATTTATCAACGCCCCAGTTATATGTCAGCTCAATGACAGCATTTTCTTCTTCTTTCCCATATCCAACGAAGGCTAGAGTGAATTTTCCTCCGGGGTAATCATGTTTTCTGAGAAGGCTCATGCCCAAGACCCGAGTGTAGAAATCTATTGACTTTTCAAGATCGGTTACACGGATCATGGTGTGTAGAAGGCGCATGTCTAGTCCTTATATGGATGGGATGCTCAGAGAAAATTTTAGGAAGAAGTAGCCCAAAGAGGCAAATCATAGCCATGGCATTCGATACCTTGGCTAATAGCCGATCATGCTCTTGAAGCTGTAGAAGGGATAGGGAGGAGGCAAAGGGCCCTTTTCGTGTAAGGCCGCCTCTGCCTCACCGGGTAGGAATTAAGGAATACAGGGCTTTCAGGAGCGGATCAATCTGAAGCACATGGCTGAAAGCAAGCTCACTCCCAAAGAGTACCAAGTTTAGAGGCTGAGCTCATATATCAAAGTCGTAGTCGGCAAGGTCTTTTTGCAGGCGGCGTTCTTCAAGGTAGTTATCTATGATTCGGCGCTTGGTCAGGTTGGTCTTGGCTGCTTCAACTTCGGCTCCAGCGTCATCTGCTTCTTCAGCGACGAAGTCATCATCCAGTTCAATATCGGCTTTATCGGTGGCCATATTGTTCACTCCAGGCTACGGGCGCTATGGCGCTTCTTATAGCGGCAAAGCCTGAGAGGGTAAAAAAGATTTTTTCAATTGATCCGGCACATTTGAAATGAAAGGCTAATCGTTAGATGTCTTGTGTTTGTACTCGCACAGGTCTTCGATGCGGCAGCTGCCGCATAGCGGCTTGCGAGCCTTGCACACATAGCGGCCATGCAGGATCAGCCAATGATGGGCGTCCAGGAGATACTCCTTGGGCACCAGTTTGACCAGTTTGCGCTCGACCTCCAGTACATTCTTGCCTGGCGCAATGTGGGTACGATTGCTTACCCGAAAGATGTGCGTATCCACCGCCATGGTGAAGTGCCCGAAGGCCGTGTTGAGCACCACATTGGCTGTCTTGCGGCCGACTCCGGGCAGCGCCTCCAGCGCTTCTCGATTGTCCGGAACCTGGCTGTTGTGCTTCTCGATGAGGAGGCGACAAGTCTCGATGATGTTTTTGGCCTTGCTATTGAACAGGCCGATACTCTTGATGTACTCGCTCAGCTCCGCAACTCCCAAGGCGAGTATGGCTTCTGGGGTGTTGGCCACTGGAAAGAGCTTGGCAGTAGCCTTGTTTACCCCGACGTCGGTAGCTTGAGCAGAGAGAATCACCGCGATTAGCAGCTCGAACGGCGTGCTGTAGACCAGTTCTGTGGTAGGGCTTGGGTTGTCTTCCTGGAAGCGGCGAAAGATCTCCCGACGTTTGGCTGCGTTCATGAGTAGTGGATTTCAGGTTGGATTTACTCGATCACCCCGGTAACCCGTACCCGACGGCTGGGGGCGGGAGCGTGTGGTTGCATGGCCTTGGCCCGCTCGGCGCGATGTTCATCGATCCGGTTCTTCAGTGCAATGAGAAGGCCGAGGACGATAAAGGCCCCGGGCGGCAATATGGCCAGCAGAAATCCCTTGTAGTCGTCGACCAGCACGATATGCCACTCGGTTGCTGCGGAGCCAAACAACAGATGCATGTTGGCAAATAATCCGCCAGTGCCGAACAGCTCGCGCAGTCCGCCCAGCATGACCAGCACTGCGGCAAAACCTAGCCCCATCATCAATCCGTCGAAACCGGCCAGCAGGGGAGAATGCTTGGCAGCGAAGCCGTCGGCGCGACCGAGTATCACGCAATTGGTCGTAATCAATGGAATGAAGATGCCGAGGATCTGGTAGAGCTCGTAGGTGAAGGCCTGCATCAGAAGTTCGATGCAGGTGGTCAGCGCAGCGATGATCATCACAAAGACCGGCAAACGTACAGCAGTATTTACCACTCTGCGCACCAGCGATACGGCCACGTTCGAGCAGCCCAGCACCAGCACCGTGGCCAGTCCGAGCCCCAGGGCATTGACGGTCGAGTTGCTTACACCGAGCAAAGGACAAAGTCCGAGCAGCTGAACCAGCGCCGGATTGTTCTTCCAGAGCCCGTTGAAGCTCAGTTCACGATAGCTCGGATTGCTCATGGTTTATTCCCCTGCCGCTCGACGAGCTGTGCGTTCAGAAGTGCCGCCTTGTTGGCCTGGAAATACTGCAAGGCCTGGTGAACTGCCTTGACCACGGCCCGCGGCGTGACGGTGGCTCCGGCGAACTGATCGAAAGCTCCGCCGTCCTTCTTCACAGCCCATCCGGAGTCATCCGGATTTCCAAGGGATTTACCCTTGAAGCCGAGAATCCAAGGATCCTTGGCCAGTTCGATGCGATCTCCCAGTCCAGGTGTTTCCCGGTGGCCAATGATCCGTACTCCAGCCAGTCGCCCATCGGCCAGGACACCGATCAGCAGATGGATAGCTCCACTGTAGCCGTCGGGAGCCGTGGCTCGGAAGATCACTGCAGTGGTCTGTCCATACTTGCGGGCGAGATGGGCCGGCTGCGGCCCGCGATGGCCGAGCAACGGCTCGTTGAGCAAGGCGGTATTGGCGAGTAGATCGTTATCGTAGCTGCCGCTCGGGAGAATCTCGCCCAAGGCACGAACCTGAGCCTGGCGCTCAGCGGCCTGGATCCGGTCGGCCGTACCCTGTTGGAGCAGGGTGACACCACCGACCGTAACTACTGCAAACAGCCCCAATACCAGAGCATTCTTCAACATCGAGCGACCGATTTCAGGCGCGGGCATGGTTCAGTCTCCCACCTTGAAGCCGCGCTCCGCCTTGCGATGCCCATAGGTGCGCGGACGGCTGAAATAGTCGATGGTCGGTGCAGCCAGGTTCATCAACAGCACGGCGAAGGCCACCGCATCCGGATAACCGCCCCAGGTGCGAATCACGTAGACCAGGATGCCGACGCCGATTCCGAAAATCAGCCGCCCTTGGTTACTGGTCGCGCCGCTTACCGGGTCGGTGACGATAAAGAAGGCGCCCAGCATGGTCGCACCGCTCAGCAGGTGAAACAGTGGCGAGCCGTTGGAGTCGGAGCCCGAGCCGTTCCAGAACAGCAGGCTCATGACGAACAGCGCACCGAGCATGCCGAGCGGCGCGTGCCAGCCGAACAGGCGACGCCGGAGCAGGAACAGTCCGCCGGCGAGGAAGGCCAGGTTGACCCATTCTGCTCCCCGGCCCCCCAGGTTGCCGAATGCCGGATTTTGCGCCCGGAGTTCGTCCATCGTCAGGCTTCGATTGGTTTTCAGTGTATCCAAGGCCGTGGCCTGACTCCAGCCATCGGGCAGGGCAGCGATGCCGAGGATCTGCTGGAGACCATCGGCCAGCCCGACGACATGGGGAGCCGGCCAGGCGGTCATCTCCACCGGGAAGGAGATCAGTACCACCACATAGCCAACCATTGCCGGGTTGAAGGGATTTTGCCCCAGCCCGCCATAGACGTGCTTGCCGAACAGAATGGCGAAGCTGCAGGCCGTCAGGGTCAGCCACCAAGGCGAGTAGGGCGGAAGGGCCAGGGCCAGCAGCACGGCCGTGACCACAGCGCTGCAGTCGTTGAGAAAGAAGCCGACAGGGCGTTGCCGGAGGTGCAGAACGGCCGCCTCGAGACCGAGCGCTACGGCACTTCCCCAGAGCAGATTGACCAAGGTGCCGAAGCCATACAGCCAGGTCAGCACCAGCAGACCGGGCAGGGTGGCGACCAGCACCTGCTGCATGACCTGGCGGGTACGGTTGCTGCCCGTGGCATGGGGCGAAGTGATGCGAGGCAGGGCCATTGGCGCTCCGTTGTGTACTTGCCTGGGGGCGCGGCTATCAGGCTAACTGGTTGATTGCCAGAAACGGCCGCTGCCGGGTTATTCGCTTTGGTGTTCCGCCAGCCGGCGTTCGGCTTCCGCCAGGCGCGTCCGGGCCGACTCCAAGGCGGGTGGATCGACCGCCTCGTTGCGCTCCAGCTTGCGCAGATCGGCGAGTGCGAACGCGAGTTCGGTCTTCAAGGCTCGCAACTTCTCATCCATGGGGCGCTTTTCCGTGCGCACCACTTGTGGTGCGGGCTTGTCCGAAGCCTCCTCGGCGGCATGCAGGGCGCGCTCGGCCCCGGCCAGGGCCTCGTGCAGGCGCGTCAGTTCGCTGTCGTCTGCACCGCCTTTCTCGGCCTTTTTCAGTTCGGCACGCTTCATCGCCAGTTCGATCTTGGCTTTCTTCAGGGCAGCATCGTCGCTCGCCGGCGGTGCCGCCGGAGCAGCGGCCACGGCGGCCTCAAGGGCTTTCTGGGCCGCCTTGGCCGCGGCACGCAGCTCGGCGACTTGGGCTTCCAGCTCTGGCGCGGCGTGGGCAGCGAGCTGCTTCTCGGCCTTTCTCAGGGCGACTTGGGCCATGCTCGCCTCGATCTTCAGCTTCTTCTGAAGGTCGGAAAGCCCGGCCGGCTGGCCGGCAGGCGGGACTTCCTGATGGGGCACCGAGGTGCTCTCCGCCTGTACCGCCTTGGCCCGCGCGGCCTTTTCGGCACGGGCCTGGCGTTCGGCCTCCTTCTGCTCCTCGGCCTTGCGCAGACGCTCCTGGCGCAGCTCGAAGCGCTGCCGGGCATTCTCGGCCTTGTGATGCTTCTGCTCCAGCTCGCGGATTTCCGCCTTGGCCGCGCGGTAGTACTGTACCAGCGGCAATGTGGAGGGGCAGACATAGGCGCAGGCACCGCATTCGATGCAGTCGAACAGGTTGTATGCCTTGAGCTGTTCATGCTCCTGACCGAGGGCGAAGAAATGCAGTTGCTGCGGCAGCAGGCTGGCCGGACAGACATCGGAACAGGCGCCACAGCGGATGCACGGCAGTGCCGGTGGTGGAGGCGGTAGCTCGCTGCGGGTCGGCGCCAGCAGGCAGTTGCCGGTCTTGATCAGCGGTGCGTCGAGCGAGGGCAGGGTGAAGCCCATCATCGGACCGCCCATGATCAGTCGGTCCATGCGTTCCTCGTCCAGCCCGGCGAAGGCCAGCAGCTCGCCCACCGGCGTGCCGAGCAGGGCCTCGACGTTCATCGGCCGCGCCAGGGCTTCGCCGGTCAGGGTGACGATGCGCGAGATCAGCGGTCGTCCCTTGAGCACCGCATCATGGATGGCGACACAGGTGCCGACGTTCTGGCAGATCATGCCGATGTCCGCCGGCAGGCCGCCGCTCGGCACCTGCAGGCCGGTGAGGATTTCGATCAGCTGTCTCTCACCTCCGGACGGGTATTTGGTCGGCAACACCCGCAGACCGAATGGTTGCTCGCCGAGGGCGGCGCGCACCGCGGCGCTCGCCTCGGGCTTGTTGTCCTCGATGCCGATCAGCACCTGCTCGGGCTCGATCAGCCGCACGAGGATCTCGATGCCGACGACCAGCTCGGTAGCTCTCTCGCGCATCAGCCGGTCGTCGGCGGTGATATAGGGCTCGCATTCGGCACCATTGATGACCAGCGTGTGGATCTTCCGCTGCGAACGGGCCGCCAGCTTTACCGCCGTGGGAAAGCCGGCACCGCCCAGGCCGCTGATACCAGCCTGGCGGATCTTCTCCAGCAGGGCCGCAGGCTCCAGGCTGCGGTAGTCGATGCAGGGCTCCAGTGCAGTCCACTCGTCCAGGCCGTCGCTGTCGATGACGATGGCCGGAGCGAGCATCCCGGAAGCGTGGGGATAGGGCTGCAGACCGATGAAGCTCACCGTGCCGGAGGTCGGCGCATGCAGCGGCGCGCCGACCCGTCCGCTGGCGGCGGCGATCGGCTGGCCCTTGAGGACCCGCTCGCCGACCGTGACGATCGGCTCGGCTGGGGCGCCGATGTGCTGTCCGAGCGGCAGGATCAGGCGCGCGGGCAACGGCGCCGTCTGGATCGGCGTACGGTTGGAAAGCTCCTTGCGCTCCGGCGGATGGATGCCACCGTGGAACTCCCAGAGTTTCATCTCGCTCATGCTACCCGCTCCCGATCGCTGGCGATCAGTCGGCCAGGGGGCAGGGGCATATCCCATTTCCAGTTCTGCAGCGTGCCGGCGACCGGCAGCATCTCGATGCAATCCACCGGGCAGGGCTCGACACAGAGGTCGCAGCCGGTACATTCGGCGGCAATCACCGTGTGCATGTGCTTGGCAGCGCCGACGATGGCATCCACCGGGCAGGCCTGCAGGCACTTGGTACAGCCGATGCATTCCGCTTCGCGGATGTGGGCGACCATCTGCGGTTTTTCGCCCTCGGCGGCATCCAGCGGTTCGGGCTCGAGGTCCAGCAGCTCGGCCAGGGCCTGGATGGTCGCCTCGCCACCGGGCGGACACTTGTTGATCTTGTCGCCGGCAGCAATGGCCTCGGCGTAGGGCTTGCAGCCGGGATAGCCGCACTGGCCGCACTGGGTCTGCGGCAGCAGGGCGTTGATCTGCTCGGCGATGGGGTTGCCCTCGACGCGAAAGCGAACCGCCGCATAGCCGAGGATGGCGCCGCAGACCAGACACAACAGGAGCAGGGCGAGAACTGCAGTCATGGCTTGATCAATCCGGAAAAGCCCATGAAGGCCAGTGACATCAGCCCGGCAGTGACCATGCCGATGGCCGCGCCCTTGAACGGGCCGGGCACGTCGGCGATGGCGATGCGCTCGCGCAGGGCGGCGAACAGCACCAGCACCAGAGAGAAGCCGAGTCCGGCACCGAAACCGTTGATGCTGGCTTGGAGAAAACCGAAGCCGGTCCTGTTGGCGTTGAGCAGGGCCACGCCGAGGACGATGCAGTTGGTGGTGATCAGCGGCAGGAAGATGCCCAGCACGCGGTAGAGCAGCGGGCTGGTCTTGTTCACCAGCATCTCGGTGAACTGCACCACCACGGCGATCACCAGGATGAAGCCGATGGTGCGCAGATATTCGAGATCCAGCGGCTTGAGCACGTACTGCTGCAGCAGGTAGCTGCACATAGACGCCAGGGTCAGCACGAAGGTGGTGGCCAGGGCGAGGCCGATGGCGGTTTCGATCCGCTTCGACACGCCCATGAACGGGCAGAGGCCGAGGAACTGCACCAGCACAAAGTTGTTGACCAGGATGGCGCCAACCAGGATCAGGACGAGTTCGGTCATCGCGGGGGCACCGTCAGGCGGGCAGAAAGCGGAGGAGAAAGAGTGTCCATTATCCGGGAAGGCGCCAGGGCGGACAACCGTGAAGGCCGTCCGGAAAGGATTTCAGGGAGCGGCCAAGGGAGGAGAAGCACAGCTGGCTTCTCCTCCCCCGGCAGGCCTCAGTGCACGCGCTGACCGGGCTTGGCGCCGGCGTCCGGACTGAGCAGGAAGATCTCGCTGCCGCCGGGGCCGGCGGCCAGCACCATGCCTTCGGACATGCCGAACTTCATCTTGCGCGGCGCCAGGTTGGCCACGTACAGGGTGAGGCGGCCTTCCAGCTTGCTCGGATCCGGGTAGGCGCTCTTGATGCCGGAGAACACGTTGCGCTTGGCATCGCCGATGTCCAGGGTCAGGCGCAGCAGCTTGTCGGCGCCCTCGACGAACTCGCACTTCTCGATCAGGGCGATGCGCAGGTCGACGGCGGCGAAGGCGTCGAAGTTGATTTCCGCGGCCAGCGGCTCCTTGACCAGCTCGCCGTTGCCGGTCGGGGCGGCAGCTTCGGTGCTCTGGGCGGCGAGGTCTTCCTTGGAGGCTTCGATCATGGCATCAATCTTCGCGGGTTCGATACGGGTCATCAGGGGCGTGAAGGGGTTGAGCGGGTGGTTGGCCAGACGCAGCACATGGTCCTGCCAGGAGAGCGGGGCGACGTTGAGGAAGCCCTCGGCGGCGGCGGCCAGGTTGGGCAGCACGGGCTTCAGGAAGATCACCAACTGGCGGAACAGGTTGATGCCGAAGGCGCAGATCTCCTGCACTTCGGCCTGCTTGCCTTCCTGCTTGTTCAGCGCCCAGGGTGCCTTGTCGGCAATCCAGGCGTTGGCGCGGTCGGCCAGGGCCATGATCTCGCGCATGGCGCGGCCGAAGTCGCGCTGCTCGTAGGCCTCGGCAATGGCCGGGGCGGCGGCCTGGAAGGCCTCCCACAGCTCCGGCTCGGGGTTGGCATCGACTATCACGCCGCCGTTGCCCTTGTGGATGAAGCCGGCGCAGCGGCTGGCGATATTGACCACCTTGCCGACCAGATCGGAGTTGACCTTCTGCACGAAGTCCTCGAGGTTGAGGTCCAGATCGTCCACGCCGCGCGACAGCTTGCTGGCGTAGTAGTAGCGCAGGTACTCGGGGTTCAGGTGATCCAGGTAGGTGCGTGCCTTGATGAAGGTGCCGCGCGACTTGGACATCTTCTGGCCGTTGACGGTCAGGTAGCCGTGCACGTTGACCGCGGTCGGCTTGCGGAAACCCGCGCCCTCCAGCATCGCCGGCCAGAACAGGGTGTGGAAGTTGACGATGTCCTTGCCGATGAAATGGTACAGCTCGGCGCTGGAGTCCTTGCGCCAGAAGGCGTCGAAGTCCAGCTCCGGGCGGCGTGCGCAGAGGTTCTTGAAGCTGGCCATGTAGCCGATCGGCGCATCCAGCCAGACGTAGAAGTACTTGCCCGGCTCGTCGGGGATCTCGAAGCCGAAGTAGGGCGCGTCGCGGGAGATGTCCCACTCCTGCAGGCCGCCGTCCAGCCATTCGGCGATCTTGTTGGCCACCGCGTCCTGCAGGGTGCCGCTGCGGGTCCACTCCTTGAGCATCGCCTCGAAGTCGGGGAGCTTGAAGAAGAAGTGCTTGGAGTCCTTGAGCACCGGGGTGGCGCCGGAGATTGCCGAGCGCGGGTCCTTCAATTCGGTCGGCTCGTAGGTGGCGCCGCACTTCTCGCAGTTGTCGCCGTACTGGTCCTCGGCACCGCACTTCGGACAGGTGCCCTTGATGAAGCGGTCGGCGAGGAACATGCCCTTGTCCGGGTCGAAGTACTGGGTCACCGAGCGGGTGGCGATGTGCCCGGCGTCGTGCAGGCGGGTGTAGATCAGGCTGGCCAGCTCGCGGTTTTCTTCCGCATGGGTCGAATGGAAGTTGTCGAAATCGACGAGGAAATCGGCGAAGTCGGCGCTGTGCTCGGCCTGCACGTAGGCGATCAGCTGTTCCGGGGTGATGCCTTCCTTCTCGGCGCGCAGCATGATCGCCGAGCCGTGGGCGTCGTCGGCGCAGACGTACACGCACTGGTTGCCGCGCTGCTTCTGGAAGCGCACCCAGATGTCGGTCTGGATGTACTCGAGCATGTGGCCCAGGTGGATCGAGCCGTTGGCATAGGGCAGGGCGCTGGTGACGAGGATCTGGCGAGCTTCGGACATGGTCTGTGCGATCGGGATTGCGGAAGGAAAGTCCGCGAGTGTAAAGCCGCGGCGGTTTTTTTTCATCCGCAGGGGGCGCCTGTGCAGAGGCCGGCGGAGATGCCTCTTCCACGGCGGTTGACGCCTGCGCATGGCGATCGGGCCGGGCTCGGCTATCATGGCCATCTGTTTTAGTCGGTTTTTCTCGGGAGTAGCCCATGTCCGTCACTCGCGAAGCGGTGGAAACCGCGCTGCGTCAGTACCTCGACCCCCATCTCAAGCAGGACCCGGTCAGCGCCGGCTGCGTCCGCGACATCGCCATCCAGGATGGCCAGGTCAGCGTGCGCTTGGAGCTCGGCTATGCTGCCGGGCTGTTCAAGGACGGCTGGGCACAGCTGCTCGAGGCCGGCCTGAGGAATCTCGACGGCGTGCGCGAGGCTCGGGTGCAGGTGGATTGCGTGATCGCCCCGCACAAGGCGCTGGAGCAGGTGCAGGGCCTGCATGGAGTGAAGAACGTCATCGCCGTGGCCTCCGGCAAGGGCGGGGTGGGCAAGTCCACCACTGCCGCCAACCTGGCCCTGGCCCTGGCCCGCGAGGGCGCGCGGGTCGGCATGCTGGATGCGGACATCTACGGTCCCAGCCAGGGCATCATGTTCGGCATTCCCGAGGGCACCCGCCCGCAGGTCCGCGACCAGAAGGCCTTCGTCCCGCTGCAGGCCCACGGCGTGCAGCTGATGTCCATGGCCTTCCTCACCGACGACAACACGCCCATGGTCTGGCGCGGCCCCATGGTTTCCGGTGCGCTCCTGCAACTGGCCACCCAGACCGACTGGGATAACCTCGACTACCTGGTGGTGGACATGCCGCCCGGAACCGGCGACATCCAGCTGACCCTGGCGCAGAAGGTGCCGGTGGCCGGCGCGGTGATCGTCACCACGCCGCAGGACCTGGCTCTGCTGGACGCCAGGAAGGGCGTGGAGATGTTCCGCAAGGTGAACATCCCGGTGCTCGGTGTGGTGGAGAACATGGCCGTGCATATCTGCTCCAACTGCGGGCATGCCGAACACCTGTTCGGCGAGGGTGGCGGCGAGAGGCTGGCAGCCCGGTACAACGTCGAGCTGCTCGCGTCCCTGCCGCTGTCCATGGAGATCCGCAGCCAGGCCGATGCCGGCCGGCCGACGGTGATCGCCGACCCGGACAGCCCGGTCAGCCTGATCTACCAGCAGATGGCCCGCACCGTCGGCGCGCGCATCGCCCAGAGCGGGCAGATCGTCGCCCAGTCGATGCCGAAGATCGTGATCAGCGAGGATTGAAGTCCGGGGTTGTCCGCAGCCGGCGTCTTCTAGACTGAGGGCACCTCCACTGCCGAAGGTCCGCCATGCGCCTGCTGCTCGACACCCTCATCGTGCTCGCCACCGTCGCCGTGATGGAGGCGGTGGCCTGGGCCTCGCACAAGTACGTGATGCACGGCTGGGGCTGGGGCTGGCACCGCTCGCACCACGAGCCACGCCACGGCCCGTTCGAGAAGAACGATCTCTATGCGCTGGTATTCGCCGGCCTTGCCATCCTGCTGATCGCCCTGGGCACCGCCGGCCTCTGGCCGCTGCAGTGGATCGGCGCCGGCATGACCCTCTACGGTCTTCTCTACTTCCTCGCCCACGACGGCCTGGTGCACCGACGCTGGGGGCTGCGCTACGTGCCGCGCAAGGGCTATCTCAAGCGGCTTTACCAGGCGCACCGGCTGCACCATGCGGTGCCGGGGCGTGACGGCTGCGTCTCCTTCGGCTTCCTGTATGCGCCCAGGCTGGACATCCTCAGGGCGCAGCTGCGACGCCTGCATGGCGGGTCGCTGCAGGGCGCCGCGACCGGGTCCACAGGCCCGCGGGCCGCGGACTAGGCCTGCCGAGGCGCGAGACCAGCGCCTGCAAGCCGCCGACGAAGGCCAGACGCAGCTTGTCCGTCCTGCTCGTGGCCAGGCGCGAGTCCCAGGCAGCGGAGCCGGCCGCCTTCACCCTGATGCCGATCTGCCGATAGACCGCCCAGGCCGTGGCGACGGCCCAGGCCGAGCGTGGCGGCAGAGTCGCCAATCCGCCGAGCGCCGAGGCGTAGTAGGGCTCGGCTGCATTCACCAGGCGACCGGCCAGTCGTGCCAGCGCCGGGCGGTGCCGGGGGGCGCTCAGCGCCTCGGGCGGTATGCCGGCTTCGTCCAGCCACTGCGCCGGCAGGTAGAGGCGGCCGCTGGCGTGGTCGTCGAGGATGTCACGGGCGATGTTGGTCAGCTGGAGGGCCAGGCCTAGGTCGCAGGCGCGATCCAGGATGTCCTCGTCGCGCACGCCCATGACCAGCGCCATCATCACGCCGACCACCCCGGCGACGTGGTAGCAGTAGTCCAGGGTGTCGGCGAAGCTGTGGTAGCGCCGGCCCTCCACGTCCATGCGAAAGCCGGCCAGGTGATCGAGCGGGTAGCGCTCGGGAATGCCGTGCCGGCGGACCACCTCCTGCAGCGCGGCGAAGGCGGGGCTGGCGGGGGGCTCGCCGGCGCAGACGCGGCGGGTCGCCTCCTCGAGCTGGGCGAGACAGGCCGGATCGGCGCCGGGCAGTCCGTTGCCGAAGCCGTGGGACTGGCCGTCGATCACATCGTCACAATGCCGGCACCAGGCATAGAGCAGCACCGTGCTGCGCCGGGTCGATGCATCGAACAGCCGGGCGGCGGCGGCGAAGCTCTTCGAGCCTGCGGCGATGCTCCGGCTGGCGTGTTCGAGTAGGGCGTCGCTCATCCAGTCAGCTCCTCGATCATCAATCCTGCAGTGGCCTTGGCCGAGCCGACTACCCCGGGCAGGCCGGCGCCCGGGTGGGTGCCGGCGCCGACGATGTAGAGGTTGGCGATCTCGTCGTCGCGGTTGTGCGGACGGAACCAGGCGCTCTGGATCAAGGTGGGTTCCAGGGAAAAGGCCGAGCCCAGGTGGGCATTCAGCTCGTCGCGAAAATCCAGCGGGGTGAAGGTGCGGCAGGTCACCAGATCCTGGCGCAGGTCCGGGATGTAGTGGCGTTCCAGGTAGGCGAGGATGCGGTCGCGGTAGCGCGGCCCTTGCTGCGTCCAGTCGATGGCGGCGCGCCCCAGATGCGGCACCGGCGCCAGCACATAGAAGCCGGAGCAGCCCGGGGGTGCCAGCGAGGGATCGGTGACGCAGGGCGCGTGCAGATAGAGGGAGAAGTCCTCGGGCAGGGCCGTGCCCTTGAAGATTTCCTCGATAAGGCCGCGATAGCGCGGGCCGAAGCACACCGTGTGATGCTGCAGATGTGCGTGCTGGCGCTTCAGGCCGAAGTAGACGACGAACAGCGACATGCTGAAGCGCTTGCCCGCGAGCCGCCGGCCCTCCCGGCGGCCGCGCTCGTGCTGGCCGAGCAGTTCGCGGTAGGTGTGCACGACGTCGGCGTTGGAGGCGACGGCATCGGCCGCGAAACGCCGGCCATCGGCGCAGATCGCCGCGTTCAGGCGCTTGCCCTCGGCGGCCAGGTGCGCCACCGGCGCGTTCAGCTCCAGTCGCCCGCCGAGTTCCTCGAACAGTTGCACCATGGCGCGCACCAGGGCGCCGGTGCCCCCGCGGGGGAACCACACGCCCCAGCGCCGCTCGAGGGCGTGGATCAGCGCATAGATCGAGGAGGTGGCGAAGGGATTGCCGCCGACCAGCAGCGAATGGAAGGAGAAGGCCTGACGCAGCTGGTCGTCCGCGATGAAGGACGACACCATCCCGTATACGCTGCGCCAGGCCCGCAGCCGGACCAGCTGCGGCGCGGCCATGACCATGCGCTCGAAGGTCAGGAAGGGCACGCTGCCGAGCTTCAGGTAACCGGCTTCGAATACCGCCCGGGAGTAATCGAGAAAGCGCCGGTAGCCGTCGACGTCCGCCGGATTGCGCGCCCGGATCTGGCTGTCCAGCAGGGCCTGGTCGTTGACGTAGTCGAAGCGGCTGCCGTCCTCCCAGCACAGCCGGTAGAAGGGGCTGACCGGCAGCAGCTCGACGTAGTCGGCCAGGCGCCGGCCGCTCAAGGTAAATAACTCCTCCAGCGCCGAGGGATCGGTGATCACCGTGGGACCGGCATCGAAGACGAAGCCCTGGTCCTCGTAGACGTAGGCGCGGCCGCCCGGCTTGTCGCGCTTCTCCAGGAGCGTGGTCTGGATCCCGGCGGCCTGCAGTCGGATGGCCAGAGCCAGGCCGCCGAAGCCGGCGCCGATCACCACGGCGTGTTTCCCCGTGCTCATTTCAACTCCCTTGTCGATGCAGGTCCCCGGCCAGCGCCGCCCGCAGCGCCTGGTCGAGGGGCACCGGCGGCTTGCCGGCGAGGATGCGCAGTTTGTCGCCGGCATGCAGACGGCCGGCGTAGAAGCGCCGGATCAGAGCCTCCGGCAGGCCGTAGAAGCGCTGCATGACCCGCCAGCGGTCTTCCGGCGCGCCGGCGAGGAACAGCATGCGGTTGAGCAGGCGGAAGAACCCCTGGCGGCGCCACTCGGCGCGCAGGGTCGCCTGGATTTCTGTAGCCAGACTGGCGGCGTCGAGCTGCGGCAGGGCGGCGATGCGCTCGGCCAGGCGCACCGCATGCGGCAGCGAGTAGCCGGTGGTGGCGTGAAACAGGCCAGCGGCCAGACCGCTGCACGGCTGGGCGCCCATTTCCCGGCAGAAGCCCTCGAGATCGCCGCTGAGGATGATAGGCAACACGCCTTGTTCCTCGCGCAGTACCTCCAGGATGCACCAGCCATGCTGCGCAGAGTAGTCGTCGATCTGCGTGCGCAGGGTCGCCGGTGCCAGGCTCGCGCCGTCGGTGTAGTAGGTGTCCTCGATCAGCAGGCGGTCGGGGCCGAAGGGCAGCAGGTAGACGAACCGGTAGCCTTCGCGCTGGGCGACACCGGCGTCCATCAGCACCGGCATGTCCAGCCCGTGTGGCGCCGTCAGGCGTACCTCGCGGCCGAGGAATTTCTGGTAGCCGAGCGCCAGGTGCGGACTGGAACGCGGGCCGCGGCCGTCGATCACCGCGCGGGCACCGAGGCTGCTGCCGTCCGTCAGCTCCACCCGTTGCGGATTCAGGCTGTGCACCTTGTTGCCCAGCTGCACCTGACCGACGAGGCGTGCGCACAGCTGGGCATCGAAGTGCGTGGAGGTGATCGACGCATAGCCGCTGCGCAGGATGCGCCGTCGCTCGGGAAAGCGCACTTCGTAACCGGGCCAGCGGTGACTCACCAGCGGCGCCAGCCAGGCGTGCTGTTGTGCGGTCAGATCATCCTGATGGAACGACCAGGTGTGATTGCCGCCGAGCACCGGGCCCCGTTCCAGCAGCAGCAGGCGCAGCGCCGGGCGCAGCTCGGCCAGACGCCAGGCGATCAGGCCGTTGGCCAGGCCGCCGCCGACCAGGATGAGGTCGTAGTCAGGCCGCGGCATGGAGAACCGGCCGGCCGCTTTTCAGCACCGCCTCGACGATGTCGGCGGCGCGTTCGACGCCGCCCGCCTGCCGCGCCTCGGCGCCGATCCGGGTGGCATGCTCGGCGAAGGCCGGCTCGTCCAGTAGCCGGCGCAGCAGGCGACGCAGCCTGCTGCGCCGGGCCAGCAGCGGTGAGGCACGCAGCCCGGCGCCGGCATACACCACCCGGGCGGCGATCGCCGGCTGATCGAAGGCGATCGGCAGGGCAAGCATCGGCGTGCCGGCGACCAGGGCGTCGAGCACGGTGTTCAGTCCGGCATGGGTGATCGCCACGTCGGCTTGGGCCAGGGCCGCACACTGCGGGGCGAAGTCGGTCACCCAGGTAGCGCCCGCCGCGTGCAGTGCACGCACCTGGCCGGGGTCCAATCGGCCGCAGTGCGCCAGCAGGAGTTGCAGATCCAGGTCGCGACAGGCTGCGGCCATACGCCGAAACAGGCCGAAACGGCCGCCCTGCAGGGTGCCGAGCGAAGCGAAGACGAACGGCCGCCCAGGGTCGATTGGCAGGTCCAGCGGCGCCGCACCCTGGTTCGGTGAGCGCAGCGGGCCGACCGGGTGGAAGTGCGCCGGGGCCTCCTGGCGCGGAAAGTCGAAGCCGGCGAGGGTCTGGCTGATCTGGGCGAAGGGCGACAGGCACTGGTGCAGGCTGTCGCGCGGCGGCAGGCCGAAGGCCTCGGCATGCCTGGCGATGATCCTCCCATGGGGCCGCATCAGGTAGTCGTAGACCCGGCTGCTGCTGCGGTTGAGATGCTTGCCGAAGGGTGAGACGGCATAGCCCCAGGGCATCACCGGCAGCGGCAGGCGCGGCTCGCGGTTGACCGGCAGGGCGCAGGCCACCGAAACCCAGGGCAGGCCCAGGTATTCGGCGAGCAGCCCGCTAGCGGCCTCCATCTGGTCGGCGATCAGCGCCTCGACGCCGAGCGCGCGCAGCAGCTGTGGTCCTTCGCGGCAGAGCATGTCGGTGCCGTGCGCCATGTCCTGGATCACCCTGCGCAGGCCGAACGGGGCGCCGGGATGCCCGGCATGGGCGATGAGCGTGGCGAGCGAGCCGGGCGGATGCGAGGCCTGGCCGAGGGCGGCGAACTCGACCTGCGGCTGGCGCAGCAGGGCGCGGGCATCCTCCTGCTGGACGAAGGTGACCCGGTGCCCGCGCATGATCAGGCATTCGGCCAATGCTTCCAGTGCCCAGAAATGGCCGGCGAAAGGTGGTGCGATGACGGCGAAGTGGCTCATCCTTGAACTCCAGCTTCTAGTGCGGCGGCGCTGCCTGCCGTATGCGCGCCAGGCGCAGGGCCGCCAGGTCCGCCGAGCCGGTGCAGAAGCAGGCGATGCGCAACTGCTCGATGATCACGTTGAAGTGCTCGATCACCGCCTCGCTGGAGTGCAGCGCGCCGGACAGCGCGGCGGCGGCCTGCCCAGCCAGATCGGCGCCCAGGCGGATCGCCTTGGCCACATCCACGCCGTCGCGTATCCCGCCCGAGGCGATCAGCGGCGTCCCCGGGCACGCCTGGCGCACCTCGCGCAGCGCCTCGGCGGTGGGGATGCCCCAGTCGGCGAAGGCCAGCGCGACCTGCTTCCGGGCCGGGGTGCGCGCCCGTTGCGCCTCGACCGTGACCCAGTTGGTGCCGCCGGCGCCGGCGACGTCGATCACCGCGACGCCGGCTTCGACCAGGCGCCGCGCGACCGGGGCGCTGATGCCGGCGCCGACCTCCTTGACCACCAGCGGCACCTCGAGGCGGGCGGTGAGCCGGCCGATGGCGTTGAGCACGCCGCGCCAGTCGCGGTCGCCTTCCGGCTGCACGGCTTCCTGCAGTGGATTCAGGTGCACGATCAGGGCGTCTGCCTCGAGCATGTCCACCGCCCGCCGTGCTTCCTCCAGGCCGAAGCCGGCAGCCAGCTGCGCCGCGCCGATATTGGCCAGCAGCGGCACGTCCGGGGCCAGCTGGCGCAGCTGCCGGGTCAGGCCGTGGTCGGCGCCGGTTTCCAGGGCGATGCGCTGGGAGCCGACGCCCAGGGCGATGCCGAGCGCCTGTGCCGCTTCGGCCAGATGCCGGTTGATGGTCGCCGCCCGCGCGGGACCGCCGGTCATGGAGCTGATCAGCAGCGGCGCACGTAGGGGGCGGCCGAGGAAACTCGTGCCCAGATCGATCTGCTGCAGGTGCAACTCCGGTAGCGCGCAATGCTCGAAGGCAAAGGCGGCGAAGCCGGTATTGCCGTGCCGATTGGTCCGGGCCGGGTCGAGGACGATATCCAGATGGTCGTTCTTGCGCGCCGCCAGTTCGTCTCCTGCCATCGCTGTTCCCTGGTTCGGTGGAGTGGGACTGCGGGGTCGGGAAATCTTTCCGTCAGGATTGTACAGAATTAGAAATATGTACAAGAATTTTAGCATTCTTTCTTCCGCCCGCCTTTTCAGAAAACGGAGTTTCTGGACCTTATGGCAACTTCACTTGTGCCACCCCAAGGTGACACCTTCGCCGGCGACCTCGGCGCGCTGCGTGGGCGGATCGACCGGCGCCTGGCGCATCTGCTGTCCACTTCCGCGGATGAGAGCGACTTGATCGGCACGGCGATGAAGGCTGCGCTGCTCTCGCCTGGCAAGCGCGTACGTCCGCTGATAGTGGTGCTGGCAGGAAGCCAGCTGGGCGCCCGCGAGGCGCCGCTGCTGGACCTGGGGTGCGCGCTGGAGATGGTCCATGCCGCCTCCCTGGTGCTCGACGACATGCCGTGCATGGACGATGCGCGCCTGCGCCGGGGCCTGCCGACCGTGCATGTGCGCTTCGGCGAGGATATCGCCGTGCTGACGGCGGTGGCGCTGCTCGGCCAGGCCTTCAAGGTGATTTCCAGTGCGTCCGAGCTGCCGTCGTTGCTGCGTACCCGGCTGGTCGGCGTGCTCGCCGACGCGGTGGGGGCGCAGGGGCTGGTGCGCGGCCAGTATCAGGATCTGCGCGAAGGCGGCCGGCCGCGCCGGGTCGGCGAGATCGCCGAAACCAATCACCTGAAGACCGGGGCGCTGTTCGCCGCGGCCCTGGAGATGGCGGCTCAGGTCGCGCATGCCCGCGATGACGTGCGCATGACCCTGCGCGAGGCGGCGCTCGAGCTGGGGCAGGCCTTCCAACTGTACGACGACCTCTGCGACCGCGCGTCGGATGCGCCACTGCGCAAGGACCTGGGCAAGGATGCCGGCAAGTCGACCCTGGTCGCCCTGCTCGGGCAGGAAGCGGCCAGACAGCGTCTGTACGGGCACGTGCAACGCATCGATACCCTGCTGAGTGGCGTGTACGGGCCGGATTGCCTGCTCCTGCGGCTTCTTTGCCTGCTGTTTCCGCGTCTGTACTAGGCCGGCGGCTGGCGCTTTGAAGGCGTCGGGACAGCCGTTAATATGCGCACCTCATTTTTTGCAGGACTGCCGTCATGACCATCAAATCGGACAAGTGGATTCGCCGCATGGCCCGGGAGCAGGGCATGATCGAGCCCTTCGTCGAGCGCCAGGTGCGCACCGAGGGCAGCGAGCGGCTGATTTCCTACGGCGTGTCCAGCTACGGCTACGATGTGCGCTGTGCCGACGAATTCAAGGTATTCACTAACATCCACTCGGCTACCGTCGATCCGAAGAACTTCGACGAGAGGAGCTTCGTCGACGTCAAGGGCCCGGTCTGCATCATTCCGCCGAACTCCTTCGCCCTGGCGCGCACCGTCGAGTACTTCCGCATCCCGCGCAACGTGCTGACCATCTGCCTGGGCAAAAGCACCTACGCGCGCTGCGGCATCATCGTCAACGTCACCCCGCTGGAGCCGGAATGGGAGGGCCATGTGACCCTGGAGTTCTCCAACACCACCACCCTGCCGGCGAAGATCTACGCCAACGAGGGCGTGGCACAGATGCTCTTCCTCGAGTCCGACGAACCCTGCGAGGTGTCCTACAAGGACCGCGGCGGCAAGTATCAGGGGCAGACCGGGGTGACCCTGCCGAAGGCGTGAGTGGCAGCGGCATCGCTGTCATCGGACTTTCGGCGGGCTCGGGGAATTACTCCGCTCCGGCGGACTCTACCGACTGTAGCCATCGGGCCGGCAGCGTGCCGTCCCTCACAGTCGGAGGTCGTCATGGAAATCCGTCATCACAGCGAACCCCTTCCCCAGCCCTCGGTGGCAGCGCAGGCATTACCCGGCCGGCCCTGGATGGCCAGTAATCCTTCCGGCGATCCGGAACCGGGCGTGCCGACGCAGCCCCATGAGCCCGGTGTGCCGACGCAACCGACCGAGCCGGGAGAGCCGACCCGGCCGGACCAGCCTCCGCCGGCGCCGGTGGCCTGAGCGCCTGCCCAAGCACAGCACCCGTTCACCGGGCGCTGTGCCGCGCTTCCGCCAGCAGGCCGACGACTTCCTGGTCGGTGGTTTCGGCGAAATCGCCATAATGTTGCGCGATCGAGCCAAAGGGCTCGGGCATGGCCAGGCAGACCAACTCGTCCACCAGCAGCTGCAGGTCCTTGGCGACTTCCCGGGGAGCGACCGGCACGGCCAGGATCAACTGCGCGGGAGCGGACTTGGCCAGGCCCTTCAGGGCTGCCCGTACGCTGCTGCCGGTGTCGATGCCGTCGTCCACCAGGATCACGTAGCGTCCGGCCACCGGTATCGGCGGCTCGCTGCAATACAGCCGTCGGGCACGCTCCAGCTCCTGCAGCTGACGCTGCATTTCCTCCTCGAACCAGCCGGACGGCGGGCGCACCTGGCGCATCACTTCCTCGTTGACCACGAATTGCGGATTGGCGCCGTCGATCACCGCCCCGAGCGCAAGCCCGCTATGTCCGGGCGCGCCGATCCGACGCACCAGCAGGATGTCCAGTTCGGTGTGCAGCATCCTGGCGGCTTCGAAGGCGACCGGGACACCGCCGCGGGGCAGGGCGAGCACCAGCGGACGGTTCGCCGCATGGGGCATCAGCGCTTCGGCCAGCTCCAGGCCGGCGCTGCGGCGATCGAGGAACAGGTGGGAGGCGTGGCTGGTTCCATGCATGGGGTCATTCTCCGAACGGGTAGGTTTCGGCCTGCCCCACCTGCGGCTGGCGGGGCCCCAGGGGCGTGACGGCGCGGGTTTTCTCCAGCCAGATCCAGGCATCGAACTGTTCGGCCAGCACGGCTTCGAAATAATGGCTCTGGCGCTCGCTCTCGGGTCGGTAGATCACGCCGATGGCGCGTTCCAGCAGGGTCTGGGAAAGGACCGCACGCAGTTCGATGGGGGCGTCGTCACGCCAGTCGGTGAGCGAGGCGGGGATGCCGGTCTGTAGGAACAGGTGTTCCCAGCTGTCCGGGCGCGACGGACGGACCTGCTTGATGCGCATCGGCTCGTCCCATTCGTTGGCGCACGCCACTTCGCCGCGGTCGGTGCCCATGCCGATCAGCACGGCATCCCTGCCCCATGCGGTGCGGCTCAGTTCGCCGATGTTGAACTCGCCGGCCCAGCCCATGGCCGTTGCGTCGGCATTGCCGATGTGCGAATTGTGCGCCCAGACCACCGCCCTGGCCTCGGGACTGCGGTGCTCCAGCAGATGACGCAGGGTGTCGAACATGTGCCGATCGCGCAGGTTCCAGGAGGCGCTGGAACCGTGGTACATGATCCGGTAGTAGTGCTCGGCAGCCCGCACCACGCGGGCGTTCTGGGCGGCGTCGAAGAAGTCCTCGCCATCCTGGCCGAGGGCCGCCAGGCGCAGCTCGAGCAGGCTGCGCAACTGCTCGATCACCGCCTCCTCGCAGGACTGGCGGCCATAGAGGACATCGCGACCGTAGCGGGTCGGTGCATCCTTCCAGGGCATTAGACAGCCGTAGCGCTGGCGTGCGGCCCGGGCAGCCTGGGTGTCGATCTTGTCCAGGTAGTCCAGTACCGCGCCGATCGAGGCGCCCATGCTGTAGACATCCAGGCCGCGGAACTCGACGCGCCGTTCGTACGGCAGGTCCCGGTTGAAGCGGCTCAGCCAGTCGCAGAATTCGGCGACCTCCAGATTGCGCCACATCCAGATTGGAAAGCGCTGGAAGGCCTGGCGCTCCCAGTCGGGACGCTGCTGCCGGCGCACCTGGCGATCGATCTGGGCGGCGTCCGGCCAGTCGGCTTCGACAGCGACGATGTTGAAACCATGCCGCTCGATCAGCCGCCGGGTGATCGCCGCGCGGGTGCGGTAGAACTCGGAGGTGCCGTGGCTCGCCTCGCCGATCAGCACCACCCGGGCATCGCCATAGCGGTCGAACAGGCTGGGGAACGCCTCGCTGTCGAGCGCAGGCAGGGAAATGGCATGACGGCGCAGCACTTCCACGTGCTCCCGGACTTCCGGCGAGGCAGAGCGGGTCTCGAAAGGCTTTCTCATGCAGGCCTCCTGAAGGCCTGTCCCTGCGGACGGGCCCGGGACAGGCGTTGGCAGGATTCTTCAGAAAGCCTAGCCACATTTGGCCGACTGGCGAACTGTGCGAAGGGGGGCTAGTCTGACTCTTAACTTGGATTGGAATGCCTATCCGCATCAGTGGTTGGAACGGAGGAGCAAGACATGGCTATTTGGTCGATTACATTCAACAAGGACGGTAATACGGTCAAGATGGTGACCGAGTCAGTGGCCAAGCCAACCGTGGAGGAAGCTAGTCAGAAAGTGCTGGAACTGGCGCGGCGTGAGGGATTCGAGCCTCAGGACAGGGAAGGCGGTAGCGCGGGAAACGGGGCCAAGGAGCCGGCAGTGCAACTGTTCGAGCGCTATGGCATTACCTTGAGTGGCATCTTGAAGACGGGGTGAGACGCAAGGTTCTGTCTTAGGTGTTCATCCCCGGTCGCCAGCGGCGATGACGGCCGGGGGTTGCTGCTTTTTCGCCATCAAGTTCCCATCCATTCAAGCCTACGGCACCAGCAGCAGACGCTGGTTGCCGTAGGTCTTGTCCAGATTCTCCGCCTTGAAGGGAAAGCTCATGTAGCGCCCTTCGAGCCAGGCATCGATCCCATCCTTGTAATGCGGACTGGCCGGATTGCCGGATTGGCCGGTACTGTTCAGCCCGAGCATGGGCTCTTCGCGTGCGAAGTCGACGACGATGCGCATGGCCGGAATCAGCTGGCTGTCGAAGTCCTGCCCCCAGCGATAGGCAGAAACGTTCAGCGTGCCATGGTCGCCACCGGCGGGATCGGGCGCTCGGTTCAGGTAGTCGTCGAGCGCGTGGATGGCGGTACGCTGCCGCGCGCCGAGGTAGGGGGCCAGGCGGGTGCTGTCGCTGATCCACCGGTAGCGGTGCAGCTTGCCCCATTGCCAGGCGCCCCGATCGCTGCCGAGCCGGCTTTCCAGATGCTGTACGGCGGCCGCCAGGCTGCGCGCGAGAATGGCCGGCTTGTCTTCGGTCTGTGCGGTGGCGATGTCGTCCCAGAAGGGGCTTTCCTCGCGGCCGAGCAGGTGATCGGCCTGGGCCGAGTAGGAAAGACCGGACATCTGCAGCAGGGCATGCCAGGCGTGGCTGTCGTCCGGGCCCAGTTCGTCGAGGAAGATCTGGCGCGCACTTTCCTGCAGGAAGGCACTGTACAGGGCTGCATCCGCCGAGCCGGCCGCGAGCCGGCCATCGAAGGCGAGCAGCCGGGCCAGGGCTTCGCGAGCCCGGTCGCGCGCGGCCGGCGGCAGGGCATCGATGGCCTGACGCAGCGGCCCGGTCATGCCCGGCGCTTCGAACATGGCCTTGAGCTTGCCAGCGAAAGGCGTGGTCTGGTCGTACTGCATGGCGATCATGCTCTGCGCATCGTGGCGACCGCGGCCGGCCAGCTCGGCGATGCGCTCGGCGCGCTCCGGGTAGTACCAGGTGCTGGACAGTTGCATGCCATAGCCGCGCGGCACCGTGCGCTGGTTGGCGGTACCCAGCCAGCCCTGCGCCGGGTCCTGGTCGTAGGGGTGCAACATGGGATCGGCGAAGCCGTCCCAGTCGTAGGCGCTGTCCCAGCCCGGGGAGGGCAGGAGGCCGAGGCCGCCGCGGCGATTGGGGTAGCGTCCGGTCACCTGCCAGCCGATGTGTCCGGCATCGGCGAACATCAGGTTCACCGCCATGGCGCGCAACTCGCCGGTTGCGGTGAAGGCCTCGTCCACCGAGCGGGCGCGGGAGAGCTGGAAGAAGGCATCCAGGCTGCGATCGTCGTCGAACGAAAGCGTCTGCAGCGCCAGCCCATGGCCGCTTTTCAGCGACAGGGGCTGCAGCGGATGCTTGCGCTCGCCGAGCACGCTGTTCAGCAGCGGGCCGTGGCGGGTCTCGTAGAGCGTTTCGCGCACCGCTTGTGCGCCCTTGACGAGAAAGGTCTCCTGACGCGCACGAGCAGGTAGCCACTTGCCATCGGCCAGGTAGTGGAGGCGTCCGCCTTCGCTCTTGATCCGCTCGAGGAAAAGGTCCTGGGTATCGGCCATGACCATGGTCATGCCCCAGGCCAACTGGCCGTTGAAGCCGACGATCACCGCCGGGATGCCGGCGACAGAGACGCCGGCGGTCTGGCGCTGTGGCGTGCGGACATGCACGAAGTTCCACAGCGAGGGCAGGGTGGACGGCAGGTGGGTGTCGTTGGCCAGCAGGCTCTTGCCCAGCCGGCTGCTGCGCGGTGCGATCGCCCAGTTGTTGGAGGCGGCGACGCCGAGCATGTTCAGGGTGGCGATCTGTCCGGCCGTCCGATCGAGAGCGCTGAGGCCGGGGATCTGCCCGCCGAGATCGAGCCCCTTGAGCTTGTCCGCCTCCGCCTCCGGCAGGGGGTCGTCAGGGTAGATCGGCGTCAGCCAGGCGAGCCGTTCCGCTCCGACCTTCTGTGCCAGCGCGAGCGCGGCAATTTCCTCCTGCAGATTGGTCGACAGGCCGAAGTTCAGCAGACAGAACAGCAGCACAGAGTCCTCGGCCTTCCAGTATGGCGGCTGGTAGCCGGACTCGGCCAGAGCCATGGGCAGTCGGTCGCGGTGGCGGAACAGGAAGGCATTGACCCCCCGGGCATAGACCTCGAAGTCCTGCTTCAACCGGGGCGAAGCATTGCGGTAGAGCGTCTCGGCATGGCGCCGGAGGTCCATCGCGCGCATGAAGCGGTCGATATCGAGGACGTCCGGACCGAGCATCTCGGCCAGTTTCCCTTCGGCCACCAGGCGCAGGCCGACCATCTGGCCGAGACGATCGCTGGCGTGCACGTAGCCGAGGGCGAACAGGGCGTCGTGCTCGTTGCGGGTTTCGATCAGCGGCATGCCGAGGGCGTTGCGCCGTACCACCACGGTGTCCGCCAGTCCCTGGATGCGCAGCATGCCCTGCGCGGGCGGCAGGCTGTCCGCATAGCGCTTGTCTACCATCGACTGGCAGCCGGCGAGAACGAGCAGGGCGGCGAGCCCGGCAGCGAGGGGCAGGCGGGACAGGGGTCGAAACGGGCGCAGGCGCATGCGGCGGCTTCCTTGGGGCATGGGGTCGCGAAAAGACGGGCAGGCCGGCGACTTGGGGTACGGGAATGGGCGCCTAAAGTAGGGAGCCGGCCGGTGACTTGCAAGCTGGCCGAGCTGTCTCAGCGACCCGTGGCCAGCCCTTCCTCCAGCAGCCAGCGGGCACTGCCGCGGGCCGCTGTCTTGTGCTGCAGCTCGAGGCGGCTGAACAGCGCCTCGTACTGACGACGCTCCGTTCTGCTCAGGGCCTTCCAGGCCTCGTGCGTGGGGATGTGGGCAGTGGCCTCGCCAAGCTCACGAAAGACCTGCAGGTGCTCGCTCTGGTGCAATTGCGGGTCGTAGTGCTCGAGCAGGGCTCGGATGCGGATGGCCCCCTCGATCAATGGCAACTGCCCATCGAGCAGGCTGCCGGCGAGGATACGCAGGTGCTCGGCGAGTTGAGCCCGGCGCTCCTGCTCGGCAGCCTTGCGGGCCTTCTCGCGCAGCCATACCCGGCGCCAGAGGACGACGGCCACGACGCTCAGGGCAAGCACGATCAGCAGGGCGGCCAGCAGCAGACCGACAATCAATGGATTCATGGGTGATCAGTCCCGGATATAGTCGCCAGGGGTTATCTCGCCATAGCGGGAAACCAGCACGCGGCGTCCGAACAGAAGCCCTGTCTTGGCCTTGCCCTGCAACTGGTACTGGATTGGCTGGTCGGGTTCTTCCAGCAGCTTGACGATGCGCTTCATGTGTCGCCAGAGGTTGGTCGTGACCAGGACGTCGAACTCCTCGCGACCGCGGGCGGGTACGGTGAACCACTTGCTCGACTCACCCTTGGCGAGGCGGATATCGTTCAGGAACACTTCGTAATCCAGGCCGCGGATCGGCAGGCTCGCCCAGTTGGGATTGTCGACGCGAAAGCGCAGAATGAATTGCTGCTCCAGCAGGCGGGCCTTGACGACATCGACCTTGACCAACTGGACGTCGGGATCCTTGAAGGCCCCGGTCACCCAAGTAGAGCAGCCGGCAAGGCCGGATAGCAGACCGAGCAACCCCAACAGGCCTAGAATTCTTGTGATATGTGCCTGGAAAAACATGCTGAACTCCAAAGGGGGCCTCAGTGTAACAAGCAGCTCTCTGGCTGCAACCTTTGCCGGATCGCCCGGAAGGCGCGGGATGATCTGCTTCGCAGAAGTCCCTCCTGCAAGGTTCCCGAGCTTTTTGGTCGAAAAAAACTGCGCCATACTGCCCGACGATTGGGGCATGAGTATGACCATGAGCCGCTATCGGATCGTTTTTTCCGGCCAACTGATGCACGGAGTCTCTCGAGAGCAGGCGCAGGCCAATCTGGCCAGGCTGTTCCGTGCGGATGCCGCACGCATTGCCGCGCTGTTTTCCGGTCGGCGCATATCCCTCAAGGACAATCTGCAGGCCGATGAGGCCGAGAGATACCGAGCCGCGCTGGAGCGCGCCGGTGCCCTGGCGGACATTCTGCCGATGGAGGCGGTGGAGCCGTTTGCTCCAAGGCAAGAAACCGACCTTGCCACGCCACGTCCCGAACCTGCCCGCAAGCCTCTCGTGGTCGTGCCACGAGACGTCTACATGGCGGCCTTCAATGCCGTCGAGGCGCCAGACTTCGGCATCGCTCCGGTGGGAACCGAGTTGCTGGAGCCGCGAACCGAAGAGTCGCCACCGCCTCTGGATCTGAGCGGTCTGAGCCTGGCGCCGGTCGGCAGCGACATGGAACAGGTCCCGGCGCGGTCGGTCGGCGTGCTGCCCGATATCTCCCATCTTCGCCTGGAAGCACCCTGATCCGGGGGCGCTTGTGCCCCATCCGGACAGGGGGCATGCACCACTTCTTTGAATCGTCACCGTATACATCCGATATCCGGGATGGGAAATGGCGAGGCGACGAGTGTACCTCAACAATTAAGAATTATTCTCAAATATTGGTGTCCTGCTGCAGTCGGCAGGCATGGAATGTCCGTCCAGACCCAGGCGGGATCGGTTGTCATGGCCATGGGTCGTCTGGCATTGAAGGCCCGGGCAGGGCATGGGATCGAGGCCGCTGGCGCCTGGTTGCGCGCGCATGCCGGGTTGAGCGGCTTGCCTTGAGGGGCGGAAGGTCGGTGATTTTGGTGGAGAGTACGGAGATGCGGTTCCTCGGGACGAACAAAAAGCGACAAGAGGTCGTCTTGTCGCTTCATGTTCTTGCTTTCCTCCATGGGGCCATCATCCTGATGGAGCCGCTATCCTGCGACTGTTCCCATGGCCTTCATCCCTAGCAGCCTTCATCGGTCCCTCGATGCCGATGAAAGTGAATCTAACGAAGTGGCCGCCTCGGATAAATTGGAAAAGCTCCTGATCTTTTGTAAGTGATGGCTTACAGCGCGACCTGCATGCAGCGATGCTCAGCGCAAGTGTCCTTGGCAGGAAAATTTATCTTCGACAAAGGCCTTGTTGGTTTCCCTCGTGTTTATCCAGGCTCTAAAATCTAGAGCTTCCCTTGGGAAGCTCTGCAATTTGTCCTAATCAGGAGCGTCACGTGCCTAATAAGAAAATAGACGCCATCAAGCTATCTAACATGATCGATCAAAACTACAGTCCAAACTTGGGAATTGTCTTGCGAAATCTGTTCGCCCTTGGATGTCTGCTGACGAGCCAGGGCAGGATCAAGGAGGGGCTCAGAGTTTGCCATGATGTAATCAACGCCCTCGACCAGAGCGGGAGCAGCAGCTACCTTGGCCGACTCATGGCTGCCTTGCTGGCCGACCCCATCCGTATCGCCCGGGAGGTCGGGCCATCCCACGAACTGCTGGCTCTCTTTCCGAGTGACAAGGCCTGGAGTTCCGGGCCTCCGACTGGAAGCCGATAGTCAGGCCGAACTCAAGAATTGAATGATCGTTGGGGGCTGGATATACGCCAGCCTGGCTTTCAATTCAGATCGCTCTGATGGGGCTTGATTAATGGTGAGGCTTCAACTACTTGATTCGATCGACTTCAAGGATTTCATAACTCCACAACTATCCCGGGGTGTTGTAGTGCTCCGTTGCCTCGGAGTAGCTGTATCCTATCTTGGACACTCTTCCCAAGATGGGAGTATCAAGCCGAATGGCGCTCCCGGGCTCTTGATCCAGATTGCAATGATTGCCAAGGGCGAGAGGCAGGGGCCGGGGAGAGTGTCGAGTGTTTTCTCCATGGCGGGCCGGCGGGAGATTGAGATGCGCCGCGAGCCATTTGTCTCGATGGCTCGGCCCTTGCCGGCTTCATGGCCGGGAATTGAAAGCGGCACGGTTGCGCTGCCCGAAACGAAGCGGGCAGCATTCGCACGCATCGCCTGATGGGCACCTCTAAAAACACCCACCTGAGCTAGGTCGAGCAGTGACGAACCCAGCGCTTGGCATCCGTTGACCGGGTTGATGTCTCGCAGAAGATCCTGCTGCCGGTCGCGGTATGCAACCGGCGACCTGACTCAGGCCATTTCCAGCAGTCTCGACATCCGCTTGAGGTTGTAGACCGCCGATTTGACCACCAAACCGAACTCCGCCCGGACCAAGAAGCCAATGCTCCGTAAGCGTCCGGCCAAGTCATCTGGTTTGAGCCCGCCAGGCTAAGAGATGGTGTCCACCTATTTATCGTGGACACCATCTCCAGGCTTTTAAGCGGGAAATCATGCAGCGTCGTTCCTATTCCACAGCCTTCAAGGCTCAAATCGTGCAGGAGTGTGGCCAGCCCGGCGCCTCCGTCGCCAGCGTGGCGCTGAGCCATGGCATCAACAGCAACGTTGTCCATAAATGGATACGCACGGCACGCAGCCAGGTTGAGACCCTGCCGGCGTTCATCCCGCTTGCACTGGATGCGCCCGTGCGGGCCGGATATGCCTCCCGCGCGGACATTCGCATCGATATCCCCCATCGGCGCACAACCTTGACCGTTCCCTGGCCTGCGGGCGATGCAGAGGGGTGTGCCCGGTTCGTGCGCGAGATCCTGCAATGATCCGTATCGATGCCATCTGGCTCGCCACCGAACCGCTGGATATGCGGGCCGGAACGGAAACGGCGCTGGCCAGGGTGGTGGAGGTCTTCGGTGCGGCGAAGCCGCACAACGCCTACCTGTTCGCCAACAAACGAGCCAACCGCATGAAAGTGCTGGTTCACGATGGTTTCGGTGTCTGGCTGGCCTCGCGCCGACTGAACCGGGGCCGTTTTGTCTGGCCGGGCAGTTGGCAGGGCACGCAGTTGGAGCTGAATGCCGAGCAGCTTCAGGCCCTGGTGGTCGGGCTGTCCTGGCAGCGGGTCGGATCGGGGGCCGAAATCAGCCTTTTATAGTTGGCCGTCAGGTGGTGCCTGCCGCGCAATTGACCGAACGACCTATCGTCGATAGCGGTCAAGGCAGGCACACTCGGCGCCATGACTTCTGCTTGCTTCGACCATCTGACTCCCGAGCAACTGCGCGAACTGGCGGCGCAGTTGACGCAGCAAGTCCATTACTACAAAACCCGCGGCGAGCAGCTGGCTCACGAAATTGCCGTCCTCAAGCGGCATCGGTTTGCCCGGCGCAGCGAGCAGCTCGGTGCTGCCCAGCTCAGCCTGCTGGACGATCTGCTCGATACCGATATCGCGGCCATCGAAGCCGAGCTCGAGGAGCTGGCTCCAGCTCCCGCCGCTGCCGAGCCACGCCAGCAGCCCAGGCGCACAGCCTTGCCGCCGCAGTTCCCCCGCACGCTGATCCATCACGAGCCGGACAACACGCAGTGCGCCTGCGGCTGCCAGCTCAAACGCATCGGTGAAGATGTCAGCGAAAAGCTCGACTACACCCCGGGCGTCTTCACGGTGGAGCGGCATATCCGCGGCAAATGGGTCTGCGAACGATGCGAAACGCTGATCCAGGCGCCGGTTCCGGCCCAGGTGATCGACAAGGGCATCCCGACTGCCGGGCTGCTGGCCCAGGTCATGGTGGCCAAGTTCGCCGACCATCTGCCCCTGTACCGGCAGGAAAAGATCTTCGGCCGGGCCGGTTTCGCCCTCCCGCGCTCGACCCTGGCGCAGTGGGTCGGCCGCTGCGGCGTGCAACTGCAACCACTGGTCGATGCACTGCGGGACATAGTCCTGGAGCAGAACGTCATCCATGCCGACGAGACCCCGGTACAAATGCTCGCGCCGGGCATGAAGAAGACCCGGCGCGCCTATGTCTGGGCCTACGTTCCCAGCCCGTTCGCCGAGCTGCGTGCGGCGGTCTACGACTTCAGCCCCAGCCGTGCCGGCGAGCATGCCCGCACCTTCCTCGGCGACTGGCGCGGCCAACTGGTCTGCGACGACTTCGCCGGCTACAAGGCCTGCTTCGAGCAGGGCGTGACCGAGATTGGCTGCATGGCCCATGCCCGGCGCAAGCTCTACGACCTGCATATCGCCAACCAGAGTCAACTGGCCGAACAGGCTCTGCGCTACATCGGTCAGCTGTACGACATCGAGCGTGAGGTGCGCGACCTGCCGCCCGACGAGCGACAGCGAATACGCCAGGAAAAAGCCAAGCCCATCGCCGATGCCCTGCACGGCTGGATGCTCACCCAGCGCCGGTTGGTGCATGAAGGCACGGCCATCGCCAAGGCACTCGACTACTGCCTCAAGCGCTGGACGGCCCTCGTGCGCTATCTCGATGACGGCATGCTCGCCATCGACAACAACGGGTGTGAAAACCAGATCCGCCCGTGGGCCATCGGCCGCGCAAATTGGCTGTTCGCCGGCTCACTGCGCAGCGGCAAGCGTGCGGCCGCCCTGATGACACTGATTCAATCGGCACGCCTGAACGGGCATGATCCGTATGCCTATCTGAAAGATGTGCTGACCCGGCTGCCGACGCAGAAGGCCAGCGAGATCACCCAGCTGCTGCCACACAACTGGAAACCCTCCTGCAAGGCGTGATGCCCGGCCGCTTACAATGCTCCGGACCATCTTGCCGCCCATCTGGGCGAGGCTGGCAAATACATGCTCGACCCTGGCCCGGGGGCTGGCAATGCGTTTGTTCCGGGCCTTGCCCGGCTCTCCGATAGGCTTGCCGGCCTGGCCCTTGCGCTGGATATGCGGTCGCCAGCCGATCAGCTTGAGCCAGCGCTCTCTGGGCTTGTCGTGATAACCGCGATCCGCCCAGAAGTCACGGCTGCTGTTGTTTCGGTCGAGCACATCCACCAGGTGCAGGGTATCGGCCTCGCTGGCATCGCTCACCCGCACGCCGCGGATCAGCTTGTGCCGACGATCCACGCTGACCGACAGCTTGTAGCCGAAGTACGATTTGCCGTGCTTCTTCGTCCAGCGCGCCTCGACATCCTTTTGTCGGCGCTGGGCGGGTGACCACTCCACCGGCACAGCCTGCTCCTTCACCACGGCCTGCTCATCGGCTGTGTTGTGCTGGATGGGCGCGCGAACGATGCTGGCATCGATGATCTGCCCTTCGCGAGCCCGGAATCCGTGTGCCTGCAACTGACGCTGCACCTCGGCAAAGATCTGGTGCTCGACATTGGCCTTGACCAGGCGCTCGCGAAAGAGCCAGATCGTGTTGCGATCCGGCACTCGGCCGGCGTGCTTGAGACCGGCAAAACGCTGGAAGCTCATGCGGTCGAGCAACTGGAACTCCATCTGCTCGTCGGACAGGTTGAACAGTTGCTGGAGTACCAGCAGTCGCGTCATCTGCTCCGTTGGATAAGGCGGCCGGCCGCCCTTGGCCCTACTGGGCCTGGGAGCCCAGCGGTCGATTTCGGCGGCCAAGGATGCAAAGTCCACATGCTTGTTCAGTAGGGCCAGTGGGTCGCCCAAGCTGTCCAGCTTGGCTTCACGCTCCTGGTCGGCAAAAAGACTGAACATCAGCAGGCTCCGGGTGATCAACAGGCGGATGATCTTACCCGGCGGCCGGGCTGGTTTTTAGAGGTGCCCTGATGTGTATGTACGCATCGCAGGCAGCTGTGCGCGGACGAGTGTCTTCACTGGCCTGCCGCTCCGTAGCAGCACTTCTTGAATTTCGCGCCGCTGCCACAGGGGCAGGGGTCGTTGCGTCCTGCATGCAGCGGGACGGTCGGGTCGATGAAGTACCAGCGGTCGTCGCATCGTACGAAGCCCGAGCGTTCACGATGGACGTGTTCGCCCGAGCCATCGCGCCAGTGCGCGCTGAAGGTGACGAAGGCGTGCGCCGGTCGCTCGGCAGGCAATTCGGTTTTCTCCACCGTCAAACCGAGCCAGGTGCTCTGCAGGCTCCAGTCCTGCATGGCTGCGCGATCCAGTCCTGCCTGCTGAGCCGGCAGGGTGGTCTGCAGCAGATAGTCGATATCGCCCAGGACGTAGGCGCTGTAGCGCGAGCGCATCAGGCGTTCGGCCGTAGGGGCAGGAGTGCCGGCCAGATGGCGGCCGCAGCATTCATCGAACCGGCTGCCACTGCCGCAGGGACAGTTCCCGCCCTGCGCCGACAGGTCGTTGCTGTTCATCCGTTCACCACCAGTATTTGCCGAAATTCTCGGGGTTGGCCCAGAACTTGGCATTCAGCCAGTCCGGGATCTGCTTGTAGTCATAGAGATCGTAGGTGAACAGGGTGAGGACCTGTTCGTTGCGCCGGAAACGCTCGCTGGCCTGCAGCGCCAGGGAGAAGAAGTCGGTATCCTGCCAGCCGCACGCCGCCAGATCGACCAGTACCGCAAGGCGACTGGCATTCAGGTTGCGAATGCCGCCGAGCAGCTCCAGGCCGGCACGTCGGGGCAGGTGCTCCAGGCAGTCGACCAGCGCGGCCAGCTCGTAGCGCTGGGCGGCGACCTCGGGGGGCAGCGGGCCGGCGGCACAATGAGTCACCTGGGCCTCCGGGTGCGTAGTGCGAAAGGCCTCGAGAGCAGGCAGATCGCTGGCGCCGACCAGCAGCAGCCGGCTCGGGGCGTAGCGCTCGAGCAGGGCGGCGAGGGCTTGCTGCGGCGTGCGGGAAGAAAAGCTGTCGTTCATCGAAGGTCCTCGAGCGGAGTGCAGCTGAGATTCAAGAGTAAGGCAATGGGCGCTTCGTGCCGGCGGCTACGCCCGCGGATGTCCCGCCTGGATGAAGATCGTATGACAGGAACGCGATGAAACTGTTGTTGACCCTGGGAAAGGCCCTGATCCTGATGCTGTGGCTGGCGCTTGCCGGAATGCTCCTGCAGCCGTTGAACAAGCCCTTCGACCTGCTGCTGCCGCTCTGCGGCGGGCTGCTCCTGTCCGCTCACCTGCTCGCGCTGGTGCTGTTCGAGCGTACCGCCAGAGCCGATCCGCCGTGCTGGAAGATCCGTCTGCAGATACTGCTGTTCGGCATCCTCCATCTGTACGCTCCGCCGAAGGATGGCCGAGCATGACTTGGGCAGCCGGACGGTTCAGAACATCGGCCGGGCGGAGGCGATGGCGACCAGCGACAGACCGATCGCCAGGTTGAAGCCCACCAGCCGGCGAATCCGTCCCAGCGCCGCACCGCCGGCCGGCCAATCGCGAAGCTCCACGGCCCTGCGCAGCTGCGGCAGTTGCTGCAGTCGCACGCGCAGGAACAGGGCGAGCATCACCAGGTACAGGCCCATCATGATGTGTACGTACGCCGGCGCCGTCTCCAGGCTGGGAAAGCGCAGGTGCAGCAGGCCGACGCCGGTGACCGGCAGCAGCACCACCGCGGCCCAGACCCACTGGAAGAAGCGGCGGAACACTTCCGGCCACAGCTTCAGGCGGGCCGGCGCGTCCAGTTCGCTGACCGCGGCGGGACGCAGGATCGTCCAGGCGAAGAACATGCCGCCGACCCAGATCAGGGCGGGCAGCACGTGCAGGGTGTAGGCGAGGGAATAGGGCGTCATTCGGCAATCTCCGGTGGTGGTCCACGCAACGCGCGCTATCATAGCCGCCCATTTGCATACTGAAAATTTGTCCAGTTTCGATTCGGGAAACGGAATGCTCAGCGCCGAACTCAAGTCACAGATCCAGGGTGCCTACTCCCGCTTTCTCGAAGCCAAGGGCCTCAAGCCGCGCTATGGCCAGCGCTTGATGATCGCCGAGGTGGCCAGGAGCCTGGGGGCCATCGCCACCGACGACGAAGGACGCCGCCAGGGCGAGCCGGCGGTGGTCGTGGTGGAGGCCGGCACCGGCACCGGCAAGACCGTCGCCTACAGCCTGGCAGCGATTCCCGCGGCCAAGGCGGCCGGCAAGCGCCTGGTGATCGCCACCGCGACCGTCGCCCTGCAGGAGCAGATCGTCAACAAGGACCTGCCCGACCTGATGCGCAACAGCGGCCTGAGCTTCAGCTTCGCCCTGGCCAAGGGGCGCGGTCGCTACCTGTGCCTGTCCCGGCTCGATCTGCTGTTGCAGGAGGGCCAGGCGCAGAGCGCCACCGCCCAGCTTTTCGAGGAGGAGGGCTTTCGCATCGATGTCGACGAGGCCAGCCAGAAGCTGTTCACCCAGATGATCGAGAAACTCGCCGGCAACCGCTGGGACGGCGACCGCGATGCCTGGCCGCAGGCCATCGAGGACGACACCTGGTCGCGGCTGACCACCGACCACAGCCAGTGCACCGGCCGGCACTGCCCGAACTTCCAGCAGTGCGCCTTCTACAAGGCGCGCGAGGGCATGACCAAGGTCGATGTGATCGTCACCAACCACGACATGGTGCTCGCCGATCTCGCCCTGGGCGGCGGCGCCGTATTGCCCGATCCGCGCGACACCCTCTATGTGTTCGACGAGGGCCACCATCTGCCGGACAAGGCCATCGGCCATTTCGCCCACTTCACCCGCCTGCGCTCGACCGCCGACTGGCTGGCGCAGGTGGAAAAGAACCTGACCCGGCTGCTCGCCCAGCATCCGCTGCCCGGCGAGCTCGGACGGCTGATCGAGGGCGTGCCGGAGCTGGCCCGCGAGCTGCGCACCCAGCAGCAGTTCATGTTCGCCGCCTGCGAGCAGTTGGCCGATTTCCGCGCCGGCGAGGACATGGACGGCCGCGAGAGACCACGCCACCGCTTCGTCGGCGGAGTGGTGCCGGAGCACCTGCGCGAGCTGGGACTCGAATTGAAGAAGGGCTTCTCCAGGCTGGTGGAGCTCTTCACCCGGCTCACCGAGCTGCTCAAGGAGGCCATGGACGGCGAGCCCGGCATGGGCCTGCCCAGCCACCAGGCAGAGGAATGGTATCCGCTGTTCGGCAGCCTGCTGGCGCGGGCCGAGGGCAACTGGCAGCTGTGGACCGCCTTCACCGCGGAGGATCCCGAGGACAGTCCGCCGATGGCGCGCTGGCTGACCCTGGCCGAGAGCGGTGCCCTGCACGACATCGAGGTCGACGCCAGTCCGATCCTCGCCGCCGAGACCCTGCGCCGCCATCTCTGGAGCATCGCCCATGGCGCGCTGGTGACCTCCGCCACCCTGACCGCGCTGAACAGCTTCGAGCGCTTCCGCATGCGCGCCGGGCTGCCAAGGAGCGCCGTCACCGCGGTGGTGCCCAGCCCCTTCGCCCATGCCGAGGCGGGCCTTCTGCGGGTGCCGGACCTCAAGGCCGACCCGCGCGACGCTGCCGCGCACACCGTCGCCATCGTCCGCGAGCTGCCGCAATTGGTGGAGGGCGCGCGCGGAGCCCTTGTGCTGTTCTCCTCGCGCCGGCAGATGCAGGACGTCTTCGACGGCCTCGAGCGGGACTGGCGCAGGCGCGTGCTGATCCAGGGCAACCTGTCCAAGCAGGAAACCCTGAACCGGCACAAGGCGCGGGTCGACGCCGGCGAGTCCAGCGTGCTGTTCGGCCTGGCCAGCTTCGCCGAGGGTGTCGATCTGCCCGGGGCCTACTGCGAGCACGTGGTCATCGCCAAGATTCCCTTCGCCGTGCCCGACGATCCGGTGGAGGCGGCGCTGGCCGAGTGGATCGAGGCCCGCGGCGGCAACCCCTTCATGGAAATCGCCGTGCCCGACGCCTCGCTGCGCCTGGTCCAGGCCTGCGGCCGTCTGCTGCGCACCGAGCAGGACCGCGGCACCATCACCCTGCTGGATCGCCGGGTGGTGACCCAGCGCTATGGCAAGGCGATTCTCGATGCGCTTCCGCCCTTCCGCCGGGAGATCGGCTGACACCGCCGCGGCGAGGCTCGCCGTGGCTGCTTCCCCGCAAGCCGTGATGCCGGCGCTTAGTCGTGTTTCCGTCGCTCCCGCTCCAGGGCATCGCCGAGTGGGCCTACCTGCGGCCTGATCCGCGCCCGGTGCGCAGCGCGGGAGATCGCATGGGTGGCCAGAGGCGCGCTGGCCAGCAGTACGAGCAGGCCGAGCAGGGCCTCGCCGGCCATCTGGCCACGGCTGGCGGCAGCGGTGCCGGCCAGGACCAGCACCGTGCCCAGCACCCCGGCCTTGCTCGCCGCATGCATGCGGCTGTAGCTGTCGGGCAGGCGCAGCACGCCGATGGCGCCGAGCAGCGAAACCAGCGCTCCGCCGAGGACCAGCAGCGAGGCCAGCCAGGGCAGGATGTTCATGGGTTCTTGTCCTGCTCGCTGCGCGCCTCCTGCTCGGCCGGCTCCCCACGGAACAGAAAGGCGAAGGCGGCGGTGCCGATGAAGGACATCAGAGCCAGCAGCACCGCGACCTCGAGCAGCACCGCCTGGGCTCGGGACAGGGCGGCCAGTGCCATGGCGGCGATCGCCACCAGCGTCAGGGCGTCGATGGCCACCACCCGGTCCGGGCGGCTCGGTCCGCGCAGCAGGCGGTAGAGGATCAGCAGGGCGCTCATGGTCAGCAACAGGGCGGCCGTGGGCAATACCCAGGTGGCACCGGCCAGCTCCACGATCATCCCGTCTCTCCGTCGCTGCCGGCATCCAGCCAGTGGAGCAGGCGACGCTCCAGTTCGCGCAGCATCTCTTCCACGGCAGCCGGGTTGCGCACATCCAGGGCATGGATGAAGAGGGTGCCTTCGGTTTCCCGGTACTCCAGGGCCATGGTGCCGGGCGTCAGGGTCAGCAGGCAGCCGAGCAGGGTTGCCAGACGCGCTTCGGGGCGGCGCAGGGACACGGCCACCACCGCCGGCTCCACCCTGATCCGTCGCGCCAGCACCAGGCTGGCCACATGCAGGCTGGCGAGAAACACCTGACCGACGAACCAGAGGATGAAGGCGCTTCCCCGTTCCACCTTGCGCGCATGGCGGCGCAGGGGCCGCAGAGGAAGGACCAGCCTGCACAGCAGGTACAGGGCGACGAAGGCCGCCAGCAGCCCCGGGACATGGGCGGCTCCGGCAAGTGCGGCGAGGGCGCCGCTCAGCAGAAGGTGGGCCAGGAACATCTAGCGTGCTTCCGTCGTGCGCAGGAGGTGGAAATAGGCCTGGGGATCGCCCAACTGGGCGGCCGCGGCGCTGGCATACTCGGCCACCGGCCCGGCGCCCAGGCCGATTGCCACGGTCAGCAGGGCCAGCGCAGCGATGGACCACCAGTTGCAGCGATGCGCTCCCGCCGTCCGCAGCGCTGCCTCGCCCTGTGGATGAGCCTTGAGGAAGGCCTCGTTCCAGAGCTTGTTCATCGACAGCAGGGTGAAGATGCCGGTGACCAGCGCGATGGCTGTGGCCCACCAGACACTGCTCTCCAGGCTGGCCCTGACCAGCAGGAGCTTGGCCCAGAACCCGGAGAGCGGGGGAATGCCGGCCAGCGACAGCGCCGGAATGGCGAACAGCAGGGCCAGTCCGGGATGGCGCGCGTAGAGCCCGCCCATGCCCGCCAGGTGTTCCGAACCGCAGATCCGTGCCGCCAGCCCGCCGATGAAGAACAGGTTAGCCTTCACCAGGATGTGGTGGATCAGGTAGAACACCGCTCCGGCCAGGGCCAGGGGCGTGGCCAGGGCGAGGCCCAGGATCATGTAGCCGACCTGGCTGACGATGTGAAAGGACAGGATGCGCCGCACTTCGCTCTGTGCCGCGGCGCCCAGCACGCCCACCAGCATGGTGGCGCAGGCGATCCACAGCAGGATTTCATGGGCCGGGCCGTACTCGGGCCAGAGCAGGGTCACCAGGCGGATCAGCGCGTAGACCCCGACCTTGGTCAGGAGACCGGCGAACAGCGCCGAAACGGCCATCAGCGGTACATGATAGGTGGCTGGCAGCCAGCCGAACACCGGGAACAGTGCGGCCTTGATGGAGAACGACAGCAGCATCAGGGACAGCGCGGCGGTGGTGCCCGGGGCCGTTTCGCCAGCGCGCACGAGCAGCGCCAGATCGCCCATGTTGAGGGTTCCGGTCGTGCCGTAGACCAGTCCGGCGGCGAGCAGGAACAGCAGGGTGGCGAACAGGTTCAGCGCCATGTAGCTCATGGTGCCCGCCAGATGCCGCTTGCCGCCGCCCAGGGCCATGAGGGCGAACGAGGCGATCAGCAGCACCTCGAACCAGACATACAGATTGAAGATGTCGGCGGTGATGAAGGCGCCGCAGATCCCGCACAGCAGCCCCTGGACGAACAGGTGGAAGTCGCGGATCACCTGCGGCGGACAGTCGTGGCCGACGCCATAGACCACGGTAGCCAGGCCGATCGTTGCGCTGATGGCGACCATCGCCGCGGACAGCCGGTCGATCACCAGGCTGATGCCATAGGGCGCCGGCCAGCCACCCAGTTGCCCGGACAGCACCACATCGCCGGCCGCCTGCCAGACGAGCGCCAGGCCGACCAGCAGCAGCAGGCTGCAGCCGCCGATGCTGAGTCGCTCCACCAGCCGGACCCGTGGCCGCAACAGGATGCCCAGCAGCAGCGTGGCCAGCGGCACCAGCACGGGGGCGACCAGCAGGATGTTCATGGGCGCGGCTCCCGCTGCTCCTCGCTGCCGGGCTCCTCTTCCTCCTGGCCGGCCTGCCAGTCCGGCGCCGGCTCTTCGGTGACGGCACTGACCGCATCGGTGGAGCGGTCGCCATACAGTTCGCGGGTGCGCTTGAGCAGGGCCAGGGCGAACACGAACAGTCCGAAGCCGATGACGATGGCGGTCAGCACCAGCGCCTGGGGCAGGGGATTCGCCGCCGCCGCACCGACGTTCGCGAAGGCCGCACCGTTGCCGGCGAGGCGGCCGGCGGTGAACACGCCGAGGTTGATGGCGTTGCCCAGCACGCCGATGCCCAGCACCACGCGCTTGAGATTGCGGTCCAGGAGCATCCACAGGCCAAGGCCGGCGAGGCCGCCGACGGTCACTGCCGCCATCCATTCCATCAGTCCGGCACTCCCGTCACCCTCTCCTGCATGTGCATGGCCGAGCCGAGCACCGTGAGAAACACGCCCAGGTCGAACAGCAGGGGGCTGCCCAGCGGCAGACCGCCGGGAAAGATCCAGAGCCCGTCGAGAAAGGCCTCGCCGGCCACCAGGCCGAGCATTCCCGCTCCCATGGCACAAGCCAGCCCGCAGCCGATCAGGCGTGCCGGGCCGACCCGCAGCAGGCGACGGGCCGCGTGGCTGCCGAAGGTCAGGGACAGCAGCATCAGGCCGGCAGCCGCCACCAGCGCGGCGATGAATCCGCCGCCGGGCAGATTGTGGCCACGCCACAGCAGCAGCAGGGCGACGCCCATCAGCAGCATGGCCAGGGGCGGAAGGCCCTGGCGCAGCAGCACCGAGGCGAATTCCGGCTCACCCCGGCGGCCCTCCCCGGTGCCCGCTCCGCCAGCCAGCAGGGTTGCCGCGGACAGGGCGGCCAGCGCCACCACGAGGATCTCCCCGAGCGTGTCATAGGCACGAAAGTCCACCAGGATCACGTTCACCACGTTGTTCCCGTGACCCTCTGGCTGGCTCCTGGCCAGATACCAGGCGGCCAGGTCGCCCGGCAGTGGCAGGCTCACCGTCAGGAGCAGGGCACAGGTCACGCCCAGGCCGAAGAGTATCGCCACGGTGGCGTGCAGGCGGCGCTTCCAGGGCGAATGCGCGCCGCTCGGAGGCATGGATGGCATCCTGCGAAAGACCAGGGCGAGAAAGATCACGCCGAGGGCTTCCACCATCAGTTGAGTCATGGCCACGTCAGGCGCATTGGCGGCGGCGAAGAACAGCGCCAGGCCCAGGCCGCAGGTGGCCAGTGTCGCCACCAGGGTCAGCCGGCCGGGCAGCAGCGCCGTGGCGGCGGCGCCGACCAGGGCCAGCAGGCAGCCGACCAGGCCCAGCGGCGAGAGCGGCGAGAAATCCGCCCCGGCCAGCACCCCGCCGACAGCCGGCAGGCCGGATGCCAGCAGGGTGCCGAGCGCCGTCATCGCGAGCAGCAGCAGATGCTGGCGCAGCGAGCCGTGCTGAAAGCGCGCGGCGAGGGTTCCGGCGATCAGGAACAGGTGCTTGAGCAGGCGATCCCAGAGCAGATCGCCGCTGATGCTCAAGGCCATGTCGGCACGCTCCAGCAGCGTCCGTACGCGCTCGCGGGAACGATAGAACCGCATCCCCAGCAACAGGGTCAGCAGACTGGCCAGCACGGCCGGCGTGATGCCACCCCAGAGGTACAGTTTGACGTCTACCGGGCTGCGCGCCACCGCCTGCACGGCCGTGTTCACCAGCCAGGTTTCCGGCCAGGTGTTCCAGGCGCCGAGGAGGAAGCCGCCGAGCGCCAGCAGCATCGGCCCCAGCCACATCGACAGGGAAACTTCATGGGGAGCCTTGGGGTAGTCGCCCGGGGGGCCGAGGAAGCTGCGGATGAACATCAGGCCGGCGATGGCGAACAGCAGGGCGTTGGTGAGGATCATCACCAGGGCCACGGCCCAGCCGACCAGGCCCATCTCCATTAGCCCGGCGTATTTGAATTCCTTGGCGATGAAGCCGAAGAATGGCGGCAGTCCGGCATTGGAGAAGGCTGCCAGGGCCATGGCCGCGCCGGTCAGCGGCATGTAGCGGATCAGTCCGCCGAGGCGCGTCAGCTCACGGCTGCCGGTGCCCTGGTCGATGGCGCCCACCACCATGAACAGGGCACCCTTGTACAGCGAGTGGGCCACCAGATAGAGCACGAAGGCCTGCAGGCCATGGGCGGTATCGGTGCCGATCAGCATGGTCAGCTGACCCAGCACGGTGACCGTGGTGTAGGCCAGCAGTCGCTTGAGATCGGTCTGGCGGAACGCCAGCAGGGTGCCGAGCACGGCAGTGGTCGCACCCACGGCAATCAGTACCGTCCCCCAGCCAAGGGGGCCGCCGAGCACCGGATTCAGGCGCGCCAGCAAATAGATGCCGGCCTTGACCATGGTCGCCGAATGCAGGTAGGCCGACACCGGCGTCGGTGCGTTCATCGCGTTGGGCAGCCAGATGTGGAAGGGGATCTGCGCCGACTTGGTAAAGCAGCCGAGCAGCACCAGCGCCATGATCGCCGGCAGCAGGGGATCTCCTTCCAGCTGCGCCGCCTTCAGGGTGGAAAACTGCGAGGCTTCGGCAGCAATGCCGAGCAGGATTAGCCCGGCGAGCAGGGCCAGACCGCCTGCGCCGGTGATCAGCAGCGCCTGCAGGGCGGCACGACGCGACTCCGCCCGCTCGTGCAGGAAGCCGATCAGCAGGAAGGAGGCGATGCTGGTCAGCTCCCAGAACACGAACAGCGCCACCATGTCGTCGGCCAGTACCAGGCCGAGCATCGCCAGCATGAAGGCCAGCAGATAGGCGTGGAAGCGGCCGAGATGCTGGTGACGGGACAGATAGGCGCCGGCATAGAGCACGATCAGCGTACCGATGCCGCTGATCAGCAGGGCGAACAGCAGCGACAGACCGTCCAGATACAGGGCGAGCCGGACGCCCAGAGCCGGTACCCAGGCGAGGCTTTCATGCAGTGTCTTGCCGGCGGCCACGGCAGGGATACGGGAGACGAACCAGCAGAACGCCGCCAGCGGTGCCAAAGCCAGCACCCAGCCGGCACGCTGCTGCAGCTTCCCGGTCACCCAGGGAGCGGCCGAGGCTGCCAGCGCGATGACGAACAGCAGACCGAACACGGTTTTCTCCTGTTCCGAGGCCTGCGGCACAAGGCCGACACTGACCCGGCGCAACCGGCGGAACGTGCCGGCGAGAAGGACATCGGCGCCCGGGCGCGCGGGAGGCGTGCCGACCGGTCTTCCACACCGCTTTCTCCAGCATAGAGAATCCGTCCGCAAATCACCGTTGATCGCAGCGGGCGCCGGGGGCGGCAGCCGGTGTCCGTTTGCGATCGAACTGCAGGGGCGAATCCCGGTCGCATCCAGTCACGCCCGCGCATGAAGGGTGTTGAAACAGGCCGTCCAGTCAATGTCTTGGCTTCACCGCTGCAGGAGCGACTGGCATCATGCCAACTCTGTTGTCCACCTCCGTTCCGCTGGAGAGCGAACTCGATGATCCGTCCCCTGGTTCCCCTGCTGTTTGCCTGTTGCCTGGTACCCCTGTCGGCACGGGCGGCCGACGAGCAGGTGCTGTTCAACTTCGTGCGTCCCACCGATGTGGTGCAGGTCAAGGGCGAAGGCGCCTTCCTGCCGCAGCTGACGGCGGAGAGCACGGCAGGAGGCGAGGTGCTCCGGCGGGTCACCTTCAATCCGCAGGAGCAGCCGAGCCTGCGCCTGACACCGCAGCAGGGCAGCTGGGACTGGTCTTCCGCCGGGGCGGTCAGTCTGCGCATCCAGAACGCCATGGACTGGGCACTGACCCTGCAGGTGAGCATCGAGAGCGCCGACGGCAAGGTGCTCAGGACGCTTGTCGCGTTGCCGGCCGGTCCGGCGCAGACCCTGGTGTTGCCACTGCGCGCCAGCTCGCCCAGGGCGCACGGCATGCGTGCCGCGCCGCCGATGCCCTGGACCCATGACAACCAGCGCCTGCTCGTGGCGACCAACCTGGAGGGCGAGATCGATCCGCGCCAGGTGCGGGCGGTGAGCCTTTCCCTGGAGAGGCCAGACGTGCAGCAGAGCATCCTGCTCGGCCGCTTCGGCGTGCGCGAGGATCTCGAGGCGGCCGCGTACCGCGGCATCGTCGATGCCCATGGGCAGTACAGCCGTGGCAACTGGCCGGAGAAGGTCAGCAGCGACAAGCAGCTGAAGGCGGCCGCCGAACAGGAGCGGGCGCAGCTCGGCCGCTGGCTGGCCGAGCGGCCCGGGCTGGATCGCTTCGGCGGCTGGTTGAAAGGCCCGCAGCTGGAGGCCACGGGCTTCTTCCGGGTGGCCAGGCACGAGGGCCGCTGGTACCTGGTGACGCCGGAGGGCCATCCGTTCTTTTCCCTCGGCGTGAACACGGTTTCCTCCGGCAACAGCCGCACCTACGTGGAGGGGCGCGAGGAGATGTTCCTCGCGCTGCCCGGCGAGGACGGGCCGCTGGGCGCCTTCTATGGCGCCGCGGACAGCCGCCAGGCCACCGGCGCCAACGGCGGCCGGCAGTTCGCCCATGGCCGCTGGTACGATTTCTATCGGGCGAATCTCTATCGAACCTACGGGCAGACCTGCAAGCCGCCTGCGGAGCAGGTTGCCGAGCCGGAGCGCACGACACCGGCAGCCCCCACGGAGGAAACGCCCGCCAATGCGCCGGTCGTCCCGGAGGCTGGCGTGCCGGTCGCCGGACAGCCGGCCGCCGCGTCGCCGTGCGTCGCCCAGTTCTTCGATGCCCAGCGCTGGCGCGAGCACACCCTGGGCCGCCTGCAGGCCTGGGGCTTCAACACCCTCGGCAACTGGAGCGATCTCGCCCTGGGGGCGATGCGCCGGGTGCCCTACACGATCCCGCTGCTGATCCGGGGCGACTATGCCACCATCTCCACGGGCCACGACTGGTGGGGCGGCATGCCCGACCCCTTCGATCCGCGCTTCGCCATGGCCGCCGAGCGGGCCATCGCCATCGCCACCCGCGACCACCGCAACGACCCTTGGGTGATCGGCTATTTCGCCGACAACGAGCTCAGCTGGGCCGCCCCGGGCACGGACCCGAAGGCCCGCTATGCCCTGGCCTACGGCACCCTGCGGCAGACCACCGACGTGCCCGCCAAGCGTGCCTTCCTCAAGCTGCTGCGCGACCGTTACCGCAACCAGCAGGGCCTTTCCGCCGCCTGGGGCATCGAACTGCCCGCCTGGGAACTGATGGAGGACCCGGGCTTCGAGGCGCCTCTGCCGAGTCCGGAGCATCCGGCCATCGAGGAGGATCTGCAGCGCTTCCAGCAGCTCTTCGCCGACACCTACTTCAAGACCATCGCCGAATCGCTGAAATGGCATTCGCCCGATCATCTGCTGCTCGGCGGTCGCTTTGCCATTTCCACCCCGGAAGCGGTCGCTGCCTGTGCCAGGTACTGCGACGTGCTCAGCTTCAACTTCTACACCCGCGAGCCCCAGCACGGCTATGACTTCGAGGCTTTGCGCAAGCTGGACAAGCCGGTACTGGTCAGCGAGTTCCATTTCGGCTCGCGGGATCGCGGCCCGTTCTGGGGCGGCATGGCCGAGGTATACAAGGAAGAGGAGCGTGGCCCGGCCTATGCCCACTTCCTGGAGCGGGCCCTGGCCGAGCCGTCGATCGTCGGCGTGCACTGGTTCCAGTATCTCGACCAGCCGGTGACCGGACGGCTGCTGGACGGCGAGAACGGCCATATCGGTCTGGTCGGTGTCACCGATCGACCGTTCGCCGGCTTCGTCGAAGCGGTGCGCAAGGCCAACCTGGAGGTGGGCGAGGCCCTCGAGCCGGCTGCGCCTGCCGCCGGGCAGGCGGCGGCAGGGGGCGGCGCTCCCTCCGCGGCGCCGGCCGGGGCACAGTGAGGATGGTGCGGCGGTTTCGTGCAGGAGTTCACAAAAACCCGCTATGGCTGGGAGAATGACCAGCGGTTTTACAGCCAGGAGAGACAAAGGTGCAGGTTCAAGGCTATTTCGACCTCAAGTTCGAGGCATTGAAGGACGCGTTCGCCGCGCTGTTCGAGGACGGACAGACCCGCGGCGCGGCACTCTGCATCCAGATCGGCGGAGAAACCGTGGTGGATCTCTGGGCCGGGCTCGCCGGCCGGGACGACAGCGAGGCCTGGCAGAGCGATACCATCGCCAACCTGTTCTCCTGCACCAAGCCCTTCGCCGCGGTCGCTGCCCTGCAGCTGGTGGAGGAAGGCAAGCTGGACCTCGATGCCCCGGTGGCACGGCTGTGGCCCGAGTTCGCCGCCGCCGGCAAGGCCCGGATCACCCTGCGCCAACTGCTCTGCCATCAGGCTGGACTGCCGGCGATCCGTGCACCGCTGGCGGCGGAAGCGCTCTACGACTGGCAAGCCATGACCGCGGCACTGGCTGCCGAGACGCCCTGGTGGAATCCGCACGACAAGGGGCATGGCTATGCGCCGATCACCTTCGGCTGGCTGGTCGGCGAACTGCTGCGACGCGCCGACGGCCGCGAGCCCGGCCACTCGATCGCGGCGCGCATCGCCCGGCCGCTCGGCCTGGATTTCCATGTCGGGCTGGACGATGCCGAATTCCACCGGGTCGCCCATATCGGACGGGGCAAGGGCAATCTGGGCGACGCCGCCGCCCAGCGCCTGCTCAAGGTCACGATGAGCGAGCCGGAAGCCCTCAGCACCCGGGCCTTCACCAACCCGCCGTCGGTTTTGAACAGCAGCAACAAGCCCGAGTGGCGGCGCATGCACCAGCCGGCGGCGAACGGCCATGGCAATGCGCGCGCCCTGGCGGGCTTCTATGCCGGGCTGCTCGACGGGCGCCTGCTGCCACCCGAGCTGCTCAATGAAATGACCCGCGAGCACAGTTGCGGCGAGGACCGCACTCTGCTCACCCCGACCCGTTTCGGTCTCGGCTGCATGCTCGACCAGCCCAAGCTGGCCAATGCCACCTTCGGCCTCGGCCCCAAGGCCTTCGGTCATCCCGGCGCCGGCGGCTCCTGTGGCTTCGCCGATCCCGAGCGCGAACTGGCCTTCGGCTTCGTCACCAACAGCCTGGGCCCCTACATACTGATGGACCCGCGGGCGCAGAAGCTGGCGCGCCTGGCGGGAGAATGCCTTGGTTGACGCCACTCGTCTGTCTGGCAAGGCAATGCCTTGCCTGCAGTGGGGTTGCGGCCAGACTCAAAATTCGATCTTGAGGCCTGCTACCGCCATGCTGCCTGTGATGCCTCATCTCCCTTGGCACTTTTCTTTACGACGGGACCTGTCGATGAAACTTCTCATTAAAAGCAGCACCCTGATCCTCTGCATGGCCATCGCCGCCTGCAGCTCTTCCGGCAAGCAGGAACGTGCCGGCGCTCAGGCCGCCAAGTCCGGCTCATCGGCGGCCGGTTTCGACTCCAGGGCAAGTCGGGCCTGGGTGGCCAGCCACGAGGCGAGCGTGCGCGAAGCCGTCAAGGGCAGCCAGTTCGAGGTGGAGCGTCGTGGCGATCTGCTGGTCGTGACGGCCCCGGTGGACAGCTCGTTCAACCCCGACCGGCCGAGCATGCTGCTGGTGGCGACCCTGGGGCCGCTCAGCCGGGTGGCCAAGCTGGTGGCGCAGGACCGCGAAGTGGCCGTGCTGCTGCTGGGGCATGGCGACAGCAGCGGCTCGACCGATCTGACCCGCAAGTTGAGCCAGGAACGGGCGCAGTCCATGGCGTCGATCTTCCGTATGAGCGGCCTGCACCATGACCGTCTGATGTACAAGGGGGTGGGCGCCGACATTCCGCGTTCCAGCAACGCCAGCAAGAACGGTCGCTCCCACAACCGCCGCGTGGAGATGTTCCTGACCACCCGCGGCAGCCTGTCTGCCGTGCTGGCCCAGTACGGTACGCCAGGGGTTCGGGTGGTTGCTTCAGATCAAGCGAAGTGATAGCGGTCTGGTTAGACTTTGGTCGACTGCAATCCATTCGAAGGAACCCGCCATGCCCCAGACGCTGGCCGACATGCGCCGTGACTATACCCGCTCCGGCCTTTGCGAGGCAGATGCCCCGCTCGAACCCTTTTCCCTGTTCCATCAGTGGTTCGCCGAGGCGATGAAGACCGAGCAACTGCCGGTCGAGCCCAATGCCATGAGTCTGGCCACCGTGGACGCCAGCGGGCGGCCCCATTGCCGGGTGCTGCTGCTGAAGGGTCTGGACGAGCGTGGCTTCACCTTCTTCAGCAACTACGACAGCGCCAAGGGCCAGCAGCTGAAGGCGCGACCGTTCGCCGCCATGACCTTCTTCTGGCCGACTCTGGAGCGTCAGGTGCGCATCGAGGGACAGGTCGAGAAGGTCACGCCACAGGAGTCCGACGCCTACTTCCAGGTACGTCCCCTGGGCAGCCGTCTCGGTGCCTGGGCTTCGCCGCAGAGCCAGGTGATCCGCGACCGCGTGGAGCTGGAAGAGCTGCTGGCGCTGACCGAGCAGCGCTTTCTCGATCAGGCGCCGCACTGCCCCGGACATTGGGGCGGCTATCGCCTGCTGCCCGAGCGCATTGAATTCTGGCAGGGGCGTGCCAGTCGTCTTCACGACCGCCTCAATTACCGCCTGGAGAAGGGCGGCTGGGTGCGCGAACGCTTGGCGCCCTAGATCGATCCCACGACGGGGCGCTCGCCCGGGAGCGCCTCTGTGCAAGACCGGCCCGCATGCTCAGGAGGCGGGATAATCGGCCGCTGCGCGTTCTAGCCACTGCGCCAGATCGCGACGCTTGACACCCTCTCTCCTGGCCTCGTCGAGGCGCTCCAGCATGTAGTCGCGCCTGGCTGCGTCCCGACTGGCGAGGGACAGCGCCAGATCGCGGTCCATCCAGCGCTTGATGCGCACATACAGCCACCAGTGAAAGTACAGCCCGGTCACAGTGGTGATGAAGATGATGAAATAGTCCATGGCAGTCCTCCTGGCCGCCACCCTAGCCGATCCGCCCAGGGGCGGGAAGTGGGGGCGTACCGCTGGATATCCGGGCGGTGCCGGGAAGCGGCATGAACGCGCCGTGACAAGGGGCGGAGGCGGGGATTTAATAATTGGCATGACTCATGTGGAGTAAGTGCAATGCGCAAGCCCGTACTGTTGTTCGCCTCTTTCACTGCCGTGGCGCTGGCCCTCGGCGGCTGTGCCTCCAGCCTGACCGGCGAGGCCTATTCGCGCGGGGAAGCGCGTACCGTCCAGACCGTGCGCATGGGCACCATCGTGTCGCTGCGGCCGGTGCGCATCGAGGGCACCAAGACTCCCATCGGTGCCGGTGCCGGCACCATCGTCGGCGGCGTGGCCGGCAGCGGAGTGGGCGAGGGCCGTGGTAGCGCCGTGGCTGCGGTGATCGGCGCAGTGGCCGGCGGCATGCTCGGTGCCGCGGCGGAAGAGGGAATCACCCGCACCCAGGGTGTCGAGATCACCGTGCGCGAGGACGATGGCAGCATGCGTGCCTATGTGCAGGCGGTGCAGCCGAACGAGGTGTTCCGCGTCGGTGAGCGGGTGCGCATCCTGACCGTCAACGGCACCAGCCGCGTCGCCCACTGAGCCTCGCGCTGTCCTCGCGAGCGATCGTCTCCCCGGAAGGCGGCAGGCTGGTTCGCGCCTGCCGACTTCCGGATAGCTTGTCTGGTGCCTTTCCCCTGTGCCATATCTGTGCCAGCCATGCTTGATTCATGCCTGTAGTGAAGATTCCAATTTTCCTTTTTACAAAATAATTCAATTCATGACGGTTAACCGATAGATATGGATAATCGGTTCAACCAGTTTCGTTCGGGGCTGGCAATCGGAAGAGACCTGGCGCGGGCGCGCGACGCCATGTTCGCCACGAATCCCTGGCATCAAGGAACCGGTTGCAAGTCGGAACTATGAAAAGGACGTGCCGATGACGCTTGCGTTGATCATTGCCTTGCCCTTTCTCGGCGCCTGCCTGCCTCTGCTGGCGGATGGCCGTGGGCGCTCGCTGTGCGCGGCAGCCGCTGCGCTGGTTCCGCTGCTGGGACTGATCCTGCTGTTTTCCCAAAGCGCGACAGTGTTCTCCGGGACGCTCATCGAAACCAGTATCCCCTGGCTGCCGGAGCTGGGTCTGAACCTCAGCCTGCGTCTGGACGGCCTTGGTTTTCTCTTCGCCCTGCTGATTCTCGGCATCGGCATTCTGGTCATCGTCTATGCCCGCTACTACCTGGCCAAGCACGAGCCGATGGGGCGTTTCTTCGCCTTCCTGCTGCTGTTCATGGGCGCCATGCTGGGGCTGGTACTGTCGGAAAACCTGCTGCTGATGCTGATGTTCTGGGAGCTGACCAGTCTCTCCTCGTTCCTCCTGATCAGCTTCTGGCACCACCGCTCCGATGCCCGCCGCGGTGCACGCATGGCCCTGACCGTGACCGGCGGGGGCGGGCTGGCGCTGCTCGCCGGGGTGCTGCTGATCGGCCACATCGTCGGCAGCTTCGAGCTGAGCGAGGTGCTCGCTGCCGGCGACAGGGTCAGGGCCCATGCCCTCTATCCGCTGACCCTGATTCTGGTGCTGCTCGGCGTGTTCACCAAATCGGCCCAGTTCCCCTTCCATTTCTGGCTGCCGCAGGCGATGGCCGCACCCACTCCGGTGTCGGCCTATCTGCACTCGGCGACCATGGTGAAGGCCGGGGTCTTTCTCCTGGCCCGCCTGTATCCGGTGCTCTCGGGCAGCGACTGGTGGTTTTATCTGGTCAGCCTGAGCGGTCTGACGACCCTGCTGCTGGGGGCGGTGACGGCGCTGTTCCAGCACGACCTCAAGGGTCTGCTCGCCTATTCGACCATCAGCCACCTGGGCCTGATCACCCTGCTGTTCGGACTCAACTCGGACCTGGCGACCGTGGCGGCGGTGTTCCACATCATCAACCACGCCACCTTCAAGGCCTCGCTGTTCATGGCCGCGGGCATCATCGACCACGAAACCGGCAGCCGCGACATGCGGCGCGTCAACGGCATGTGGAAATACATGCCGCACACCGCCACCCTGGCCATGGTGGCCAGTGCTGCGATGGCCGGGGTGCCCCTGCTCAATGGCTTCCTGAGCAAGGAGATGTTCTTCAGCGAGACACTCCAGCAGAACCTGCTGGGCAGCTTCCACTGGCTGCTGCCGGTCGCCGCGACCATCGCCGGGGTGTTTTCGGTGGCCTATTCGCTGCGCTTCATCCACGACGTGTTCTTCAACGGCGAGCCGATCGATCTGCCCAAGCCGAAGCCGCACGAGCCGCCGCGCTACATGAAGATTCCGGTCGAGGTGCTGGTATTCCTCTGCCTGCTGGTGGGCATGGTGCCGGGCTGGGCCGTGGCACCGCTGCTGGCCGTTGCGGCCTCGGCCAGCCTCGGTGGAGAGCTGCCGACATACAGCCTGGCGATCTGGCATGGCTTCAACCTGCCCCTGGCGATGAGCGCCGTCGCCCTGTTCGGCGGGGTGCTGGTCTATAGCCTGCGGCAGCCGTTGTTCCGCTGGTACGAGGGCCTGCCGAGCCTGGACGCGCAAGGTATCTTCCGCCGCTGCGTCGGCGTGCTGGTGGACTTCTCCCGCGATCTGACCGAGCTGCTGGAGAACGGCTCGCTGCAGCGCTACCTGGGTCTGATGCTGGGCAGCGCCCTGCTGCTGGCGGTGTTCGCCCTGGCGCCGCTGGCCGATGTCGACGGCCCCGTGGCGCTGAGCCCGATGGACGGCATCACCGTGCTGGGCCTCGCCGCACTGGCCCTGACCGCCCTGCTCAGCGCGGTGTTCCATCGCAACCACCTGGTCGCCCTGATGATCCTCAGCGGCACCGGGCTGATGGTAGCCCTGGCCTTTGCCCGCTACTCGGCGCCCGATCTGGCGCTGACCCAGCTGTCGGTCGAGGTGGTGACCATCATCCTGCTGCTGCTCGCGCTGTTCTTCCTGCCCGAGCGTTCTCCGGCCGAATCGGGCAGCCTGCGGGTGGTTCGCGACCTGCTGCTGGCGGCCGGCAGCGGCGTCCTGGTGTCGCTGCTCGCCTACGCGGTGCTGACGCGCCCCTACGAGAGCATTGCCGACTTCTTCCTGGCGAACAGCCTGACCGGCGGCGGTGGCTCCAACGTGGTCAACGTGATCCTGGTGGATTTCCGCGGCTTCGATACCCTGGGCGAGATCAGTGTGCTGGCCATCGCCGCGGTGGGCGTCTTCGCCCTGCTGCACGGTCTGCGCCTGCCGCACCCGCAACTCGACCTGCGGGGCCGGCCGTGGTCCGCCGATCCGCATCCGCTGATCCTCGACCAACTGGCGCGCGCCCTGCTGCCCCTGGCGCTGCTGATCTCGGTGTTCATCTTCCTGCGCGGTCACAACCTGCCGGGCGGCGGGTTCATCGCCGGACTGATCACTGCGGTGGCCCTCATCCTGCAGTACATCGCCCTCGGCGTGTCCTGGTCCCAGGCCCGCCTGCGTTTCAGCTATCACGCCATGGCCGGTGCCGGGGTGCTGATCGCCGCCCTCACCGGGCTGGGCAGCTGGGTCTTCGAGCGACCCTTCCTGACTTCGGCGTTCGGTCATTTCAGCCTGCCCCTGGTCGGCGAGTTCGAGCTGGCCACGGCGATGCTCTTCGATCTGGGGGTCTATCTGGTGGTGGTCGGCGCGACCCTGCTGATCCTGTCCAACATCGGCCACGTCAGTCGGGACGAGGCGAGCAAGGAGGTGCTTTGAGATGGAAGCGCTGTTCGCCATCACCCTCGGCGTGCTGACCGCCAGCGGCGTGTACCTGCTGCTGCGCGCGCGGATCTTCCCGGTGGTGATGGGACTGACCCTGATTTCCTATGCGGTGAACCTGTTCCTCTTCGCCATGGGTCGTCTGCGCACCGGCGTGGCGCCGGTGCTCGGCAAGAGCGCCGAGTACGGCGATCCCCTGCCGCAGGCCCTGGTGCTCACCGCCATCGTCATCGGCTTCGCCATGACCGCCTTCGTGGTGGTGCTGGCCCTGCGCGGCCTGGGCGAAGTGCATAGCGACCACGTGGACGGACGGGAGCCGGACCAATGATGCACGCACCGATCCTGCCGATCCTCCTGCCGCTGTTCGCCGGCAGCCTGCTGCTGCTCGGCCATCGCCTGGGGCGCAGCATGCAGCGCCGGCTGTCCCTGCTCGCCACCTGGGCGTTGCTGCCGCTCTCCGTCTGGCTGCTGGTCCTGGCCGGGGACGACCAGTTGCGCATCTATGCGCTGGGCGACTGGGCGCCGCCTTTCGGGATCATCCTGCTGCTCGACCGGCTGAGCGCGCTGATGCTGCTGGTCACCGCCCTGCTGGCCGGGTTCGCGGTGCTCTACGCGGTGCGCGGCGACGACGAGCGGGGGCCGAACTTCCACGCCCTGTTCCAGTTCCAACTGCTCGGCATCAACGGCGCCTTCCTGACCGCCGACCTGTTCAACCTGTTCGTGTTCTTCGAGATCCTGCTGATCGCCTCCTATGCACTGCTGATGCACGGCAACGGCGCCGCGCGGGTACGGGCCGGCATGCATTACGTGCTGCTCAACCTGCTCGGTTCGTCGTTCTTCCTGATCGGCGTGGGCACCCTCTACGGCCTGACCGGGACCCTGAACATGGCCGATCTGGCCCGCCAGGTGGCCAGCGCCGATGCGACGCAGACGCCGCTGCTGGCGGCTGCCGGCTACCTGCTGCTGCTGGTGTTCGGCCTCAAGGCGGCGGTTCTGCCGCTGTACTTCTGGCTGCCGCGCGCCTATGCCGCCGCCAGCGCACCGGTGGCGGCGCTCTTCGCGATCATGACCAAGGTCGGGCTGTACGCCATCCTGCGGGTATTCACGCTGATCTTCGGCAGCGAGGCCGGCGAACTGGCCGATCTGGCGCAGCCCTGGCTCTGGCCGCTGGCCGCCATGACCCTCGCTGCCGGGGTGTTCGGTGCCCTGGCGGCGCGCAGCCTGCAGACACAGCTGGCCTACCTGGTGGTGGTATCGGTCGGCACCCTGCTGGTCGGCATCGCCCTGGGCACCGCCGAGGGCTTCGCTGCCGCGCTCTATTACCTGTTGCACAGCACCCTGGTCAGCGGTGGCCTGTTCCTCCTCGCCGATCTGATCGCCCGCCAGCGCGGCGAGCTGGGCGGCGAGCTGCAGCACGGGCCCACCCTGCGCCAGCCGACTCTGCTCGGCGGGCTGTTCTTCTTCGCGGCGATATCGGTGGCCGGTCTGCCGCCGCTGTCCGGCTTCCTCGGCAAGCTGATGCTGCTGCGTGCGGTACCGACCGGCTCCCCGGCGCTGCTGATGTGGTCGGTGCTGCTGGTCGGCGGCCTGGGGCTGCTGATCGCCCTCAGCCGCTCCGGCAGCACCCTGTTCTGGCGCACCTCCGGGGCGCCGGTGGCCGAGGGGGCGGCCGACCGCCTGCGCATCCTGGCCTGCGCCGGCCTGCTGCTCGGCAGCCTGCTGATGGTTCTGGCGGCTGCGCCGCTGCAGGCCTACGTGCAGGCCACGGCGCGCCAACTGCTGGATCTTTCGCCCTATCTGCAGATCGGCATGGGAGGTGCTGCATGAAGGCAATGCGCGGCTTGCCGCATCCGGCCCTGAGCCTGTTGCTGGCGATCATCTGGCTGATGCTGGTGAACACCCTGAGCCTCGGCCACCTGCTGCTGGGGGCCTTTCTCGGTTGGGCGATCCCGCTGCTCTGCCGCGATTTCCTGATCCGGGTGCCGCGGGTGCGCCGGCCGCTGCAACTGATCCGGTTCGTGCTCAAGGTGTTCGGCGACATCCTCATCGCCAACCTGGCCGTGGCGAAGCTGGTGCTGGGGCCGAAGGAGCGGCTGAACCCGGCCTTCGTCGAGGTGCCCATGGCCATCGAGGACGGGTTCGTCCTGGCGGTGCTGACCAGCATCATTTCCCTGACGCCGGGCACGGTGTCCGCCGATCTCAGCGCGGATCGCCGGACCCTGCTGCTGCACGCCCTGGATGCGCCGGAGCCCGGACAGCTGGCTGCCGAGGTGAAGCGCCGCTACGAGGCGCCCCTGCTGGAGATCTTCGAATGCTCGCCTACGTGATTCCCTTCTGCCTGGTGGTCATCGGCCTGGCGCTGGCCCTCAACCTGGTTCGCCTGATCAAGGGGCCGAGCCTGCCGGACCGCATCCTGGCCCTGGACACCCTGTATATCAACGCCCTGGCGCTGATCGTGCTGTTCGGCATCTGGTTGGCGTCGGACCTGTTCTTCGAGGCGGCGCTGCTGATCGCAGTGATGGGCTTCGTCGGTACCGTGGCGGCCGGCAAGTACCTGCTGCGCGGCGATATCATCGACTGAGGAGTTTGTCATTCATGCCATTCTGGATCGAAGCGCTGGTCAGCCTGTTCCTGGTCCTCGGCAGCCTGTTCGCCCTGATCGGCGCCATCGGCCTGTACCGTCTGCCGGATTTCTACACCCGCCTGCACGGCCCGACCAAGGCCACCACCCTGGGCGTGGGCGGCATGGTGATCGCCTCGATGCTGTTCTTCGCTGGGCGGCCGGAAGGGCCGAGCCTGCATGAACTGCTGCTCACCCTGTTCCTGTTCATCACCGCGCCGGTCAGCGCGCACATGCTGGCCAAGGCGGCGATGCAGAAGAAGCTGCCGCTGACCGAGCGGACCCGCGGCAAGCCCTGGTGACTCAGTTCTCGCGGCTGCCGCCGACATAGGCGCAGCCGCGCTGCACCTGGCCATCGAGGCGCAGCTCGGCGCTCAGGTGGCGGATCGCGCCGCTCATGGAGTCGACGCAGCGTTGCGGCGCTACCCAGAGCTCCAGGCGCCGGCCGTCGGCCTCGCTGGTCAGGTTGAGGCTGCCGCCGGGCAGCTGTTCCTCCAGATAGGGCAGGGCCAGGGGAGGCTGGTCGGGGCGCTGCAGCAGCAGGCCCCGGCTGCCGACGCTGACGCTCCAGAAGGGCTCATTGCCCGCGGCGCGCAGGATCATGCGGCGGAAGTCCGGATCCTTGCAGCTCTGCCCGCCTAGTTCCAGGCGATAGAGCCGGCTCGCCTCGAAACGCCCATCCACGCCGGACTTGTCGCTGGAGCCGAGGCTGCCGCGCAGGTCGGCGAACAGCGGCTCGTTGCCGCCCCCCTGAAGTCCGCGTATGTCCTCGGCCAGACCGAGGTCGCCGGCATCGATCAGCACGAAGCGGCGTTGCTCGTCGCACGGGCGCAGCAGCAGATCGCCGTCGCGCATGCTCAGCTCGCCGTGCAGGCGGACTTGCCCGCCCGCAGGGGCCTGGCTTTCTCCGGCGAACAGCTGGCAACCGGTGAACAATGGCAGAAGGCAGTACAAGAGGGGACGGACAAGGCGCATCGGCGGTCTCCTGAAAGGGGGCTCACGTTAACCAGAGGGGCCGCCGATCTCAAGCCCGACGATACTGTGCCAAGCGACGACACGCAGGAGATGGGCAGCCTCCGCTGTCTACACTGAGCGCAGGCTGCACCCCGCCGATTGCGGACCGGGGGCTCTACGTTGTTCGGTCTTACCCCCTGCGAGGAGGCTCCCATGTTCAAGCCGGGTCACCTGCATCGCGAGCATCTGCCGGACAAGTCCGACCCGCAGACCTTCGTCTACGACGTGCATTACGAGGTGCGCGACCTGCCGGAAAAGGGCCAGGTGCTGCACATGCGCATGGACGGCGCGGTCGACGGCAAGGCCTTTTCGGAGGAGTGCGAGCTGCCCCGCGACATGGCCTTCGACTTCATGAACGAGCTGACCCGGGTCGCCGTGCGCAACGGTTTGCATCCGCGCTTCGGCCCGATCCTGCGCGAGCACGACGAATACGACGCGATGTTCGAGGATATCCGCCACAAGCTGGGGTTACGCCCCGGAGAGCCGATCGATCTCGGCCATCTACCCGGGCGATAGGGCTCAACTGCCCAGGTAGGCCTCGCATACCCGCGCATCGCCGAGCAGTTCCTCGCCCGTGCCGTGCATGACGATCCGCCCGTTCTCCAGCACGTAGCCGCGGTCGGCCAGCTTCAGCGCCTGGTTGGCGTTCTGCTCGACCAGAAAGACCGTCACGCCTTCCGCGCGCAACTGCTCGATGATTGCGAAGATCTGCTGGATGACCAGCGGCGCCAGGCCCAGGGAGGGTTCGTCGAGCAGCAGCAGGCGCGGCCGGCTCATCAGCGCGCGGCCGATGGCGAGCATCTGCTGCTCGCCGCCGGACAAGGTGCCGCCGCGCTGGGCATAGCGCTCCCTCAACCGCGGGAAGAGCTCCAGTACCCGCTCGAGCTGTTCCTCGAAGGCGTCCTGGGCGGTGAAGAAGCCGCCCATGGCGAGGTTTTCCTCCACCGTCAGACGGGCGAAGATGCGCCGGCCCTCCGGGACCACGGCGATGCCCTTGCGCATGATCGCGCTGGTGTCCTGGCCGACCAGTTCCTCGCCGCGGTAGCGGATACTTCCGGCGCTGGCCCGCGGCGTGCCGCAGAGGGTCATCAGCAGGGTCGACTTGCCGGCGCCGTTGGCGCCGATCAGGGTGACGATTTCGCCCTCGCGGACCTCCAGGCTCACCCCGTGGAGCGCCTGGATCTTGCCGTAGCAGGTGGAGACGTCGTCGAACCGTAACATCAGGCTTCCCCCAGATAGGCCTTGATCACCTCGGGATGACAGCGGATCTGTGCCGGCGTGCCCTCGGCCAGCGGGCGGCCCTGGTTGATGACGACGATCCGGTCGGAAATGCCCATCACCAGCGGCATGTCGTGCTCGATCAAGAGCACGCCGAGGCCGTGTTCCTCGCGCAAGAGGCCGATCAGCGCCTTGAGGTCCGCGGTTTCCCGCGGGTTGAGGCCGGCGGCCGGCTCGTCGAGCATCAGCAGGCGCGGACGGGTCATCATGCAGCGGGCGATTTCCAGACGGCGCTGCTGGCCGTAGGCGAGGGTGCCGGCGGAACGGTTGGCGCAGTCCAGCAGCCCGACCCGTTCCAGCCAGCTGTGGGCGAACTCCAGGGCCTGGCGTTCGCTGCGGCGGAAGGCCGGGGTCTTCAGCAGGCCGGCGAAGAAGTTGGTGTTCAGGTGGCGGTGCTGGGCCACCAGCAGGTTCTCCAGCGCGGTCATCTCCCTGAACAGGCGGACGTTCTGGAAGGTGCGCACGATCCCCTTGCGGGCGATCCGGTGCCCCGGCAAGCCCTGGATCGGCTCGCCGTCGAGGAGGATCTCTCCGCCGCTGGGCCTGTAGAAGCCGGTCAGGCAGTTGAACACCGTGGTCTTGCCGGCGCCGTTGGGGCCGATCATCGACAGCACCTGCCGTTCGCCGAGGCAGAGGTTCACGCCGTCGACCGCCAGCAGGCCGCCGAAGCGCATGGCCAGGTCGCGCACCTCGAGCAGGGCGCTCATCGCTTGAGCTCCAGGTGCGGGCGCTGCATGGGCAACAGGCCCTGCGGCCGCCAGACCATCATCAGCACCAGCAGGGCGCCGAACAGCAGCATGCGGTACTCGCTGAACTCGCGCATCAGTTCGGGCAGCAGAATCATCACCACTGCGGCGAGGATCACCCCCAGCTGCGAGCCCATGCCGCCCAGCACGACGATGGCGAGGATCACCGCCGACTCGATGAAGGTGAAGGATTCCGGCGTCACCAGCCCCTGGCGGGCGGCGAAGAAGCTGCCGGCGAATCCGGCGAAGCAGGCGCCCAGGGTGAAGGCCGAGAGCTTGATGGCGGTGGGGTTGAGGCCCAGGGCGCGGCAGGCGATCTCGTCCTCGCGCAGGGCCTCCCAGGCGCGGCCGATCGGCATGCGCAGCAGGCGGTTGATGACGAACAGGGTGAGCAGTACCAGCGCGAGGGCGATCAGGTAGAGGAAGATCACCTTGTGCGCCGAGTCGTAGGGCAGGCCGACGAAGCCGTGGAAGGTCTGCAGGCCCTCCGGGGCGCGGCGCTCGAAGGTCAGGCCGAAGAAAGTGGGCCTGTCGATGCCGCCGATGCCGTTGGGGCCACCGGTGAGTTCGGTGAGGTTGCGCAGCAGGAGGCGGATGATTTCGCCGAAGCCCAGGGTGACGATGGCCAGGTAATCGCCGCGCAGGCGCAGTACCGGAAAGCCGAGCAGAAAGCCGAACAGCGCGGCCATCGCCCCGGCGATCGGCAGGCAGGTCCAGAAGCCAAGGTCGAAGTACTGCGAGAGCAGGGCGTAGGTATAGGCGCCGATCGCGTAGAAGCCCACGTAGCCGAGGTCGAGCAGGCCGGCGAGGCCGACCACGATGTTCAGGCCGAGTCCCAGCATGACGTAGATGAGGATCAGGGTGGCCAGATCCACGGCGCCGCGGGAGGCGAAGAACGGCCAGATCAGGGCCGGAACCAGCAGGGCGAGCACACCCCAGCGCTGGGTCGAGGGCAGGCTGAGGAGGTTCTTCACCCGGCCCGGCATGCCGGGAAGCTGCGGTGCTTCGCCCCAGAGGGCGGCCAGTCGGTCGCGGCCGAGCTGCCAGCAGAACATGCCGACGGCCGCGGCGGCGATGCTCCAGAGCACCGCCGGGCTGGCATTGTGCACTTCCAGGCGGATGCCCACGGTGGTCAGCTTGAGTCCCAGCACCGGCCAGGCTACGGCGAGCACCAGCAGGGCGCTGAACAGGGCGGTCTTCAATCGGGGGCTCATACCTTCTCCACCTCCGGACGGCCGAGGATGCCGGTCGGGCGGAACAGCAGCACCAGCACCAGCAGGCCGAAGGCCACCACATCCTTGTACGGATCGCCGAACAGGTCGGCGCCGAAAGCCTCGGCGACGCCCAGCAGCAGGCCGCCGAGCATGGCTCCGGGGATGCTGCCGATGCCGCCGAGCACCGCGGCGGTGAATGCCTTGATCCCGGCGAGAAAGCCCTGCTGCGGGTTGATCACCCCGTACTGCAGGCCCAGCAGCACCGCGGCCACCGCAGCCAGGGCGGCGCCGATGACGAAGGTCAAGGCGATGATGCGGTGGGTATCGATGCCCAGCAGACTGGCCATCTTCAGGTCCTCGGCACAGGCACGGCAGGCGCGGCCGAGACGCGAGCGGGAGATGAACAGGCTGAGGGCGAGCATGACCAGCAGGGTGACGGCGAAGATGAGGATCTGCGTCCAGGAGATCACCACGCCGTGCATGGCGCTTTCGCCGATGACGAAGTTGCCCGGCAGCAGGCTGGGGATCGCCTTGTCGCGGGAGCCCTGGGACAGCAGTACCTCGTTCTGCAGGAAGATCGACATGCCGATCGCCGAAATCAGCGGAATCAGTCGGTTGCTGCCGCGCAGGGGGCGGTAGGCGATTCGCTCGATGGAGTAGCCGTAGGCGCTGGCGACCACGATGCTCGCGGCGAAGGCGACGGCCATCAGCAGCGGCAATTGGTCCAGACCGAGCATCGACAGCCCGGCGATGGCGATGAAGGCCACGTAGGAGGCGATCATGTACACCTCGCCGTGGGCGAAGTTGATCATGCCGATGATGCCGTAGACCATGGTATAGCCAATGGCGATCAGCGCGTAGGTGCTGCCGACCGTCAGGCCGTTCACCAGTTGTTGCAGGTAGTGGTAGAGCTCGGGCATTGCCTGGTTCCTCGAAGCCCGCGGCAGGCGCAGACACACTCGCTCGTCGGTTTTTGCGGCCTTGGGAGTCGTAGGGTGGGTTAGGCCAACGGCCGTAACCCACCAACGGCACCGCAGGTGCCGCTTTCGCAGACGAGCTGGGCTCTCGACCTACTCGACCGGCGTCTTGCTCCCGTCCCGATGCCACTCGTAGACCTCGAAGCCGAAGTCTTTCAGATCGCCCTTGGCATCGAAGGCCAGGGTGCCGGTCACCGTATCGAAGCTGTTGCCGCGCAGGGCCTCGGCGACCGCCTCGGGGTCGTCGCTGCCGGCTTTCTCGATGCCCTGGGCGATCAGTTGCACGGCGGCATAGGCGGGAAACACGAAGGGGCCGCTGGGGTCCCGGTTCTTGGCCTTGAGAGCCTCGACCAGCGGCTGGTTGCGCGGGTCCTGGTCGAAGGCGCGCGGCAGGGTGAGCAGCAGTCCTTCGGATGCGTTCCCGGCAATGGCGGAAAGTTCCTTGTTGCCGACCCCCTCCGGTCCCATGAAGCGCACCTTCAGGCCCCTTTCCGCGGACTGGCGCAGCAGCAGGCCGAGCTCCGGGTGGTAGCCGCCGTAGTAGACGAAATCGACGCCGGCCTGCTTGAGCTTGGCGATCATCGCCGAGAAGTCCTTGTCGCCGGCGTTGATGCCCTCGAACAGGGCCACCTCGACACCGCGCTCCTGCAGGGTCTTCCTGACCGCGCTGGCGATGCCTTCGCCGTACTGCTGCTTGTCGTGCAGCACCGCGACGCGCTTGGGCTTGATCCGCTCGGCGATGAACTTGCCCGCGGTCGGCCCCTGCAGGCTGTCCAGGCCGATGGTGCGGAAGATCAGTTGGTGGCCCTGGGCGGTGATCTGCGGGCTGGTAGCGGCCGGGGTGATCATCAGCACGCCCTCGTCCTCGTAGATGTCCGCCGCGGGCTGGGTCGAGCTGGAGCACAGGTGGCCGACGACGAAGGCGATGCCGTCGTTGACGATCTTGTTGGCCACCGCGACGGCCTGCTTGGGATCGCAGGCGTCGTCGTAGACGCTGCCCTCGAGGAGCTGGCCGTTCACCCCGCCGGCCTCGTTGATCCGTTCGATGGCCAGTTTCGCGCCGATGAACTGCATGTCGCCGTATTGCGCCACGGGCCCGGTGACCGGCCCGGCCAGGGCGATGCGGACCGGCTCGGCGGCGGCTGCATGGAGTGCGGTTCCGGCCAGCGCCAGGGCGGCGAACAGTCGGGAAAGGTGTCGGGTAGCCTTGTGCATACTGCTCCTCGTTGTTCTGTCGTTGCGGGGGGCCGCTCTGCAGCGGGCCCTTCTGCCAGGCGTTGCGTTACAGTGTAAAGTCACGCTTCGCCGCTTGGAAACCTTGCCGACCGACACTTGCCTGGTCCCGTCACACCGTTATGATGGCGGCCCTTCCAACCGGTGAATCCTTCATGACAGACACGACCAACCCCCTCTACGTCAAACTGCTCGGCGAAACGGCGCGGATCACTTGGGAAGAACTGCAGCCGTTCTTCGCCCGTGGCGCGCTGCTCTGGGTCGCCGGCGAGGTGGATCTGGTGGCGGTGGCGCTGGCCGTCGCCGAGGACGATCAGGCCAGTGTGGCCGCCTGGTTGACCGGCGGCCAGCTGGCGAAGCTGGAGGAGAGCCGCGCCGAGGATCTGCTCGCCCGCGACCCCGAACTCTGGGCTGTGGTGGTGGCGCCCTGGGTACTGGTGCAGGAGCGCAGCGGGGCGCCGGGGCACCACTGAGCCGTCAAGCTATGCCTGCACCCAGCGCTGGCGCCCCCAGCCGCTCAGCGCGTCGACCCCAAGCACCAGCAGCAGCATGGCGAGGATCACCGTGGCGGCCTGGGCCTCCTGGAACAGGCTGAGGCTCAGGTAGAGCATCTGTCCCAGCCCGCCGGCGCCGACGAAGCCCAGCACGCTGGCCATGCGGATGTTGTTTTCCCAGCGGTACAGCGAGTAGGCCAGGAGTTGCGGCCAGACTCCCGGCAGGGTTCCGTAGCAGAACGCCGCGATGCGCCCGCCGCCGGCCAGGCGCACGGCTTCGGCCGGCTCGCCCGGGGTGTTTTCCAGGGCCTCGGCGAACAGCCGGCCGAGCACCCCGGCGGTGTGCAGGGCCAGCGCCAGGGTGCCGGCATTCGGCCCGAGGCCGGCAGCCAGCACCATCAGCGCAGCCCACACCAGCTCCGGAATCGCCCGCAGTGCATTGAGCAGCAGGCGCGCGGCGCTGGTCGCCAGCAGCCCGCAGCGTCCGCTGGCCGGGAGCGCCAGCAGCAGGCCGAGGCCGGCGGCGAGCAGGGTGCCGATGGCCGACATGGCCAGGGTCTCGAGGGCACCCTGACCAATGGCCAGCAGGTGTGCCGGGGAGAAGTCGGGGCGCAGGAAGCCGCCGGCGTAGTCGCCCATCTGCCGCAGGCTGTCCGCGCCGAACAGCGTCCCCAGGTCGATCTCCAGCCAGGCGAAGGAGGCCGCGACGGCCGCCAGCAGGCCCAGCAGCAGGAGGACGTTGCCCGTACGCCTCATGTCAGCCTCCCGCGCAGCAGGCGACTCAGCTGGTCGGCCAGCAGCACCAGCAGGAGGAAGGTCAGCAGCATGCTGGCCACCTCGCCGCCGGCGAACATGCGCATCGACAGGTCGATCTGCTGGCCGAGCCCGCCGGCGCCGACGAAGCCCATCACCACCGAGGCGCGGATCGCGCATTCCCAGCGGTAGACGGTGTAGGAGAGCATCTCCGCCGCGGCGTTGGGCAGGATGCCATAGAGGAAGGCGACCAGCCGCGGACTGCCGCTGCCGAGCAGGGCGCGCACCGGGCGCGGGTCGACCGACTCGAAGATCTCGGCGTAGACCTTGCCGAGCATGCCGGCATAGGTGATGGCGATGGCCAGCACCCCGGCGCTCGGGCCGAGCCCCACGGCGCGCACGAAGAGCAGCGCCCAGACGATCTCCGGCACGCTGCGCAGGACGATCAGCAGGCCGCGCACCGGCCAGCGCAGCAGGGCACCCCACCAGGCCGGCCGGCCACTGCGATGCACCGCCGAAAGCGACAGGGCGCGGCTGGCGAGCAGCGCGGCGGGCAGGGCGACGAGCAGCGCCAGGCTCATGCCGGCGGTGGCGATGGCCAGGGTTTCCAGGGTTGCCCGGCCGAGCAGTTCGAGAAACTCGTGGCCGTGTTCCGGCGGCCAGAAGGCGGCGACGAAAGTACCCATGGTGGCCACGTTGTCGCCGTGCAGCAGCACGCCCAGGTCCAGCTCGCTGAGCGACAGCCCCGGCCACAACAGGGCCAGCGCGAGCAGACCGAGCAACAGGCGCGGCAGGGCGGCGGGATCGCGGGAGGCAGCGCGGGTCAGCATCGGGGTATGTGCAGTACGTGGGGCAGAGCCGGCGGTGCAGCCGGCGGCTGCAGCTGTTCGTTGGCGTAGAGCGCGTCCAGCTCGGCCCGGCCGAGGGCGGCGGCCGGGCGGTCGAAGACCAGGCGCCCGGCGCGCACGCCGAGGATGCGCGGGAAATGCGCCAGCGCCAGATCCACGGCATGCAGGCTGGCGAGCAGGGTGATGCCGCGGCGGGCGGCCTCCTCGCTCAACACGCCGAGGGTGTGTCCGGCGAGCACCGGGTCCATGGCCGAAACCGGCTCGTCGGCGAGGATCAGCTCCGGCTCCTGATAGAGCACGCGGGCGATGCCGACCCGCTGCAGCTGGCCGCCGGAAAGCTGGTCGCAGTGCTCGAACAGCTTCTCGGCCAGGTCCAGACGCGCCAGGGCTGCAGCGGCGCCGGCGGTATCCAGCGGATGCAGCAGGTTGAGCAGGCTCCTGCCCAGGGACCACTGGCCGAGCTTGCCGGCCAGCACCGCGGTGACCACCCGCTGGCGCGGAGGCAGGGGCGGCGCCTGATGGATCAGGCCGATGCGCGCGCGCAGCCGTTGCCGGGCTGCGGCGGACAGGCGCCAGGGATCGGCACCGAGTATCTCGAGACGGCCGGCGGTGGGTTTCTGGGCAGTGGCGAGCAGGCGCAGCAGGCTGGTCTTGCCGGCACCGGACGGCCCGATGATCGCCACCCGCTCGCCGGGGGCGACTTTCAGCTCGACATCGCTCAGTGCAACCTGGCCGTTGGCGTGGGTCAGCCCCACGCCGGACAGGTTCAGGGTCACTTCAGCAGGCCGGCGGCGCGTGCCGCTTCCTCGATGCCCTGGTAGTTCTCCGGCTTGGTCTCGATGAAGCGGCTGGCCGCCTGCAGGTCGAGGATCTCCTTGTGCTCCGGCTTGGCCGGGTCGAGGGCGAGGAAGGCCTTCTTGATCTTCGCGGTCAGCTCGGGATCAAGGCTGCCGCGCACCGTCCAGTTGTAGTCGTAGTAGGTCGGGGTGGTGGCGAACACCTTGACCTTGTCGGTATCGACCTTGCCGGCAGCGACCAGCTTGTCCCAGACCGAGGCGTTGAGCACACCGGCGTCGACCTTGCCGGACTGTACCCAGGCGACGGTGGCGTCATGGGCGCCGGAGTAGGCCACGCGGCTGAAGAACGCTTCCGGCTTGATGCCGTCCTTGAGCATGAAATAGCGCGGCATCAGGCTGCCGGAAGTGGAGGACACCGAGCCGAAGGCGAAGGTCTTGCCCTTGAGGTCCTGCAGGGACTTCACGTTGGCGTCGGCGCTGATGAACTTGCTGGTGAACTTCTCGTCCTGCTCGCGCTGCACCAGCGGAATGGCGTTGCCGGTCTTCAGGCGGGTCTGCACGAAGGTGAAGCCGCCCAGCCAGGCCAGGTCCACGCGATCGGCGGCCAGCGCCTCGACCACGGCGGCATAGTCGGCCACCGGCACGAACTTCACCGGCATGCCCAGCTCCTTCTCCAGATAGGCGCCGAGCGGCTTGAACTTGCGCAGCAGCTCGGTGGGCGCCTCATCGGGAATCGCCGAGACGTTGAGCACGTCGGCAGCCTGGGAAAGAACGCTGGACAGGGACAGGGCAAAGCCGGCGGCGAGCGCCAGGGTACGCTTGAGCATGGGGTTCTCCGGTTCAATAGCGGAAAAAAGGCGGGCGGATTATAGAGGAAGCACATGGCTGATTGGCGAGTGCCATGCCACGGCTCTGGAGGATCTCTGGAGGCATGTTGAGCGGTAGGTGACCGCAATGGCTATGGCGCCGTCCTTGCGGTGGGTAACGCTGCGCGGTTACCCACCCTACGGAATCCGAGTCAGCGTGTACGGTGGATGGCCACCCCGTGGAAAACTCGCGCAGCGATTTTCCACCAGAAGATATCCAGGCGTCTCGCCGGGCCTTATGGAGCTGCTCTCCGAGCGGCTATGACAGCAGGATGGTCGCCCAGACCGCGGCGATCAGCACCAGCGCCAGCAACTGGGCCGCACTGCCCATGTCCTTGGCCCGCTTGGAGAGGGGGTGCAGTTCCAGCGAGATGCGGTCGACGGTGGCTTCGATGGCCGAGTTGAGCAGCTCGACGATCGGCGCCAGCAGCACCACGGCGATCAGCAGGGCGCGCTCGACCCGGCTCACGTCGAGCAGGCAGGCGACGGGAATCAGCAGCAGGTTCAGCATCACCAGCTGGCGGAAGGCAGCCTCGCCGACGAAGGCGGCCTTGAGGCCGGCGAGCGAATAGCTGGTGGCGTTGAGAATCCGGCGGAATCCTCGTTGGCCCTTCAGGGCCCGGCTGTCAAGCAGATTGGATGGCATCAGAAGCGTCTCGGTGGCGAATGAGGGGACCACGGGGCGGTTGTTGGATCGTCCGATGGTAAACAGCATAGAGTGAAAAAAACGTAAGCCACCATGATTGGGGCTCGACCAGAGGAGCAGAAGCATGCAGATCGCCGCCAACCTTTCCCTGCTGTTCAGCGAAAAACCGCTGATCGAGCGCATCGTGGCCGCTGCCGCGGCGGGCTTCGACGGCGTGGAAATCCAGTTTCCCTACGAGATCCCGGCCATCCGCCTGAAGGAAGAATTGGAGCGCGCCGGGCTGCCATTGGTACTGATCAACCTGCCGGCCGCCGATCTTCTGCAGGGCGGCCCCGGCCTGGCCGCGGTGCCGCAGCGCCAGGCGGAGTTCGACGCCGCGCTGGAGCTGGCGCTGAGCTATGCCGCGATGGTCCGGCCGGACTGCGTCAACGTCCTGCCGGGCTGCCTGGCCGGGGGTGTGGCCCCGGAGCAGGCCCTGGCGACTCTCGAGTCGAATCTGGCCAGGGCCGCCGAGGCCTTCTCGGTGCTGGGAATCACCGTGGTCTGCGAGGCGATCAACCCGCTGGACATGCCGGGCTTTTTGATCAACACCGCCGACCAACTGGATACCCTGCTGCGTCGCGTGGATCACCCCAATTGCCTGGCCCAGCTGGATCTCTATCACATGGCCCGCCAGGGACTGGATATCCCGGCCTGCATCGCCCGCCTGGCCGGGCGCATCGGCCATGTGCAGTTCGCCGATTGTCCGGGGCGGGGCGAGCCGGGCAGTGGCCAGGTGGATTTCACCGCGTCGCTGGCTGCCCTGCGGGAAAGCGGCTATCGAGGCTGGCTCGGTGCCGAGTACCGTCCGGCCGGTGCAACCCGCGACAGCCTCGCCTGGCTGGCGCGCTGGCGGGCCGGGGATTATCGCTGACGCTTCTCTCCCGCGTGTGGGCTACGGTGTGCACTGAATCGCCCCGGGATCTCTGGAGGCTCTTTGGTGTGAATCATGCCGCTTGGGCCGACTCGGTAAGTTGTCGATAATAAAGGGCTTCGGCTTCGGCGGGTGGCATGTTGCCGATGGGCTCCAGCAGCCGTCGGTGATTGAACCAGTCCACCCACTCCAGCGTCGCCAACTCCACTGCCTCTCGATTCTGCCAGGAACGGCGATGGATCACCTCGGCCTTGTACAGGCCATTGATGGTCTCGGCCAAGGCATTGTCATAGGCGTCGCCTACGCTGCCCACCGAGGGCTCGACCCCAGCTTCGACCAGGCGTTCGGTATAGCGGATCGAGACGTACTGCACGCCCCGGTCGCTGTGGCGAATGAGCCCACCCTGATTGACGGGGCGGCAGGCGTACAGCGCTTGCTCCAGGGCATCGAGCACGAAGTCGGTACGGGCCGAACTGGACACCCGCCAGCCGACGTTACGCCGGGCGAATACGTCGATGACAAAGGCCACATAGACGAAGCCCTGCCAAGTGCTGACGAGGTGAAGTCCGACACCCAGAGCGCGTTTGGCCGCTCGGCGCGGAACTGGCGATTGACCTTATCCTGCGGGCATGGGTTGGCCTTGTCGCTGATCGTGGTCTTGAGCGGCTTGCCGCATACGACACCTTGCAGACCCAGTCGCCGCATCAGCCGTTCCACCGTGCAGCGGGCCGCCACTACGCCTTCGCGCTGGAGCTGCCGCCAGACCTTGCGCACGCCATAGGCCTGGAAATTCTCCTCCCAGATCCGTTGGATATGCCCGCTCAGCACCTCGTCACGCTGTGCTCGCGGGGAACGCCGCTCGGGGGCAGCCTGGCAACGCGCATGGGTGTAGTAGGTCGATGGAGCGATCGGCAGTACCCGGCAGATCAGCTCGACTCCATAAACCGCACGATGCTCGTCGATGAATGCTTTCATGGCTTGAAGCGGCGGTCGAACTCCGCCTGGGCAAAAAAATACGCCGACGCCTTGTGCAAGATCTCGTTGGCCTGGCGCAGCTCACGCACCTCACGTTCCGGTGCCTTGATCCGCTCGCGTTCGCTGATGGTCTGGCCTTCGCGCTTTGCCATTGCCGCGCTCAGCCTGAGCGCACCCAGCGGCGCAGCGTTTCGGCCGTACAACCAATCTTGGCTGCAATTGAGCAGATCGCCGCCCACTCCAAGTCATGTCCGTCTTGATGCTCCAGCACCAAACGAACCGCTCGCTCGCGGACTTCCGGGGAATACTTCGTTGCTGTCTTCATGGCTCCATCCTCTCAAGAGTTGGAGCCTCCGGGAAAGCCGGGACGGTTCAGAGGGGCTTGGAAAGAAAACGAGCACGATACAGCCTAACGAAGATACATCACTTTGGTGTACCTAAACGCTGTCACACTCTGGGCTTCTGGCAGAAAATTCTTTAGAAAATCAACGAATTAGAGATTGGAGATGGCCCCACCAGCCACACCCCGGCACACAAGGTCACCGCTACGGCTGCTCCCTTCCGGGCCTGACCGGGTTCACGGCTGCTCGTTGCGGGGGGACCGGCAGGACCACCATAACGAAACCCACCAGCTCGGTGGGTCGGATAATTCTACTGGCTTACTCGCAATTTACAACTGTCACGTGCAAAGAAAACGTTTGGAGACAGTCAATTGCTGATATAAGCCTGCGCAAAAGCCTCTGGCTGGCCATCTGGCATCAGTGAACCGCCCCGGGTTTTCCGGAGACAGCAGGGGGCAGCGGTTGGTGAGTTTGGCGGCTGCCAATTTACCTGCTTCCCTGACTGTCAATCCTCGCTTCCCCAGGACTCTGCGAAGAACCATAAAAAAGCCCTCCGAAGAGGGCTGGAGCAGATCGAGCAAAGAACAAAGCACGCACCTACTAGAAAACCAGACCCTGCCCATCGAGTTGAAGTTCATATCGGGAAACAGGGAATTCTGCTAACAAGTTGCCGTTTTCAGGCGGAAAAGGAGGCTGCCGGGGAGGTGGGCTGGCATTGATACAGCCAGATGATGTCGGGTCGGTGAAGCTTCCATCCTTTCCGCGAAATATAAAGAGCTGGGTGGCTGCCTTCATGATCGAAAGCTCCGCTCTGGCAGCGAGTCGGGGTGCAGACCCGGGACAGCTACCAGGAGCGCATTGGCCGATTCCGAGCTAGCGGCCCTTGTATGTGCCCTGCCAGATCACGCCGACAATGGACACCAGAAAAACGATTGACCAGAAAGCCCATTGAATACCCATGGCATTTACCTCCAGAGGCAGCGGCGTTTACCTGTTTGAAGCAATAATCCTTCCAACTGCCTGCCTTCCCGCACCGATCGCTCTATGACGCTACCTGGGCTGCGGCTTTGCACTTGGGGTGAGGTGGCCTCGGGCAGGGGTGTTTCATATTTGAAACAGTCGAGTGTCTCGGTGGACATGGGTGCTCCACATATGAGACATGTGGGTAGACAGATGGCTGCTCGGCACTTGCCGATGCACCTCTTCCGGGCTCGGGCGATGCTCGAGATTGCGCCTGATCGCGCCGCGATAAAGCCTCGGGTCGGTTTGCGTCCTTTCACAAGTCCAAGCATTTCAGGCAAGGCCGAGATGCGCCTTGGGCTTGCCCCGAGTCCTGGCTGGTGTGCCTGCAGGGCGGATGCAATTTGCATTCTGCTCCGCTAGCATTGCCGCTCTCCGCTTGTTCAGCTGCGATGGTATCGATGAGTTATCAGGTTCTTGCACGTAAATGGCGTCCCCGCTCGTTCCGAGAAATGGTCGGCCAGACCCATGTGCTCAAGGCACTGATCAATGCCCTCGACAGTCAGCGCCTGCACCATGCCTATCTGTTCACCGGCACCCGCGGGGTGGGCAAGACCACGATCGCGCGGATCATCGCCAAGTGCCTGAATTGCGAGACCGGCATCAGCTCTATCCCCTGCGGACAATGTTCGGTCTGCCGTGAAATCGACGAGGGGCGTTTCGTCGATCTCATCGAGGTCGATGCTGCCAGCCGCACCAAGGTGGAGGACACCCGCGAGCTGCTCGACAACGTGCAGTACGCGCCAAGCCGTGGACGCTTCAAGGTCTACCTGATCGACGAAGTGCACATGCTTTCCAGCCACTCGTTCAACGCGCTGCTGAAGACCCTCGAGGAGCCACCGCCTCACGTCAAGTTCCTGCTGGCGACCACCGATCCGCAGAAGCTGCCTGTCACCATCCTGTCTCGCTGTCTGCAGTTCGCTCTGAAGAGTATGCCGCCAGAGCGGGTGGTCGAGCACCTGACCCACGTGCTTGGCGCGGAAGGCATTCCCTTCGAGTCGGATGCCCTCTGGTTGCTCGGTCGTGCTGCCGACGGTTCGATGCGCGATGCCATGAGCCTGACCGATCAGGCCATCGCCTTCGGCGAGGGCAGGGTGCTCGCCGCCGATGTGCGAGCCATGCTCGGAACCCTCGATCACGGTCAGGTCTATGGTGTGCTGCAGGCGCTGCTGGAGGGCGATGCCCGGGCCATGCTCGAAGCGGTGCGCCAGTTGGCCGAGCAGGGGCCGGACTGGAGCGGTGTGCTGGCGGAGCTGCTCAACGTGCTGCATCGGGTGGCCATTGCCCAGGCGCTGCCGGAGGCGGTGGACAACGGCCAGGGCGACCGCGAGCGGGTGCTGGCCCTCGCCCAGGCGCTGCCGGCCGAAGATGTGCAATTCTATTACCAGATGGGCCTGATCGGCCGTCGCGATCTGCCGCTGGCGCCGGACCCGCGCGGTGGTTTCGAGATGGTGCTGCTGCGCATGCTGGCGTTCCGTCCGGCGGATGTCGGCGGAGCGCCCGGCAGGCCGCTAAAGGATCAGGGAATCCGCTCGGCCACGGCTGATTCCCCATCCGATCCTGTGGCAGAGACTGACTCTGCACAGTCGCCTGCCGTCTCCGCGGCTGTATCGGGCGAAAGTTCGGCCATGGCTGCTCCGGCGTTTGCCGAACCGATCGAGCCTGTATCGCCGCCAGAGCCAAGGTTGCCTGCCGGAGCTCCCGATCTGCCATGGGAGGAGCCTTCGCAGGCTGCCGGCGCTCTCGTCTCGAAGTCGGCTGCGATGCTGGTCGGTGGCATGGCCACTGCGCCTGTGGCGGAGAAAACGGAGAGGGCTCCCGAAAGTGCCGTATCGGATCAGCCGAGTCCGCCGGCTCGAGCCTCCTTGGCGTGCGAGAGGTCAACGGCTCCTGCCGCCGATCGCGCGCCGGAAAGGATGCCTGCGCCGGTCACGGGGGAAGAGCCTCCTCCGGCGGACGATGACTATTATGAAGTGGATGCCGAGGAGGTGGATGTCGAGGCCTACGCCTACCTCGATGCCTTTCCCGTCGAGGAGCCGCTTCCGGCGAAGCCGGAGCCCGAAGCCGAGCCCGCGGTAGCGCCGGCCACCGGCCTTGCGGCCGAATGGCTCGAACTTTTCCAGCGCCTGAGACTGGCCGGCATGACAGCCAACATCGCAGCCAACTGTACCCTGGTGAAGGCCGAAGGCGACCATTGGGTGCTGCATCTGGATCCGGCGCAGGCCGCACTGTTCAACAGTACCCAGCAGCGGCGCCTGAACGAGGCTTTGAACCAGCATCATGGGCGTACGCTCAAGCTGGACATCGAATTGCGCAAGCCGGAGCAGGAAACTCCAGCCCAGGCGGCGGCACGGCGAAGGGCCGAGCGCCAGCGCCAGGCCGAGGCGTCCATTCAGGACGATCCCCTGATCCGGCAGTTGATTCAACAGTTCGCCGCGGTGATCCGCGACGGCACCATCGAACCCCTGAATACCTGAGGTGATTCCCATGATGAAAGGTGGCATGGCCGGCCTGATGAAGCAGGCCCAGCTGATGCAGGAAAAGATGCAGAAGATGCAGGAAGAGCTGGCCAACGCCGAGGTGACCGGTCAGTCCGGGGCCGGCCTGGTGAGCGTGGTGATGACGGGGCGTCACGATGTCCGGCGCGTAACCCTGGACGATAGCCTGATGCAGGAGGACAAGGAGGTTCTCGAGGACCTGATCGCCGCTGCCGTCAACGATGCGGTACGCAAGATCGAGCAGAACAATCAGGAAAAGATGGCCGGGATGACCGCCGGCATGGGCTTGCCGCCCGGCTTCAAGATGCCGCTCTAAGCATTTCCCGGGTTTTTCCCGCGCCGGCCCCTCCCGCTTGCGGGGGAGGGTGCCGACTGGTCGCCGTTCTTGCGTGCGATCTATCCTGCTGTCCTGCCCTCCGGTCCGTTCGCCCATGAGCTTCAGTCCGCTGATCCGACAACTCATCGACGCCCTGCGCATCCTTCCCGGTGTGGGGCAGAAAACCGCCCAGCGCATGGCCCTGCATCTGCTCGAGCGCGATCGCAGTGGCGGCGTGCGTCTGGCCCAGACGCTCACCCAGGCGCTCGAGCGTGTCGGTCACTGCCGACAGTGCCGTACCCTGAGCGAGGACGAACTCTGCCCGCAATGCGCCGATCCGCATCGCGACGATTCCCTGCTCTGTGTGGTGCAGGGACCGATGGACGTGTTCGCCATCGAGCAGACCGGTTATCGGGGCCGCTACTTCGTGCTCAAGGGGCATCTGTCTCCCCTGGATGGTCTCGGTCCGGAAGCCATCGGTATTCCCGAGCTGTTGATGCGGATCGAGCTGGGAGTCTTCGCAGAGGTGATCATCGCCACCAACCCGACGGTGGAGGGCGAGGCCACGGCCCATTATATCGCCCAGATGCTGGCGTCCGGAGGTGTCATGGTTTCCCGCATCGCCCATGGCGTGCCGCTGGGCGGCGAGCTGGAACTGGTGGATGGCGGCACTCTGAGTCACGCTCTGGCCGGACGCAAGCCGATCAGCCTGTGAGCCTGGTTGTGCGCCGAGTGATTCGATGGCAGGAGAGGACGGGGGAAGGGGAAAAGCGAAAGGCCCCTCGCGGGGCCTTCCTGGCAGGGCATCAACCCATCTGCACCTGGTACAGAATCGCGTAACCCAACCCCATCAGCACCCAGCCACCCACGGGGTGGAACAGGATGCGCCAGACCAGGCCGCGCGGATCGAAGCCGACACCGTGAATGAAGCCGCTGGAGATCCCCAGCATTACCAGCATCAGCATGCTGTGGCTGTACCCGGCCTCGGGATCGACGATCAGCGATGGATGAATCAGAAATATCAGCGTGATCGGCGTGGCCAGAAGCAGCGACAGGATGCGGAGCGGGCGTCGCTGCAGGAGCTGCTTTTCACTCGTCACCCGCCGGACCCTCATCCATTTTCATGGTGGTTTCCAGCCACAGGGCGTTGATGACTCCGAAGCCACAGGCCAGCAGGATGCCGAGAATCCAACTGAAGTACCACATGTTGCCTCCTAGGCCCGCCATGGGGCGGGCGAACTCGATGGGGATGGCGCGGACAGGGTCCGCGCCGGTTTCAATCAGTACAGGCCGTGAGGGTTGGCCTCGATGGTCTGGTCGTTCAGCTTGCCCCACATGCGCCAGTAGCACCACAGGGTGTAGCCCAGGATGATCGGCACGAAGATGATCGCGGCGATCAGCATGATCCCCAGAGTCTTGTGGCTGGACACGGCATCCCACACGGTCAGGCTGGAGACCGGGTCGATGGCCGACGGCATCACGAACGGGAACAGGGCGAAGCCTGCGGTGAGGATGGCGCCGACGATCGCCAGGCTGGTGCCCAGGAAGGCCATGCCATTGCGCTTGGTCTGCGCGCCCATCAGGGCCAGCGCGCCGCCAACCAGGCCCAGCAGCGGAGCGAACTGGGTGAGGGGGTAGCGTACATAGTTGGCCTGCCAGCCGCTGTTATCCAGGGTGACCTGCTTGGTCAGCGGATTCAGAGCCGCGTTGGGATCGAAGTTGTCGACCAGATTCATGCCGTCGATGCCCAGCAGCAGCCAGATGCCGCAGATGAAGAAGCCGCCCAGGAACACCAGCGCGCACAGGCGGGTAGCCTTGCAGGAGCGCTCGTACAGTTCGCCTTCGGTGCGCAGCATCAGCCAGGAACCGCCGTGGGCGCTGAGCATGCTCAGGCTCACGATGCCGGCCAGCAGGGCGAAGGGGTGCAGCAGGGAGAAGAAGGAGCCTTCGAAGTGGGAGCGCATCGTCTCGTCGAAGCGGAACGGCAGGCCCAGGAACAGGTTGCCGAACGCTACCCCGAACAGCAGGGCGGGCAGTGCGCCACCGGCGAACAGAGCCCAGTCCCAGATGTCGCGCCACTTCTTGTTTTCCAGCTTGCTGCGGTAGTCGAAGCCTACCGGGCGGCAGAACAGACCGAAGAGCACCAGCAGCAGGGCCCAGTACATGCCGGAGAAGGCCGTGGCGTAGACCAGCGGCCAGGCGGCGAACAGGGCGCCACCGGCGGTGATGAACCACACCTGGTTGCCGTCCCAGTGGGGGGCGATGGTGTTGATCGCGACGCGGCGCTCGTTGTCGGTCTTGGCGACGAAGGGCATGATCGCCATCGCGCCCATGTCGAAGCCATCGGTCAGGGCGAAGCCGATCAGCAGCACACCGATCAAGCCCCACCAGATCAATTTCAGTGTTTCGTAATCAAACATGGCGTTTTCCTTAGGCGCTGACTGGTTGTTGGGGTTCCGTCTGGCTCGGGCTGGCATGCTTGTGAGCCGACTGCTCGAGCTGCTCGAAGTGATAGCGGCCGGTATGCAGGCTGGACGGGCCAAGGCGAGCAAAGCGGATCATCAGATACATCTCGACTACCAGCAGCAGGGTGTAGAACGCGATCAGAGCCAGCAGCGAGCCCCAGAGATCAGCACTAGTCAGGCTGGAGGCGGAGAGGTGGGTGGGCAGGACGCCACCGATGGTCCAGGGCTGGCGGCCATGCTCGGCCACAAACCAGCCGGTCTGGGTGGCAATCCACGGCAGCGGCAGGCTGTACAGGGCGAACTTGAGCAGCCAAGGCTTGGATTCCTCGTTCTTGCGAGCCGAGGCCCAGAAGGCGCAGGCGAACAGAACAAGCATCACAAAGCCGGAGCCGACCATGGCGCGGAAGCTCCAGAACATGCTGGGCACGTGGGGAATGGTGTCCTTGGCAGCTTGCTTGATCTGCTCTTCGGAGGCATCGACCACGTTCGGGGTGTACTTCTTCAGCAGCAGACCGTAGCCGAGATCATCCTTGACTTCGTTGAAGGCTGCGATCTTTTCCGGGCTCTTGTCGCCGGCACGGATTTCTTCCAGCAGGCCGTAGGCAATCATGCCGTTGCGGATGCGGGCTTCGCTCTCGATGACCAGATCCTTGATACCAGTGACCTGCTCATCCAGCGAGCGAGTGGCGATGATACCCAGGGCGAAGGGAATCCGGACCGCAAAGTCGGTGCGCTGCTCTTCCTCGTTCGGGAAGCCGAACAGGGTGAAGCTGGCCGGTGCAGGATGGGTTTCCCATTCGGCTTCGATGGCGGCAAGCTTGGTCTTCTGCACTTCGCCGACTTCGTAGCCGGATTCGTCACCGAGCACGATTACCGAGAGAATGGAGGCCATACCGAAGGCGGAGGCGATGGCGAAGGAACGACGTGCAAAGCCCAGATCGCGTTTTTTCAGCAGGTAGTAGCTGGAGATGGCCAGTACGAACACGGCGCCGGTTACATAGCCGGAAGCGACGGTGTGAACGAACTTGACCTGGGCGACCGGGTTGAGGAGCAGGGCACCGAAGTCCACCAGTTCCATCCGCATGGTTTCGAAGTTGAACTCCGCGCCAACCGGATGCTGCATCCAGCCGTTGGCCACCAGAATCCACAGGGCCGACAGGTTGGAGCCGAGTGCCACCAGCCAGGTCACCGCCAGGTGCTGCACTTTCGACAGGCGATCCCAGCCGAAGAAGAACAGGCCGATGAAGGTGGACTCCAGGAAGAAGGCCATCAGACCCTCGATGGCCAGCGGCGCACCGAAGATGTCACCCACGTAGTGGGAGTAGTAGGCCCAGTTGGTGCCGAACTGGAATTCCATGGTCAAACCGGTGGTGACGCCGAGAGCGAAGTTGATACCGAACAACTTGCCCCAGAACTTCACCATGTCCTTGTAGACCTGCTTGCCGGTCATTACATAGACCGACTCCATGATGGCGAGCAGGAAAGTCATCCCTAGGGTCAATGGTACGAATAGGAAGTGATACAGCGCCGTCATGGCGAACTGCAGACGCGATAGGTCTACGACGGATTCCGAGATCATCAGGGACTCTCCTCGGTCGGGGATTGATCTTGTGCTGCCACACTGCCAAACAGTCGCTCGCTGACTTTCTCGGTACCGTTTTCAGGCACCGTCGGTTCTGTGAACCAAAGTGCCTTGATACCGAGAATTACGCTCAGCTTGATCGTCAGGATGACAACGAGCTCCCGAACCAGAGGAATACGCCAAGGCGAAGATTTGGATGGTTGAGACATGTGGGCAGCTCCAAAAGGCTGGATGGCCAACGGTCGACGGGGGAAGGCGACCGTTGATCCAGGTCAAATAAATCAAGATTCACTGTTGGTCGGTAGTGACCAATTGACGCAGGTCAATGAAGCCTGCCCGTTTTTGCTGCTTGGGAGAGGTCTTGCGGAGGGGGAAGGCAGGGCGATCGAGTGTTATAAGTATATGATATTTAACAAAAATGTCTTGTATTGACTTTTTGGTACTGACGTGCCCCTAAGTCTTTGGTAGGGGGTGTCATAAGGGCGAAATAATGGCCTTCGCCTGCGCATATGCGCAGGCTGCGGTCGCAGCGTGCAGGAAATGTCCCCAGTACGCGGCGGAGAGCATCTCGGCTGCGAGTTGTCTGCTGGGTCGGAGAGAGGTACGCCTTGGTGGCGAAGACGGTAGCGTTGCGGTGAGGGAGGGGCCCCAATGCGCTCAAGTCGCTGCTGCAAAGGGGCTGAAGCGGGGCGCCTTCTGATGGCGCCCGACGCAGGTCAGGCTTCCATGTTGCCGCCTGCCAGGGAGCATAGTTCGACGGGGTTGAGGATGGTCACTTCCTTGCCTTCGGCGGCAATCAGCTCGTTCTGCTGGAAGCGGCTGAACACGCGGGACACGGTTTCAACGGCCAGGCCCAGATAATTGCCGATCTCGTTGCGCGACATTGCCAAGCGGAAGTGGTTGGCAGAGAAGCCGCGTGCCCGGAAACGCGAGGACAGGTTGATCAGGAAGGTGGCAATGCGCTCGTCGGCAGTTTTCTTCGACAGCAGCAGCATCATCTGCTGGTCGTCGCGGATTTCACGGCTCATGACCCGCATCAGCTGTCGCCGCAGCTGGGGCAGCTGCAGGGCGAGCTCGTCCAGCCGCTCGAAGGGGATCTCGCAGACCGAGGTGGTTTCCAGTGCCTGTGCGGAAACCGGGCAGCTGTCGCTGTCCATGCCGGAAAGACCGACGAGTTCGCTGGGCAGGTGGAAGCCGGTGATCTGCTCCTCGCCATTGTCGCTGACGCTGAAGGTCTTGAGAGAGCCCGAGCGTACGGCGAACACCGAGCCGAAGGCATCACCTTGGCGAAAGAGGAATTCGCCCTTTTTGATCGGCTTGCCGCGCTTGACGATTTCGTTCAAGGCGTCGATATCCTCGAAGTTGAGCGAAATCGGTAGGCACAAGGCCGCCAGACTGCACTCCTGACAGCGGATATGATGCACGGGGCGTACCTTGGATTTATCCGACATAAGCAACTTTCTCTTACTTGTGATGCGCTTTGACGGAGGATAATACCCCAGGCTTCAGTCAACTGACAAAAAGTCTTAACCCGGAGAAACCCTCATCTTCGAGGCACCGCGCCGGAAGGTCTGCATGGCTTTCCGGCGCGCTGCGAGTCAGATGATACGGGAGAAGCGCTGGCGATTGTGTTCGACCAGATAATAGTCGAAAAGCATGCAGATCGAGCGAACGAGCAGGCGTCCGGCAGGCAGGACCTCGATGCCTTGCGGAGTCAGATCGATCAGTCCGTCGCGAGTCATGCTCTGCAATTGAGGCCAGACATCTGCGAAGTAGTCCCGGAAGACAATGCCGAACTGTTGCTCGATGCTGGTGAATTCCAGCTGGAAGTCGCAGATGAGCTTCTGGATGACCGCGCGGCGAATCCGGTCGTCGCCATTGCATTGCAGGCCGCGGGCGGTCGGCAGCTGATCGTTGTCGAGGCGACTCTGGTAGGTGTCGATGTCGCTCTCGTTCTGGCTGTAGAGATCGCCGATCTGGCTGATGGAGGAAACGCCCAGCCCGATCAGGTCGCAATGACCGTGCGTGGTGTAGCCCTGGAAGTTGCGTTGCAGCCTGCCATCTTCCTGGGCAATCGACAGCTCGTCGTCGGGGAGGGCGAAGTGATCCATGCCGATGTACTGGTAGCCGGCGGCGGCGAGTTGCTCGATGCTGTTGTGCAGCATGGTCAGCTTGTCGGCGGGTGCCGGCAGGTCGGCAGCGCTGATTCGCCGCTGCGGCTTGAAGCGCTCCGGCAGGTGGGCGTAATTGAATACCGACAACCGGTCGGGTTGCAGGGCGATGATCTCTTCGACGGTACGGGCGAAGGTTTCCGGCGTCTGCCTGGGCAGGCCATAGATGAGATCGACGTTGATCGAGCGGAACCCCAGGGTCCGGGCGGCCTCGACGATGGCGCTGGTTTCCTCCAGGCTCTGCAGACGGTTCACTGCGCGCTGGACGCCGGGGTCGAGATCCTGCACACCGAGACTGATGCGGTTGAAGCCCAGCTCGCGGAGCAGTCCCATGGTCGACCAATCCGCTTCCCGAGGATCGATCTCGATGCTGAAGTCGCCTTTCTCGGCAAAATTGAAGCGCTGACGGAGGAGCTCCATCAACTGCTGCAGTTCACCGTGACTGAGGAAGGTCGGTGTGCCGCCGCCCAGATGCAGTTGCTCGACCTGCTGTTGTGGCGAAAGGTGACGGCTGATGATGTCGATTTCCTTTTCCAGCCGCTCGAGGTAGGGCTGGGCGCGGCCGCGATCCTTGGTGATGACCTTGTTGCAGGCGCAGTAATAGCAGACGTGGGCGCAGAACGGGATGTGTATGTAGATCGACAGCGGACGCTTGGCCTGGCGGCTTTCGCGCAGTGCGTTGAGCAGCTTGAAGGAGCCCACGCCAGGCTGGAACTGCACTGCCGTGGGGTATGAGGTATAGCGCGGACCCGCCTGATCGTAGCGACGGATCAGGTTGGTATCCCATTTGATCGGAGCAGGCATAGGGGGTATTCCGGTATGGGCAGGCTGTGGGGGAAGTCTAAAAGAACGCTCTCGGAAAGCACCTTGATTTGTATCAAACGGGCTTGACGGTTGCCGCCGGCGGGCCGACAGGCTGCATTGGCACCGGCATGCGGTCGGTTGCGGCATGCTCCCGGTGTCCCGTCAGCCATGCCTGGTGAGGACCGGGGAAGGTCCAGAAACCGAACAGGATCACCAACAGACCACCAGCAATACGCACGTGCCGCTGGCGTAGCCAGGCGGTCAGGCGCTCGGCCGCCAGTCCGGTGGCGAGCAGTACTGGCCAGGTGCCGAGACCGAAGGCGAGCATCAGCAGCGCGCTATCCAGGGCGCTGCCCTGGCTCGCTGCCCAGAGCAGGGTGCTGTAGACCAGTCCGCAGGGCAGCCAGCCCCAGACTGCACCGAGCAGCAGGGCGCGGGGCAGGCTGTCGACCGGGAGCAGGCGGGAGGCAACCGGCTGGAGATGCCGCCAGAGTCGCTGGCCGAGAGCTTCGAGACGGGTCAGTCCGCTCCACCAGCCGGCCAGATACAGGCCCATCGCAATCAGCAGCAGGGCTGCGACGATGCGCAGGACCAGAGCGGCCGGGCTGTTGGCCAAGGCCCAGCCGCCCAGGCCGATCAGCAGGCCGGCGGCGGCATAGCTGAGGACTCGTCCGAGGTTGTAGGCGAGTAGCAGCCGCAGGCGGTGGCCCCGTTGCTCGGGCGGGATCGCCAGTGTCAGGGCGCCCATCAGGCCGCCGCACATGCCCAGGCAATGCCCGCCGCCCAGCAGGCCCAGGATCGCGGCCGAAGCGAGCAGCGGGATCATTTCAGGCACGGGGAGGCTCCTTGTCCTGGCCCTGCCCGGTTGGCTTGTCAGGATGTTCTGCCTCGGCCAGTCCGGCCTTGTGCGAGGGATCTTCGTCGTCGAAAAGGATGTTGTGCGCCGGGCTGTCGAGATCGTCGTACTGGCCGTTGTCGATAGCCCAGAAAAGCAGCCAGATGGCCAGGGCGACTACTATTACAGCGACCGGAATCATTACATAGAGCGCAGCCATGTCGTGCTCCTGTTGTGCTGGCGGCTCAGGAGCCGCGGGTCAGCCGCAAGGCATTCAGGACCACCAGGAGGGAGCTCAGCGACATTCCAATCGCGGCCCAGAGCGGGGTGACCCAGCCGAGTGCGGCAAAGGGCAGAATCAGGCCATTGTACAGGCCGGCCCAGGTCAGGTTCTCGATGATGATGCGGCGTGTTCGGCGGGCGAGGGCGAAGGACTGTACCAGCGTTTCCAGCCGGTTGGACAGCAGGACGGCATCGGCGCTGGTCTTTGCCAAGTCGGTGGCCGAGCCCATGGCCACGCTGATGTCCGCGCCGGCCAGCACCGGAACGTCGTTCACCCCGTCGCCGAGCATCATGACGCGGTGTCCCTCGGCATGTAGCTGCCTGAGTACGCCGAGCTTCTCGTCCGGGGTCAGGCCGCCACGGGCATCGTCGATAGCCAACTGCCTGGCGACCTCGGCAACCATCGGCGAGCTATCGCCCGAGAGCAGCAGGGTTCGCCAGCCGCGTGCGCGACAGGCATCGAGCAGGGCGGAGGCGTCTTCGCGCAGGCGGTCGTCGAGCACCAGCCAGGCCAGTGGTCCCTGTCGGTCGCCCAGCAACAGCCACTGGCCCTGTTCGCCGGGAATCGGTGGTGCTGGCTGGTCGTGGAGTGCGGCGACGAAGGTGGGCTGGCCAATGCGTAGCAGTCGGCCCTGGACGACTCCCTCCAGGCCTTGCCCGGGAGTGACATCGACCCGCTCGGCAGCCTGGGGCGCGCGGCCGAAGGCACGGGCGATCGGATGCTCGGAGCGGTTCTCCAGGGCAGCGGCCAGTGCCAGGCAGGCATCGCCGTCCACTTCGCGCAGGGGATGCACGGCGCTCAGGACCAGGCGTCCTTCGGTGAGGGTGCCCGTCTTGTCGAAGATCACCGTGTCTATGCCGTTCAGGCCCTCCAGCACATGTCCGCGGGTCAGCAGCAGGCCCAGCCTGTGCAGAGTGCCGGTGGCCGCGGTGAGAGCAGTGGGGGTGGCCAGCGACAAGGCGCAGGGGCAGGTGGCGACGAGCAGGGCGAGTACTACCCAGAAGGCCCGCTCCGCATCGATCTGCCACCAGATCAGACCGACCACCATGGCTGCGCCCAGCATGGCGAGCAGAAACCACTGGGCCACCCGATCGGCCAGTTCGGCGAGCCGGGGCTTGTCGGCCTGGGCGCGCTCGAGCAGGCGCACGATGGAAGAGAGGCGAGTATCGTCGCCCAAGGCCTGAACCTCGATGGTCAGCGGGCCTTCCACGTTCAACGTTCCTGCAGTAACGGCATCGCCCGGGGTACGGGGTTGCGGCAGGTATTCGCCGGTCAGCAGCGACTCGTCGACACTGGACTGCCCCGCGATGATGCGGCCATCGGCCGGTAGAAGGTTGCCTGGCGGCACCAGCACGCGATCGCCCAGGTTGAGCTCCCTGAGCAGGATGCGTTCGCTGTGTCCTTCGTCATCGAGGCGCAGGCAGGAAGGGGGCAGCAGATTGACCAGTTGGGCCGTAGCCGCAGCAGTGCGTTCGCGGGCACGACGCTCGAGAAAGCGCCCGGCGAGGAGAAACAGGGCAAACATGCCGGCTGCATCGAAATAGAGTTCACCCTGGCCTGTCAGGGTCGACCAGATGCCGGCTGCATAGGCACCACCGATCGCCAGGCTGACGGAGACGTCCATGGTCAGGTGATGCGTGCGCAGGTCGCGCCAGGCGCCCTTGAAAAAGTCGATGCTGCTGTAGAAGACGATCGGCGTGGTGAGAATCAGACTGACCCAGCGGAGGATCTTGTCCATCCCTGCCGAGAGATCGAGGTTGAATTCCGGCCAGGTGGCCATGGTGGCCATCATCACCTGGAACCACAGCAGGCCGGCGACCCCCAGCTGCCTCAGCACGCGACGATTCTCCCGGGCCAGATGCTCGGCGGCTCGGTCCGGCTGATAGGGGTGGGCGGCATAGCCGATCTGGCGCAATGTTTCGAGCAGGCGGCTCAGAGGCACCTGGCTGGCATTCCAGCGCACATGCAGGCGGTGGTTCGACAGATTGAGGCTGGCATCGGCAACGCCGTCCAGAGTGCGCAGGTGCTTTTCGATCAGCCAGCCGCAGGCAGCACAGCTGACGCCCTCGATCAGCAGGCAGGCAGTGCTCAGCTCGCCCTCGTGCTGGACGAAGGGCTGCTGTACATCGGCGCGATCGTAGAGTGCCAGTTCCTCGCTCAGTGCCTGGGGCAGGGCCTCGGGATTGGCGGCATTCTCGCTGCGATGCTTGTAGTAGCTTTCCAGGCCGCCGGCGACGATCGCTTCGGCCACGGCCTGGCAACCCGGGCAGCACATTGCACGGGGCTCGCCCAGTACGCGAGTCTGGAAGTGGCTGCCGGCAGGGACCGGCAGGCCACAGTGGTAGCAGGGGGTGAGGGTGGCCATGGGGAGTGCCGAAATGCGGGATGAATGGTGGGAGCCTGGACAAGTCGACGGCAGAGCCTGCCGTCGACTTCTTTAGTCGCCCAGCTCGAGGGTGACGCCCGATTCGAGGTTCTCCTCCTCGAACAGGCGCCAGTCCTTTCCGCCTTCCTGGCCAAGGATCTCGACGAAGCGGCGTCCCTGCACCGCATCCTGCATCTGGCCCCTATAAAGGTCATCGGTCTGCGGCTGCAGCACGATGCGGCGGTCTTTTTCCACCTGGGTCGGCGAGATCAGGTTGAGCACCAATTGCTGGGGGCGGCTGTTGCCGGTCAGCCTGATCTCGGCGATGCCGTCCTCCTCGTGGAGTACGAGCCGTGCCTGCATGCCCAGGCGACGAGCGAGGTGCTCCCGTTCCAGCGAAGTGTTGATGCCCTTGCCGGCATCGTAGTAGTTGTCCACTACCAGGCTGTCCGCCTCGCGGATGGAAATCACCAGCAGGCTGGTGCCCAGCACCACCGAGCAGAGAAGGATCGCGATGACGAACCAGGCCCAGAACTGCTTGTACCAGCGGCTGCTTTCACGGTTTGTCGGGTGCATGCGTTACCTTGGCTAGCGGACGCTGGGGCCGATGAAACGGCTTTCGGCGTCTTGGTGAATGCTCGGGTCGTCAGCGGACTGTATCCTGAAAACGATGTCGTTGGTGCTCGAAGGCAGCTTGTCCGGATCGAGGGATAGTTCCACCGGTATCGACAGAATTTCCCCGGCGCTGGCCCGCACTTCGCGCTGGCCTTCATAGATGAGGCCGTCGAGGCCTTCGGCGTCGATCACGAAGGTAAGGTCGCGCTGGGCCTTGTTCATGACCTTCAGGATGTAGACGTTCTCGATGCGGCCATCGTCATTCTCGCGGTAGAGCACCCGATCCTTCAGCACGTCCAGCTCGACCAGCGAGCGGTTGGATACGGCGTATCCGAACACGCTTGTCATGGCGATCAGCGCGATGGCATAGCCGACCAGGCGCGGACGCAGCAGGCGGGTCTTCTCGCCGGACAGCGTGTGTTCGGTGGTATAGCTGATCAGGCCCTTCGGATAGTTCATCTTTTCCATGATCGAATCGCAGGCGTCGATGCAGGCGGCACAGCCGATGCACTCGAACTGCAGGCCATTACGGATGTCGATTCCGGTGGGGCACACCTGGACGCACATGGTGCAGTCGATGCAATCGCCCAGACCCTGGGCCTTGTAGTCGATACCCTTCTTGCGCGGGCCGCGCTTTTCACCACGGTTCGGATCGTAGGAGACGATCAGGGTGTCCTTGTCGAACATCACACTCTGAAAGCGTGCATAGGGGCACATGTAGACGCACACCTGTTCCCGGAGGAAGCCGGCGTTGCCATAGGTGGCCAGGGTGAAGAAGCCAATCCAGAACAGGGCCCAGCCTCCGACATCGAGGGTCAGCAGATCGGGCACCAACTGGCGAATGGGGGTGAAATAGCCGACGAAGGTGATTGCCGTAAGCAGGGCGACGCCCAGCCAGATGCCATGCTTGGCCATCCTGCGGAGGAGTTTCTGACCGCTCATCGGAGCCTTGTCCAGCTTCATGCGCTGGTTGCGGTCTCCTTCGGTGACCTTTTCCGCCCACATGTAGACCCAGGTGAAGACGCTCTGCGGGCAGGTATAGCCGCACCAGACGCGTCCGGCGAAAACGGTGACGAAAAACAGGCCGAAGGCACAGATGATGAGCAGCCAGGACAGGAGCATGAAGTCCTGTGGCCAGAAGGTGGCGCCGAAGATGTAGAACTTGCGTTCCGGCAGATCCCACCAGACGGCCTGGCGGCCATCCCAGTTCAACCAGACGGTGCCGAAAAAGAGAATGAAGAGAACCAGGCCACCGACGCGCCGCAGGTTGCGGTACAGGCCGGTGAAGGCGCGGGTGTAGATCTTTTCACGCTGGACATAGAGATCGACGTTGTCGCTGTCTTTGTCCGCTGGAGTAACGTCTTGGACGGGGATTTGCTCGCTCATCAATGCTTACCACGGCGTTGGAGGGTGATCCGGCCGATGGGCTACCGGCCGTGATCAGTTTACCTTTTGGTAGATTGTAGACCTGGCGAGTCGGATGCAGGTGCGACCGCTGGTCGCGCCTGCAGGCGATCATTTCTCCGTGGCTTTGTTCGACAGGCTATACACGTAGGCGGCTACCAGGTGGGCCTTGTCGTTGCCCAGGAAGTCCTTGTGGGCTGGCATGTTGCCATTGCGCCCATGGCGCAGGGTCTGCTGAACCTGGGCGAAGCTGGATCCGTAGAGCCATACGCGGTCGGTCAGGTTGGGCGCGCCCATGGCCTGAACGCCCTTGCCCTCGGGGCCATGGCAGACCACACAGTTGGCCTGGAAGATCTTCTGGCCTTCGGCCAGGTTGACTTCGACGCCTTCCGGAGCCTTGAGACTGGCGAGGCTGCGTACATAGGCGGCAGTGTTCTTGATGCCTTCCTCGCCGATCACGTCCTTCCAGGCCGGCATGGCTGCCTTGCGGCCTTCCATGATGCTGGTCTTGATGGTTTCCGGCTCGCCGCCATACAGCCAGTCGTGGTCCGTCAGGTTGGGAAAGCCGTAGGCGCCCTTGGCGTCGGAGCCATGGCACACGGAGCAGTTGGAGGCAAAGATGCGGCCGCCCATCTTCAGGGCCTGATCCTGTTTGGCAACTTCCTCGATCGGCATGGCGGCGTATTTCTGGAACAGCGGGCCGTACTGGTCGTCGGCCTTGGCCATTTCCTTCTGGTACTGGTTGGCGCCGGTCCAGCCTTCTTCATAGCCAGGCAGCACGCCTTTCCAGTTGCCCAGACCCGGATAGAGGATCAGATAGCCGACCGCGAAGATCACGGTGCCGAGGAACAGCCAGAACCACCACTTGGGCAGCGGGTTGTCATATTCCTCGATCCCATCGAAGGAGTGCCCCATGGTCTGGTCGGTGCTGCCCTTGCGTTCGCCCTTGCGGGTCGCGAAAAGCAGCCAGGTAACGGCGACGATGGTCCCGAGGGTCAGCAGGGTGATGTACGAACTCCAGAATGAAGTCAATGAAGTCATTCGTTCTTGCTCCTAGAAGCTTTGTCGTCACGCTTCTCGGATTCGGGCTCGTCGGCGAAGGGCAGGTTGGCGGCTTCGTCAAAGCTCTTTTTGCGTTTGCTGCTGAAGACCCAGATCAGCATTCCCACGAAGGCGATCAGCACCAGAGCGGTGCCCAGTCCGCGAAGAGTCCCGATATCCATGATGCGTTACCGTTTGGTTTTGATGGAGGTGCCGAGAACCTGGAGATAGGCCACCAGAGCATCCATTTCGGTCTTGCCCTTGACCGACTCCCGGGCACCGGCGATGTCCTTGTCGGTGTAGGGCACGCCGAGGGTGCGCATGGCTTCCATCTTGTCGGCCGTCTTCTCGCCGGTCAGCTTGTTCTCGACCAGCCAGGGATAGGCGGGCATCTTTGATTCCGGCACCACGTTGCGCGGGTTATAAAGGTGCGCGCGGTGCCAGTCGTCGGAGTAGCGGCCGCCTACGCGGGCCAGATCGGGACCGGTGCGCTTGGAGCCCCACAGGAACGGATGGTCCCAGACGCTCTCGCCGGCAACCGAGTAGTGACCATAACGCTCGGTTTCGGCACGGAACGGGCGAACCATCTGCGAGTGGCAGCTGACGCAGCCCTCCTTGATGTAGATGTCGCGTCCCTCCAGTTGCAGGGCGGTATAGGGCTTCATGCCCTCTACCGGCTCGTTGACGACGTCCTGGAAGAACAGCGGAACGATCTGGGTCAGGCCGCCGATACTGACGGCGGCGACCATGAACAGGCCCAGCAGGCCGATGTTCTTTTCGAGTACTTCGTGCTTCATTAGTGGGCAACCTCGACGATTCGGGCGGCAGCTTCGTATTCAGTCGATTTGGCGACACGCACGGTACGCCAGGTGTTGTAGGCCATCAGCAGCATGCCGACGACGAAGAAGGCGCCGCCGATCATCCGCACGATGAAGCCGGGGTGGCTGGCTTCCAGTGCCTCGACAAAGGAGTAGGTCAGAGTGCCGTCCTGGTTCACCGCGCGCCACATCAGGCCCTGGGTGATGCCGTTGACCCACATGGAGGCGATGTACAGCACGGTACCGATGGTGGCCAGCCAGAAGTGGGCGTTGATCAGGTCGACGCTGTGCATCTGCTCGCGACCGAAGACCTTCGGAATCAGGTGATACAGCGAGCCGATGGACACCATGGCTACCCAGCCGAGGGCGCCGGCATGAACGTGGCCGATGGTCCAGTCGGTGTAGTGGGACAGGGCGTTGACGGTCTTGATCGCCATCATCGGGCCTTCGAAGGTGGACATGCCGTAGAAGGCCAGGGAAACTACCAGGAAGCGCAGGATCGGGTCGTTGCGCAGCTTATGCCAGGCACCCGACAGGGTCATCATGCCGTTGATCATGCCGCCCCAGCTCGGAGCCAGCAGGATGACCGACATCACCATGCCGAGCGACTGTGCCCAGTCCGGCAGCGCGGTGTAGTGCAGGTGGTGCGGGCCGGCCCAGATGTAGAGGGTGATCAGGGCCCAGAAGTGGACGATGGACAGGCGATAGGAGTAGACCGGACGCTCGGCCTGCTTGGGCACGAAGTAGTACATCATGCCGAGGAAGCCGGTGGTCAGGAAGAAGCCCACGGCGTTGTGGCCGTACCACCACTGGACCATGGCATCGGTCGCGCCGGAATAGAGGGAGTAGGACTTGAACCAGGAAACCGGCAGCTCCATGTTGTTGACGATGTGCAACATGGCGGTGACGAGAATGAACGCTCCGTAGAACCAGTTGCCTACATAGATGTGCTTGGTCTTGCGCTTGATGACGGTGCCGAAGAAAACGATCGCGTAGGTGACCCAGACCACGGCGATCAGGATGTCGATCGGCCACTCCAGCTCGGCGTACTCCTTGCTGCTGGTTACGCCCAGCGGCAGAGTAATGACGGCCAGCACGATCACGGCCTGCCAGCCCCAGAAGGTGAAGGCGGCCAGGCTGTCGGAGATCAGGCGCGTGTGACAGGTGCGTTGCACCACGTAGTACGAGGTAGCGAACAGGGCGCAGCCACCGAAGGCGAAGATCACCGCGTTGGTGTGCAGCGGTCGCAGGCGACCGAAGCTGGTCCACGGCAGGTTGAGGTTCAGTTCCGGCCACACCAGCTGTGCGGCAATGAGGACCCCAAGTCCCATTCCGATGACCCCCCAGATCACCGTCATGATGGCGAACTGGCGGACCACCTTATAGTTATAAGCAGTCTGACTCGATGCTGTGCTCATGCTTAAGGTTTCCACGGTTAATGGAGGTTTTTGAAGACAAAAAACGGCGTCTGCTATGCTTGATGGAGTGAACCATGGCAATGCTCGAGCCGTCGTGATCTGCGTTAAAAAAGCCCAGCAAAAGACTCGACCCTGTTTGCGGGCAGGCCTGACCGAGGTGGTCGCCTCAAGAGGGACGCCGGGTCAATGCGCCATTGTCTCAAAATTATTTCGGAAAGTTTAGATAGCGGAAGTCCAATCAAGAGATCGGGCGGTCCGTGGTGCGAGGTCGTATCGCACTTCGAGGGGGATCTGCCCCTCTGTGGCGGGCTATGTGTCATGCTCAGGCTTCATCAGGAAAAATTGGGCGTTTCAAAGCGGGGAAAGGATGGTGAATGAGCAAGGTGTCTGTATTGACGTAGATCAATGCCCGCAGGACGCTAATGGGATTGGGCAATGGCTGTGGAACGGTCCGGCGCCGGCCGAATCGCATGCCTGCCTGGTCCTGGCTCACGGCGCCGGATCTCCGATGGACAGCGAGTTCATGACGGGGATGGCCGAGCGCCTCGCTGCCCGCGGGATTTCCGTGGTGCGCTTCGAGTTTCCCTACATGGCGGCGCAGCGGCGGGGAACTGGCAGACGCCCTCCCGATCGGCAGGCACGCTTGCTGGACTGTTGGCGCGCGATATATTCCCTGTTGCGCCGGGAGATATCCAAGCCTTTGGCGATCGGCGGCAAGTCAATGGGCGGACGCATGGCAAGTCTGCTGGCGGACGAGCTTGAGGCCCAGGCGCTTGTCTGTCTGGGTTATCCCTTTTATCCCGCAGGCAAGGCAGACAGGCCGAGAACGGCTCACCTGGCTACGCTCAGGACACCGACTCTGATTGTGCAGGGGGAGCGTGATGCCATGGGCAGCCGGGAGAGGGTCAGGGGATATTCCTTGTCTCCGGCAATATGTCTTCAGTGGTTGGCGGCAGCCGATCATGATCTGAAGCCACTCAGGGCTTCAGGTTTTACCCATGAACACCATCTCGATACTGCTGCAAATATGGTCGCAGACTTCCTGCAATCCTTCGGTCGGCATCGCTGATATCTTTTTGCTACCGTTTTATATTGCCGATATCGGTGGCATATTGCTTCGATAAATCCTGCCATTCAGTATGGCTATTTGCCGCGCAAGAAGGTGAATTGGCCTTTATTCTCGATGGGGGCTACCGTTTCGCTTGGATAGCTTGTGTCTGATTCGGCTCAATGGAGCAAATGCTGAATTTCGGGAATTGTTTGCTGGCATTTTGGTCATGTCATCGCTGATGGCGCTTGGGTTGGTTGGGGGCGAATAACCGTCCTCTGCTTGCCCATTTACATGTCATCTTGCCATATCAGTCATTGCCTGGCGGAAAGGGTAGAGATGGGGTCGTGATGTGCCAAGTAAGGGGCTGCTGCAAGCAGCCATGAGCCTGGCGGAGAGGCAAGGGACAGGTGGTTGCAGCATGCAGGTCCTTCGATAACCGCAAGGCGAAGGGAAACGGACTGCGTTACAGTTATGAATATGTGAATATTTTTAGATATATAAATATTTCTTTTTCAAATAAACAATTGCTCGAAATCAGCTTGTGCCCTTGCTCGCGCATTACATTGACCATTGTTTCGGCGCTGAGTTGCACGGGGTTGCCGGCAAGTGCGCAAGACGCATCATCGCTTGGTCTGTTTGCCGGGGCTGCTGTGGCTTGTGCGAGGGGTTGAGGGGGCGGGACCAGGGCTATGTCTCCAGCGTTCCGGTCCACTCCTTGCGGGGGTATGGAGCGAAGCTTTTCGTCTGCCAATGGTGGCAGGGCTCACTGCCGTCTGGCTCAGCCAGGCGGCATGCAAAACGATGTTCAGGAGGCGCTATGGATTGGCATTCAATCCTCAGGAAGAAGAGGGTACGCGCTGTAGTACCCATCACGGGCCTGGCCTGCTGCTGGCTGCTGCTCAATGCAGTGGCCGCGGAAGGCGGGCGCATGGCCATGAGCGAAAGCCCGGTGAGGCAGTACAAGAGTGCCGGACACGTCAGTGTCGATCTGCTCGGTGCTGGCGCCGACCGGCAATGGGCATCCTATCCGCAATGGGAGGGAGCGGCTTCCAGCGGGACCGCGGGGCAGCCGGTACAGACCTACTGTCTGAGTACCTTGGAGTCGACACTGCATCCGATTGCCCGTCTGAAGGGGAGACCTGTATGGCGCTTCTAGGTCTGCGATTCGGCAATCAGCTGTCGCAGCACGTATTGCAGAATGCCGCCGGCCTTGAAGTATTCAACCTCGTTGGCCGTGTCGATGCGGCATAGCACCGGGAAGTCGGTTCGCGATCCATCCCGGCGTTCCACCTCCACCGTCAGCGACTGGCGCGGTTTCAGCAGGCTTCCCGACAAGCCGCGAATGAACAGTTTCTCCGTGCCGTTCAGGCCTAGGCTTTGGCGCGTGGTGCCTTCGCCAAACTGCAGTGCCAGCACACCCATGCCAATCAGGTTGGAGCGGTGGATACGCTCGAAGCTCTCGGCGATCACTGCCTTCACGCCGAGCAGATTGGTGCCCTTTGCCGCCCAGTCACGACTGGAGCCGGTGCCGTATTCCTTGCCGGCGATCACCACCAGCGGCACGCCTTCAGCCTGGTAGCGCATGGCCGCATCGTAGATGGGCAGCTTTTCCCCGCCCGGTTGATGCAGGGTGTTGCCACCTTCCTCGCCAGCCAGCATCTCATTCTTGATGCGGATATTGGCAAAAGTGCCGCGCATCATCACTTCGTGGTTGCCGCGCCGCGCGCCGTAGGAGTTGAAGTCGGCCGGCTGCACGCCGAGCTGTTGCAGGTAGAGCCCGGCCGGAGAGCTGGGTTTGATGCTGCCGGCCGGGGAGATGTGGTCGGTGGTGATGGAGTCGCCGAACAGCGCCAGAATGCGTGCATTCTCGATGTCCCGGGGAGGCGCCGGGGGCTGGGCGATGTCTGCGAAGAAAGGGGGATTTCGGACATAGGTGGACCGGGCGTCCCATTGATAGGTATCTCCGGTTCCGGCCGGAATGGCCTGCCAGGCGGCATCGCCGCTGAACACGTCGGCGTAGCGCCTGCGGAACATCTCGCTGTCGATCTGGGCAACTGCCATGGCAATCTCCTCGTTGCTCGGCCAGATGTCCCGCAGATGGACCGGCTGCCCCTGGGCATCGAGGCCGAGCGGTTCGCGGGTCAGGTCGATGCGTGTGGTGCCGGCGAGGGCGAAGGCTACCACCAGGGGCGGCGAGGCCAGCCAGTTGGCCTTCACCAGAGGGTGCACACGGCCCTCGAAGTTGCGGTTGCCGGACAGCACCGAGGAGACGATCAGATCGTTGTCGGTGATCGTTTGGCCAACGGGGTCCGGCAGGGGGCCGGAATTGCCGATGCAGGTGGTGCAGCCGTAGCCGACCAGGTTGAAGCCGAGCCGGTCGAGATAGGGCGTGAGACCAGCCTTTGCCAGATAGTCGGTGACCACCTTGGAGCCTGGCGCCAGGGAAGTCTTCACCCAGGGCTGGCACTTGAGGCCGCGCTCGACGGCCTTCTTCGCCAGCAACCCGGCGGCCATCAGTACGCTGGGATTGGATGTGTTGGTGCAGGAGGTGATGGCGGCGATCACCACGTCGCCGTGATGCAGGCTGCAGCTGCCATCGCCGACCGGAAAGGCCTTGTCGAGTTCGGCCTTGCGTCCGCCGAGGTCCAGCAGCAGGTCGAACTGGGTACCGATGTCTTCCAGGGCAACCCGGTCCTGCGGGCGCTTGGGACCGGCCAAAGACGGGCGGACCTCGCCCAGGTCGAGTGCCAGGGTGGTGGTGAAGGCGGGCTCCGGAGCCTCGACGTCGTGCCACAGCCCCTGGGCCCTGCAGTAGGCCTCCACCAGGGCGATGCGCCGCTCGTCACGGCCGCTCAGGCGCAGGTAGTCGAGGGTCACCCGGTCGACCGGGAAGAAGCCGCAGGTCGCGCCATACTCCGGGGCCATGTTGGCGATGGTGGCCCGATCGGCCAGCGGCAGATTGTCCAGACCGGGGCCGTAGAACTCGACGAACCTGCCGACAACCCCGTGCTTGCGCAGGATCTGCGTGACGGTGAGCACCAGGTCGGTGGCGGTCACGCCTTCGTTCAACTGGCCGTTGAGGCGAAAACCGACCACCTCGGGGATCAGCATCGAGACCGGCTGGCCAAGCATCGCCGCCTCCGCCTCGATCCCGCCGACGCCCCAGCCGAGCACGCCGAGGCCGTTGATCATGGTGGTGTGCGAGTCGGTGCCGACCAGGGTGTCCGGGTAGGCCCAGAGTTCGCCGTTCTCCTCGCGGGTCCAGGCCACCTGGGCCAGGTATTCCAGATTGACCTGATGGCAGATGCCGGTGCCCGGCGGTACCACGCGGAAGTTGGCGAAAGCCTGCTGTCCCCAGCGCAGGAAGGCGTAGCGCTCGCCGTTGCGCTCCATTTCCAGGGCGACATTGTCGGTGAAGGCGCTCGGGTCGGCGAAGCGGTCGACCATCACCGAATGGTCGATCACCAGGTCGACCGGGGAGAGCGGATTGATCCGCTGCGGATCGGCGCCGGCCTGCGCTACGGCGTCGCGCATGGCGGCCAGGTCGACCACCGCGGGCACGCCGGTGAAGTCCTGCATCAGCACCCGCGCCGGGCGGAAGGCGATCTCTCGCGTGGAGCTGCGCGTCTCGAGCCAGCCGGCCAGCGCGGCGAGATCGTCGGCGCGCACGCTGACGCCGTCTTCCCAGCGCAGCAGGTTCTCCAGCAGCACCTTGAGCGAAATCGGCAGGCGACTGATGTCGCCCAGGCGCTTCGCCGCCTCCGGCAGGCTGAAGTAATGATAGGTCTGGCCATCTATCTCGAGGCTGCGTCGGCAGTTCAGGCTATCCAGGGAAGGCATCGGGGGGTTCTCCGGGAATGTTCGGCGGGGCAGGCTTCTTGATGGACTAGTGTTCCAAGCTAGTCCCGCCGGCCGGGACGTGCCAGTCGAGGGGATTGCCGGGAAGGCCTACCGCCGTCGAATTGGCTATCATGCGCGGCCCTGAAGGCGATCGGATGTCTCGAGGAAAAATACCGACCATGAACAGCCTGTTGTTGCATTGCCGTCCCGGTTTCGAAGGCGAGGTCTGCGCCGAGATCGGCGAACATGCCGGGCGCCTGAATGTGGCCGGCTATGCCAGGGCCAGGCCAAACAGTGCCTATGCCGAGTTCGTCTGCAGCGAGCCGGGCGGTGCCGAGCGGCTGATGCGCGAGTTGCGCTTCGCCGCGCTGATCTTTCCCCGCCAGTGGGCGCGTGGTGGTTTCGTCGAGCTGCCCGAGAGCGATCGTATCGGCGTTCTGCTCGAGCATCTGGCCGACTACCCAGTCTGCGGCAGCCTCTGGCTGGAGGTGCTGGACACCAACGAAGGCAAGGAGTTGTCGACCTTCTGCCGCAAGTTCGAGGTGCCGCTGCGCAAGGCGCTGGGCAAAGCCGGCAGACTGCTGGACGATCCACGCGGGCCGCGCCTGCTGCTGACCTTCAGAAGCGGCCGCGAGGTCTTTCTCGGACTGGCCGAGCCGGTCAACTCGTCAGCCTGGCCGATGGGCATCCCGCGCCTCAAGTTCCCCCGCGAGGCGCCGAGCCGTTCGACCCTCAAGCTGGAAGAGGCCTGGCATCAATTCATTCCGCGCGAGGCATGGGACCTGCGCCTCGCACCGGGGATGACCGCCGTGGACCTCGGTGCCGCGCCCGGTGGCTGGACCTGGCAATTGGTCAACCGGCACATGAAGGTGATGGCGGTGGACAACGGGCCTATGGCGCAGAGCCTGATGGATTCCGGGCTGGTCGAGCACGTGCGTGCCGATGGCTTCGTCTTCCGGCCGCGCCGGCCGGTCGACTGGATGGTCTGCGACATCGTCGAGAAGCCCGCCCGCACGGCCGCCCTGATCGAGACCTGGCTCGGCGAGGGACTCTGCCGCGAGGCGGTGGTCAACCTCAAGCTGCCGATGAAGCAGCGCTACGCCGAAGTACGCCGCCTGCTCGAGCGCATCGGCGATGGTCTGGCCGCGCGTGGCGTGAAGACGTCCATCGCCTGCCGCCAGCTCTACCACGACCGCGAGGAAGTGACCTGCCATCTGCGCCGGCTGCAGGCCCCGGCGTGACCCGGGGCGCTGCTTCGGCGACAATGTCCCTACCGGTTTTCTGGAGTTAGCCATGTCCCAGCCCGATCCCGCCAGCCTGGCCGTCGACGCGATTCTCGATGCCACCGGCCTCAACTGCCCCGAGCCGGTGATGCTGCTGCACAACAAGGTCCGCGACCTGACAGCCGGCGGTCTGCTCAAGGTGATCGCCACCGATCCCTCGACCCGTCGCGACATCCCCAAGTTCTGCATCTTCCTCGGCCATGAGTTGCTCGGGCAGCAGGAGGAGGGCGGAACATACCTGTACTGGATCCGCAAGAAGGTGGAATAGGCGGCATGCCGGGCGTGCCAGATCGTCCGCAAAAGTCCGGCATCCATTCGCCAGTTCTGTGCATCCGTTGCGGATTCCGCAATGTGCCGGGTCGATGTGCCCGGGGTGTCCGCTATCGTGGCGATGCGTGGTCATGGAACCCCGCGCTTAACGACACAAGGAGTGCACCCATGCGCAAGAACCCGTTTTCCTCCCTCCTGCTGGCTCTGCTGGCCAGCGCATCCGTCGCTGTCTCGGCAGCCGAAGCGCCCAAGGCCGAAGCCGCCAAGCCGGCCGTGACCCAGCCTGCGCAGCCCGCCCAGGTTGTCCAGGCGACTGCCGCGGCCAAGGTCGATCTCAACACCGCCGATGCGGCAACGCTCGAGCGCGAGTTGCAGGGCATCGGTCCCGCCAAGGCCCAGGCCATCGTCGACTATCGCCAGGCTCATGGCTCGTTCGCCTCGGTGGACGAGCTGCTGGAGGTCAAGGGAATCGGCGCTGCGACACTGGAAAAGAACCGTGCTCGCTTGAGCGCCAACTGATTCCAGTGCAGTAGTCGGGCCGGTCTCGTGACCGGCCTTTTCATGAAGGGGAGCCATCGGTCCGATTCGTCGCAAGCGAGTTGCAGCCGATCCCGAGGGGAGTTGACTTTCCTTTCTCTATCAGTAGGATACGCACCGTTGTTCCGCGATAGCTCAGTCGGTAGAGCAAGTGACTGTTAATCACTGGGTCCCTGGTTCGAGTCCAGGTCGCGGAGCCAGATCGCAAAAGGCCTGATCGCAAGATCAGGCCTTTTTGCTTTTCTGCAGCGTCGCTCCTTCGTCCCGGCGGCTCTCGCATGGAGAGTCCGCCGGGCGGGCAGGATCAGAGCACCTGGGCGATGGCCTGGGTGACGCTGGCGATGTTGCGCTGGTTCAGGGCGGCGACGCAGATGCGGCCGGTGGCGACGGCATAGATGCCGAACTCGTTGCGCAGACGCTCCACCTGCTCGGCGCTGAGGCCGGAGTAGGAGAACATGCCGCGCTGCTGGGCGACGAAGGCGAAGTCGCGCCTGGCGCCCTGGGCAGCCAGCTGCTCGACCATGGCCTGGCGCATGCTCTGGATGCGTCCGCGCATCTCGGCCAGTTCGCTTTCCCACAGGGCGCGCAGTTCCGGGCTGTTGAGCACGCCGGACACCACGCTGGCGCCATGGGTCGGCGGGTTCGAGTAGTTGGTGCGGATCACCCGCTTGATCTGCGACAGCACGCGCGCGGCCTCGTCCTTCGAGGCGGTGACGATGGACAGGGCGCCGACGCGCTCGCCGTAGAGGGAGAAGGACTTGGAGAAGGAGCTGGAGACGAAGAACTGCAGGTCCGATTCGGAGAACAGGCGTACCGCGGCGGCGTCCTCCTCGATGCCGTCGCCGAAGCCCTGATAGGCGATGTCGAGGAAGGGCACGTGGCCGCGCTCGCGGATCGCTTCCAGCACCTGCTTCCAGTCGTCGGCGGACAGATCGACGCCGGTCGGGTTGTGGCAGCAGGCGTGCAGCAGCACGATGGAGCCGGCCGGCAGGGCCTTGATGTCCTCGAGCATGCCGGCGCGGTTCAGGCCGTGGCTGGCGGCGTCGTAGTAACGGTAGCTCTGCACGCGGAAGCCGGCGGACTCGAACAGGGCGCGGTGGTTCTCCCAGCTCGGGTCGCTGATGGCGACCACGGCGTCCGGCCGCAGGCGCTTGAGGAAGTCGGCGCCGACCTTCAGCGCGCCGGTGCCGCCCAGAGCCTGTGCGGTGACCACACGGCCATCGGCGAGCAGGGCGGCGTCGTTGCCGAACAGCAGCTTCTGCACGGCCTGGTCGTAGGCGCCGATGCCCTCGATCGGCAGGTAGCCGCGTGGCGCATGGGCGGCGATGCGAGCCTTCTCGGCTTCCTCGACGGCGCGCAGCAGGGGAATTCGACCCTCTTCGTTGTAGTAGACGCCGACACCGAGGTTGACCTTGGTCGGACGGGTATCGGCATTGAATGCTTCGGTGAGGCCAAGGATCGGGTCACGCGGTGCCATTTCTACGGCAGAGAACAAGCTCATGGTCGAGGTGCTCGAAGAAGAAGAGGGTGGAGGGCCAGGCTACTACCCCCACGCAGGCGGACGGGCCATCGACCGGAGAGGGGCGACGGTATGCGCAGGGGGCATGCAGAATCGGGGCGTTAGTATAGCGGCCACGTCCGATGCCTGCGATATGCTGTTTCAGGGTTTTGTGTCAACCATATGTCGAAGGCGGCCCCGCCGGCCGGTGCTCGAAGGCTCCTGCCGGACGCATGCCGGCTGCCTGCAGTTTCCCGGCGAAGTTGTCCGCCGGCACCATCGAGAGAGGTTCCCATGTCCGAATTCCAGCTGGTGACCCGTTTCCAGCCCGCCGGCGACCAGCCCGAGGCCATCCGTCGGATGGTCGAGGGGCTGGAGGCCGGGTTGTCGCACCAGACCCTGCTCGGGGTGACCGGCTCCGGCAAGACCTTCAGCATCGCCAGCGTGATCGCCCGGGTGCAGCGCCCGACCCTGGTGCTGGCGCCCAACAAGACCCTGGCGGCGCAGCTCTACGGCGAGTTCAAGAGCTTCTTCCCGCACAACGCGGTGGAATACTTCGTCTCCTACTACGACTACTACCAGCCGGAAGCCTATGTGCCGTCCTCCGACACCTACATCGAGAAGGACGCCTCGATCAACGACCACATCGAACAGATGCGCCTGTCGGCGACCAAGGCGTTGCTGGAGCGGCCGGACGCGATCATCGTCGCCACCGTCTCGTCGATCTACGGCCTGGGCGATCCGGCCAGCTACCTGAAGATGGTGCTGCACATCGACCGCGGCGACAGACTCGACCAGCGCGCCCTGCTGCGTCGCCTGGCCGAGCTGCAGTACACCCGCAACGACATGGATTTCGCGCGCGCCACCTTCCGCGTGCGCGGCGACGTGATCGATATCTTCCCGGCCGAATCCGAGCTGGAAGCGATCCGCATCGAGCTGTTCGACGACGAGGTGGAGAGCCTGGCCGCCTTCGATCCCTTGACCGGCGAGGTGATCCGCAAGCTGCCGCGCTTCACCTTCTATCCCAAGAGCCACTACGTCACCCCGCGGGAAACGCTGCTGGAGGCGGTGGAGCAGATCAAGGCCGAACTCAAGGACCGCCTGGAGCATCTGCAGGGGCACGGCAAGCTGGTGGAGGCGCAGCGCCTGGAACAGCGCACCCGCTTCGACCTGGAGATGATCCTCGAGCTGGGCTACTGCAACGGCATCGAGAACTACTCCCGCTACCTCTCCGGGCGCGCGCCGGGCGAGGCGCCGCCGACCCTCTACGACTACCTGCCGGACAACGCGCTGATGGTGATCGACGAATCCCACGTCACCGTCCCGCAGGTCGGCGCCATGTACAAGGGCGACCGCTCGCGCAAGGAAACCCTGGTGGAATACGGCTTCCGCCTGCCCTCGGCGCTGGACAACCGGCCGATGCGTTTCGACGAGTGGGAGCGCATCAGCCCGCAGACCATCTTCGTCTCGGCGACCCCCGGTCCCTACGAGGCCGAACACGCCGGACGGATCATCGAGCAGGTGGTGCGCCCCACCGGCCTGGTCGACCCCCAGCTCGAGGTGCGTCCGGCGACTACCCAGGTCGACGACCTGCTCTCCGAGATCCGCAAGCGCGTCGCCGCCGAGGAGCGCGTGCTGGTCACCACCCTGACCAAGCGCATGGCCGAGGACCTCACCGACTACCTGGGCGACCACGACGTGCGGGTGCGCTACCTGCACTCGGACATCGACACCGTGGAGCGCGTGGAGATCATCCGCGACCTGCGCAGCGGCGCCTTCGACGTGCTGGTGGGCATCAACCTGCTGCGCGAGGGGCTGGACATGCCCGAGGTGTCGCTGGTGGCGATCCTCGACGCGGACAAGGAGGGCTTCCTGCGCAGCGAACGCTCGCTGATCCAGACCATCGGCCGCGCCGCGCGCAACCTCAACGGCAAGGCGATCCTCTATGCCGACAACATCACCGGCTCGATGCAGCGCGCCATCGACGAGACCGAGCGGCGCCGGGCCAGGCAGATCGCCTTCAACGAGGCCCACGGCATCGTGCCCAGGGGCGTCAAGAAGGACATTCAGGACATCCTCGAAGGGGCCGTGGTGCCCGGCGCGCGCAGCCGCAAACGGGTGGCCAGGGCGGCGGAGGAGAGCGGCCAGTATGCCGCCGAGCTGCGTTCGCCGAGCGAGATCAACAAGCGCATCCGCCAGCTCGAGGAGAAGATGTACGCCCTGGCTCGCGACCTGGAGTTCGAGGCCGCGGCGCAGCTGCGCGACGAGATCCAGGCGCTGCGCGAAAAGCTGCTGCAGGTCTGATGCAGGAAGGCTCCAGCGTTCGGCCGCGTGCCCGGCTGGAGCCCCCGGCTTCGCCCCTGCTAACATTCGCGCCCTTCATCCTTCTGTTCGTCCCTCTGTCCGGGAGCCTGCATGACCACCGTCCGCACCCGCATCGCGCCGTCGCCCACCGGCGATCCGCACGTCGGCACCGCCTATATCGCCCTGTTCAACCTGTGCTTCGCCCGTCAGCACGGCGGCCAGTTCATCCTGCGCATCGAGGATACCGACCAGCTGCGCTCGACCCGCGAGTCGGAGCAGCAGATCTACGACGCCCTGCGCTGGCTAGGCATCGAATGGGACGAGGGCCCGGACGTCGGCGGCCCCCACGGCCCCTACCGGCAGAGCGAGCGCGGCGAGATCTATAAAAAGTACTCGGACGAGCTGGTCGCCAAGGGCCACGCCTTCCCCTGCTTCTGCAGCGCCGAGCGCCTCGACCAGGTGCGCGCGCAGCAGATGGCCAACAAGGAGACCCCGCGCTACGACGGCCACTGCATGCACCTCGCCCCGCAAGAGGCGCAGCGCCGCATCGATGCCGGCGAGTCCCACGTGATCCGCATGAAGGTGCCGAGCGAAGGCGTCTGCACGGTGCCGGACCTGCTGCGCGGCGATGTGGAGATCCCCTGGGACCGCATGGACATGCAGGTGCTGATGAAGGCCGACGGCCTGCCCACCTATTTCCTCGCCAACGTGGTCGACGACCACCTGATGGGCATCACCCACGTGCTGCGCGGCGAGGAGTGGCTGCCCTCGGCGCCCAAGCTGATCAAGCTCTACGAGTACTTCGGCTGGGAGCAGCCCAAGCTGGTGTACATGCCGCTGTTGCGCAATCCGGACAAGAGCAAGCTGTCCAAGCGCAAGAACCCCACCTCGATCACCTTCTACCAGCGCATGGGCTTTCTGCCCGAGGCGATGCTCAACTACCTGGGCCGCATGGGCTGGTCCATGCCCGACGAGCGCGAGAAGTTCACCCTGGCGGAGATGATCGAGCACTTCGACATCAATCGCGTGTCCCTCGGCGGGCCGATCTTCGACATGGAGAAGCTTTCCTGGCTGAACGGCCAGTGGCTGCGCGAGCTGCCGGTCGAGGCCTTCGCTGCCGAAGTGCACAAGTGGGCGTTCAATCCCGAGTACCTGATGCAAATCGCTCCGCACGTGCAGGGTCGGGTGGAGACCTTCAGCCAGATCGCCCCGCTGGCCGGCTTCTTCTTCGCCGGCGGCGTGCCGCTGGACGCCACGCTGTTCGAGCACAAGAGGCTCTCGCCCGACCAGGTCCGCCAGTTGCTGCAGCTGATCCTCTGGAAGCTGGAAGCCCTGCGCCAGTGGAACAAGGACAACATCACCGCGATCATCCAGAAGACCAGCGAGCACCTCGGCTACAAGCTGCGCGACGCAATGCCGCTGATCTTCCCGGCGATCACCGGCCAGGCCAGCTCGGTGTCGGTACTCGACGCCATGGAGATCCTCGGCGCCGACCTGACCCGCTTCCGCCTGCGCCAGGCCATCGAGCTGCTCGGCGGCGTGTCGAAGAAGGAGAACAAGGAGTGGGAGAAGCTGCTGGCCGAGATGCCCTGATCTTTCCCGCATGAGCGAGGCGGCGGGCTGAACCGGCCCGGCTTCCCGAGCTACGTGCCCCGAGCTACGCGCCCCGGTCTTTCCAGCAGGAGAGGCCGGGGCTTTTTGTTTGTCGCGTCAGCAGGTCACCCAGACAGCCATGGACGTCCACGGCTGTCGGCGAGGGGAACTTATCAAGGTCGTCGGTCAACGAAAAAAGACCTGCGCCTTTTTCTTTCCCTATCTGATTGCCTTGCTCGGAGGACGCCACGCAATGAATTGGACGGAGCTGAATTGGCAAGAGCTGGACTGGCAGGCAATGCTGAACGAAAGCCTCTGGACGAGCCTCGCCCTGCTGCTGGCCGTGACCCTGGCCAGCTACTGGCTGCTGCGCGGCATTCTCGGCATCGTCAGCCGCCGGATGCGGGCGCTGGCGGCGCGCGGGCGGCTCTACGGCTTCATCGCGGAAATGCTCGCGCATACCAGCCGCCTGCTGGTCTTCGCCTTCTCGCTGCTCATCGGCCTGAAGGTGGTGGAATTGTCGCCGCGCTGGGAGGACATGCTGTCCCACGGCTGGTTCATCGCCCTGGCCTTTCAGCTGGCGCTGTGGCTCGACACCGGCATCCGCCTGTGGATGGACAGCCTGGCCCACAACGGCCGGGCGCGCAATCCGGTGACCACGGCGATCATCGGCATCCTCTTCCGTATCCTGATCTGGGCGATGATGCTGCTGTCGATCCTCGCCAACCTCGGGGTGAACATCACCGCCATGGTCGCCAGCCTGGGGATCGGCGGCATCGCCATCGCCCTGGCGGTGCAGACGGTGCTCGGCGATGTCCTCGCCTCGCTGTCGATCGGCATGGACAAGCCTTTCGAGATCGGCGATTTCGTGGTGTTCGGCGAGGTGGCCGGAACCATCGAGCACATCGGCGTGAAGACCACCCGCATCCGCAGCCTGAGCGGCGAGCAGATCGTCTGCGCCAATTCCGACATGCTGACCAGGACCCTGCACAACTACAAGCGCATGGACACCCGGCGGATCGTGTTCAAGTTCGGCATCGCCTACAACACGCCGGTGGAGAAGGTGCGCGAGGTCGCGGCGCTGGTCCGGCGGATCGTCCAGGGGATCGAGGGCACCCGTTTCGACCGCGCGCATTTCCTGGCCTTCGATGAAAGCCAGCTGACCTTCGAGGTGGTCTACATCGTGCTCAGCGCGGATTACAACCGCTACATGGATATCCAGCAGGAGATCAACCTGGGCCTGCTGCAGGGCCTGCGCGAGATGCAGGTGCAGTTCGCCTTTCCCACGCGCAGTGTCGAGTTCATCGGAGGCGTCCTGCCGCAGGTCAGCGTGGGCGGCCTGCCCTCGGGCAAGCTTGCCGCCAACAACGGCATCGTCCTGAGCGACGGCAGAGGGCAGCAGCAGTGAGACCTTGAAAGGAGCCAGCCCGCGGCGCCCCGAGGGCGCCACGGGACAGGCCCGGGGGAGGGTTATTCCTGGACGTTCATGAACTCGCGCGCCCAGATGCGATATTCATCCAGGGTCGAGTACTTGGTGCAGAGTTCCTTGGCGCTCAGGTCGGACGGGCCGACGCCGCGCTGTTCGCGCAGGCAGTCGTAGGTCGCCTTGATCGCGGCGAAGTAGGCGGCATGCCCGTTCACCACGATGCGCACGCCGTTCTCGGCCAGGCGGGCCATGTCGCGCAGCTTCGGATTGCCGTAGGTGATCAGCATCAACGGCGTATCCGGCAGGTGCCGGGTGATGGCCTCCAGATGCTCGAAGTCCTTGATGCCGATCATGCAGATGCCGTCCGCGCCGGCGGCCTGGTAGGCCTTGGCCCGCTCGATGGTCTCCTCGATGCTGAGCTGCTCGGCGTTGGTACGGGCGATGATGCTCAGCTGCGGATCGATGCGTGCCTCCAGGGCGGCGCGGATCTTGCCCACGGCCTCGTCCAGGGGGATCAGGTCGGTGGTCTTGTGCCCGTACTTGGGCGGCAGCAGGGTGTCTTCCAGGGTCAGCGCGGCGACGCCGGCGCGCTCCAGTTCGGCCACGGTACGCATGGCGTTGATCGCGTTGCCGTAGCCATGGTCGGCATCGGCGATGATCGGCAGGCTGGCCACGCGGCCGATGCGGGTGGCCTGCTCGACGAACTCGCTGAGGGTGATCAGCGCATAGTCCGGGGCGGCGAGCACCTGCAGGGCGGCGACCGAGCCGCCGAGAATGCCGACCTCGAAATTCAGGTCGCCGGCGATCCGCGCCGACATCGGATCGAATACCGAGGCGGCGTCGTAGCAGGTCCTGGATTCCAGCAACGCCCGGAATTGGCGTCTCAAATCGTGCTGAGAAGCAAGGGTCATAGAAAAACTCCTGAAAGGCGGTATGGGGTAGTCGTTATTTTTTTTGAATGGCTCCGGTCTGCCCCGGGCAAACAGCCGGGGTGCCTGGCCTTTTTGGTTTTAATGTCGCAGCGGCTGCGCAAGGGGCCATGCGGACTACTGTTTCGATGGCCAGGGGCTCGCCGTGCCGCTAGGTGCCGGCGGGCCTGATTGTTGTTCTGCTGCCAGGCGGATTTGCTCCGTGCAGGCAGACCCGTTCCGGTCCCTTCATGAAGGGCGGGGGGCTTGACTAAAGTACAGCTTGTTTCGCTTGAAGACGAGCCTTTTTGGCCGCTCTGGTGGCTTTTGGCCTGCCCCGTTCCAGCGTGCGGGATCCTCTCACTCCACCTTGCTGCGGCGCAGCCGAGCGCTTTCGGCGATGCCGCTCTCGGCCTGCTCGGACGCCTGCTGCAGTTCCGCCGAGCGGACGAAGCGGGTCGGCGCCGAACCGTCGGCATTGTGCTGGAGGATGCCGCGAGGGCGGCCCTGGGCGTCGAGCAGCAGCTGGCCAATGCCGGCGCCGTTCCACAGGCGCTCGCCGCGCCGGCCGCGATGGGGAATGCGCGGCACCACCTCCATCCGGCGCCGCTTGGTCAGCCAGTTGAGCGGCGACCAGGGCGCGTATAGCCAGCGGTTGAGGCGGTCGAAGCACTTCAGCAGGCCAGGGGGGAACTCGTTCTTGATGCCGCTGCTGGTGATCTGCCAGATGCGCGGTCCTCCGGCGCGGTAGCGGATCTGCACGTCGTAGGCGAAGGAGTAATGCACGTCGCCCGACAGGATCACGTAGTTGGCCGGGGTGCGCGAGTGGCGGAAGATGTTGAGGATCACCTGCGCCGCGCCGCGGTGTGCCATCCAGTTCTCCGCATCGACCAGCAGCGGGTGCCCGGCCAGGGTGAACAGGCGCTGGACGGCCTCTATCAGCTTGACGCCGAAGACCGGCGCCGGCGAGACGATCACCGCGGCCTGCTCGTCGAGCAACTCCTGCTGCAGCTCGCAGAGGGCCTCCCAGTCCATCAGCCCCGAAGGCCGGCTCAGGTGGATTTCGCTGCGCCAGCGGCGGGTGCGGGTGTCCAGCACGATCAGGGTGGGCGTGGTCGACAACTGGTAGTGCCAGTTCTGGAACTTCAGCAGCTCGTCGATCAGCCCGTCCTGGGCTTCGCAGTCAAGGCATCCGTCGGGGTCCGCGGTCAGCGTCTCGATCTGGTGCAGGAGTTCATGGAAGACATCCGGGTTGTTGCCCCAGCCCTGGCACAGGGCATAGGCGATCAGCGCGTTGCCGATGATGCGCCGGGAGAAGGGATGGCCGTAGGCGGTTTCCTCCCAGCGCGCGGACAGGTTCCAGTCGTCGGTGACGTCGTGGTCGTCGAAGATCATCAGGCACGGCAGATGGGCCAGGGCGCGGGCGGCCTGCGGCAGCTGGGCGCGGAAGGCGTCGAGGGCTTCCTGTTCGCCGGCGTAGCGCTCGGCGAGGGCGGCATCCAGTTCCGGCGGTTCGGGGCGGATCAGCGTCCAGGGCACCGGCGACCAGACCAGCAGGTACATCGCCAGCACCTCGGCGAGGGTGACCAGGTGGTTGTGGGCGTTGGCGGTGGTGAAGACCGGCTTTTCCACACCGCCGAAGAAGCGCTCGCGCAGAGCCTCGGTGGACTTGAAGGCGGGCAGCAGTTCTTCGCGCCGGTAATAGGTCAGCGGATGGACATAGAGCTCGTCGCTATCGGCGACCAGGGCGCCCTCGAGCTGCTCGCCGTAGAGCCCGAGCCGGCGGATCAGCGCATGGATGGCCACCAGCATGGGGCCGGCGACATCGTCCGCGTAGACCTGGTCGCCGCTCAGCATCAGCAGCGCCGGGCGTGCTTGCGGCCGCTCGCGCAGGCCGGCGAGCAGGCTGTCGACCTTGGCCAGGCCGTCCTCGCAGGGGAAGTGTGGCTTGCGGCAGGAACCGTGCAGCAGGTTGTCGAGACGCGACTTGAGCACGAAGTCCGGCCGCTTCGCCCCCTCGTGCAGCAGGTGCGGCGCCCAGTCGGCGATGCCGCTCTGCCGGCCGTCCTCCTCCAGCAGCAGGTCGTATTCGATCGGGATGTCCATGGGCAGCGGCCTGTCCAGCGGCACGTCGATCAGGTGCAGCCAGGCGTGGGTGCCGACGCGCAGGTGGTTGCAGTGCGCCGCGTCGAGTGCGATGAGGCGCTGCTGCGGACCCTGCGGTCCGCTCCAGGCCAGTTGCAGCGACAGCTGCAGCGGCCACGAGCCGACCAGCCAGAGGATCAGGCGCTCTGGGCTCAGCCGGCGCAGCAGCGGGCCGGCGATGACCGGAGGCAGGGGGGAGGTGTCGGGCGGGAGCGGGAGGTCTGTCGGCATGTCTGGCGTGTCGATCCGTGCAGCATGGGGCACTCCCTCGCTCCCGTGCGTGCGGTTCATGGTCGGTGCCGCGCCCGGACGCAGGCTGCGGAGCCGGGCATTATGGCACCCGTGGGCCCTTTGACGTCAGACCCTCGCTGGGGCCTAATGCGCTCCCGCCGCCGGAGTCTTTTCGCCATGTCCCCTGCTTCTGCCGCCAGCCTTCGCCCAAGCGTCCTGCACCTGCCGCGCGGCGACTGGCGTACCGTGCTGGACTGCCTGTGCGCGCACTTTCCGGCGATCGGCCGGGAGGTCTGGCTGGAGCGCATGGGCCGCGGTCGGGTGCTGGACGGCGAGGGGAACGTCCTGGGTCCCGAGCATCCCTACCGCGAGGCGCTGCGCGTCCACTACTTCCGCGAGGTGGCGGCGGAAACGCCGATCCCCTTCGCCGAGGCAGTGCTGCACGTGGACGATCATCTGGTGGTGGCGGACAAGCCGCACTTCCTGCCGGTCGCCCCGGTCGGCGAGTACGTCGAGCAGACCCTGCTGGCGCGTCTGGTGCGCCGCCTCGGCAACCCCGATCTGGTGCCGCTGCACCGCATCGACCGGCTCACCGCCGGACTGGTGCTGTTCTCCTGCAACCCGGAAAGCCGCGGGCGCTATCAGGCGCTGTTCCGCGAGCGGCGGATCCACAAGGTCTACGCGGCCATCGCGCCGGCGCTGCCCGGGCTGAGCTTCCCGCTGCTGCGCCGGACCCGGCTGGTCAAGGGCGAGCCGTTCTTCCTGATGCGCGAGGCCGAGGGCGAGCCGAACAGCGAAACCCGCGTCGAGCTCGGCGAGCGTGCGGGGGACTTGTGGCGCTACGTGCTGTATCCGGTCACCGGCAAGACCCACCAGCTGCGCGTGCACATGGCCGCGCTGGGCGCGGGGATCTGCAACGATCCGCTCTATCCGCGCCTGCTCGAGCGCTCCCGGCGGGAGATCGACGACTATCGCCGGCCGTTGCAGCTGCTGGCGCAGAGCCTGAGCTTCGTCGATCCCCTGTGCGGGCGGGAGCGGCGCTTCGACAGCCGTCTCGCGCTGAGTTTCGATGCCTGCCGCTGAGGCCCGCCGGGAGGCGGGCGGGGCTGGAATGCGGAGCGCTCAGTCGGCCTTGATCTGGATGGTCTTCTCGGCGCTGAGCGCTTCGGCCTTCTTCGGCAGGCTCAGGGTCAGCACGCCCTTGTTGAAGTGCGCCTCGATGCGGTCGGCGTCGACTTCCGCGGGCAGAGCGAAGCTGCGCTGGAAGGAGCCGTAGTAGCGCTCGGCGACGTAGGCGTCCTTCTTCCTGTCCTCGTGCTCTTCCTTCTTCTCGCCGCGGATGGTCAGGCAGCCGCTGGACAGCTTGATCTCGATGTCCTTCTCGTCCAGGCCGGGCAGCTCGGCGGAGATCTCGTAGGCCGCGCCCTTGTCGTTGATGTCCACCGCCGGCATGCCCTGGCTGAACAGCTCCCGTGCCCACTGTGGCTCGCTGTCGAACAGGCTGCGGCTGAAGGGGCTGCGCAGGGCCTTGCGACCGAAGTCGGAGAACAGGTGGTCGACCTGCCGGCGCAGGCGGTCGAGCGGATGCCAGTGTTCCAGGGAATGCCTGCTGTCCTGCGTGCCGCCCGTGGGCCCTTGCTTGTCGCTGTTGATCATTTCCAATCCCTCCCGATGGCGATTGTCCGAAGCGGACAGGCCAAAGCTTAGGCCAGTCTCCATGACCCGCTTCCGGGGGGTGCCGGGAAGCTCCTGTCCCGGCGCGGCTGCGTCATCACAGGTGCGGCTTCATGATGCCGATCAGCAGGCTGATGGTGAAGAAGGACATCAGCGTGGTGAACAGCAGGGCAGCAGCGCAGCGGCCCTCGATGCCGAAGCGCTGGCCGAAGATCGGGTAGATGCTCAGCATGGGCGAGCTGGCGAACATCACCCCGGCCACCATCAGCGCCGGGTCCACGCCCGGCAGCAGCGAGAAGAGCAGGAACACCGCCAGCGGGTGCAGGATCAGCTTGCCCGCGGCGATCATCGGCAGCCCGGCGAACAGGCCTTTCAGCTTCAGGCCGTAGAGCGAGCCGCCGATCACGAACAGCGCCACCGGCGCCGAGGCCGCGGCGAGCATCTCCACCACCTTGCCCGGAATCGCCGGCAGGCGCGCCTCCAGGAGGGACAACAGCAGGCCGCTCAGCATGGCGAGGATCAGCGGCGTCCGGGCCAGGCGCTTGGCCGTCTCGCGCAGCACCTTGGCGGTGGAACCCTGCTGCCGGCCGGCCTCGGCGAGGATCAGGCTGAGCGGAATGATCAGCAGGTTCTCCACCAGCATGTTCAGCGCCAGGCCGATGGCCGCCGCCGGGCCGAGCAGCATGGCGACGATGGGGTAGCCGACGAAGCCGCTGTTGGAGACAGCCATGCCCAGGGCGGTGATGGCGCCGGTGGTCAGGGGCTCGCGGCGCAGCCTGAGAGCAAGCAGCAGGCCGAGCAGGTAGACCGCCAGGGAGCCCAGGGTGTAGGCCAGCATGTATTGCCAGTTCATCACCTCCTGGAAGGCGTTGTTCGACAACGCCTTGAGCACCAGCGCCGGCAGGGCGAAGGTGATGACGAAGCTGCCGAGACCACGGATCTGTTCGCGGCTGATCACATCGAAGCGGACGGCGAAGAAGCCGAGCCCGATCAGGATGAAGATGGGCGTGGTGATGGAGAGGATCTGCAGCACGGCTGACTACCTTGGTGGGATGGCGAGGAGGGAAGGGGCAGGGGTGCTTGCAGATTGTACTGACCGGTTCAAGCCGGTGCGTCAAAGGAACCCCCCGTAGTGTTCGTTTAGCGAACACATATGGCGGCGCGCCATGAGCTCCTCAGAAATTATTTAGTTGACAGACATCGTATCTCATTGGAGGCTGCTCGCAACCGGCAGGCAATGCCGGCTCTAGCGAGCGGGAAAGGCGTCTCGCTTGATTTATAACCCAGGCTGCCTTGCCGCGCCGCATGGCGAAGTGGCAGCTCTTCTGGAGTAGTCATCCTATGCCCATCGTCCATGTACACCTCATCGAAGGCCCCAGCCGCGAGCAGAAGGAATCCATGATCCGCGAAGTCAGTCAGGCCATCTCCCGCTCGCTGGACTCTCCCATGGAGCGGATCCGGGTGATCATCCACGAGATCCCCAAGACCGACTTCGGCATCGCCGGCGAGCCGGCCAGCAAGCTCAGGCCCTGAGGGGAACCCGCAGCGTGCAGGCGGGCCGGGGAGGCGGGCCTGTCTCCCCCGGCATCGCGGCGCACCGGCTGTGCAGGGCCATGGTTTCAGGTTCCCGGAAAGGCTTCCTGGCCAGAGGAGGTCCCATGAAAGCGATGACCTGCGACCGCTACCATAGCGGCCGGCAGCCGTCTGGAGATCCCCGTGGCCTGGGTGTTTCCCCTGGAGCAGGCGGGGCCGCCACGCTACGAGGTAGGAGCCATGCGGATCTGCGCGAGGCCAAAGCCTTCATCGAGACGGCGTTCGGGCGCTACGAGTCCAATTACGAGGAAGTGATCCGCAGGCCCGTTCCCGTCCGCGCCTCGGGCGGACGGGGTCGCCGTCCGCGCTCAGGAGATATCCGCGCCCTGGAGTTCCCTGGACTCGCCGCCGCTGAAGGTCCGCACGACGAACTCTCCCGGGGCGGCACGCCGGCTGCCCAGCTCCTGCAGGGCCCGCGCCATGTCCGCACGGCCGCTTTCCCAGCGCTCGGTCAGCACCGGCCGGGAGAAGTCGAACGCCCGAAGTTCGGTATCGTGGGGCACGCTGGTGTGGCTGAGCAGCAGCAGTGTGGTGCCACCGCCAAGCTTTTCTCCCTCCGCCAGGGCCGGCGCCAGGGCGGGGTCCGTGCGCACTTCCGCCGGAAGCCTGTCGCCGAGCAGGCGCAGCTGGCGGCGCAGCTCATGGACCTGTCTCAGGTTCTTCAGCGCCTTCCACGTCTGGGACGAGAGCAACAGTTCGAGCTGCCGGTCGACCGCCTGTCCGACGGTGTGCACCCCATCGTTCTGCCGGCGCAGCAGATCCAGCGCGATGCACAACCGGTCCTCCGCGACATGCTCCTCCAGCGTGGCCTCCAGGGGCAGGTTCGAGGACATGGCGCCGTCGACCAGCAGGCGGCCAGCGATCTCGACGGGCGGAAAGAAGGGCAGGAAGCCGCAGCTCGCCAGCAGGTGGTCGACCTCGATCGGCCCCTCGGTGGTGTCGAAGCGCACCTCCTCGCCGCTGTGGGCGTCCACGGTGACGACGATCATCCGGGTCTCGCCGCTGTTCAGCCGGCCGAAGTCGACGGCCTTTTTCAGCTGCTCGCGCAAGGGGCTGAGGTCGTAGAGGCTTTTGTCGGTGGGCATGCCCGGCAGCATCGACAGGGCGCCCGGAAAGCGTGGATGGTAGATGCCCGCGCTGCCGAGGAGGGCGCATTGCATGATGCGCGCCCGGCCGCTGTCCAGCGCCGTCGACCAGTAGGCCGGCCCCAGGACCCAGGCGGCCATGTCCTGCGAAACCATCGCCCAGAAGCGACGCAGGCTGTCCACGCGCTTTTCCGGCGGATTGCCGGCGATGAGCGCGGCATTGATCGCGCCGGTGGAAACGGCGACGAATTGCCCCGGATACAGGCCGCGTTGATGCAGCGTCTCGTAGGCGCCGGCCTCGTAGGCGCCGAGTGCGTTGCCTCCGGCCAGGATGAGCGTGATCCGATCGGTCATGGTGAGCTCCTTGGGGCGATCCCCCGGCTCAGGCCGGGGTGACGGAATGGAGGGTCGGTATCGGGCGTGTCTAGCTTCCGTGGCCGGCCCTGCGGCGCCAGAGCAGGATGCCGAGCGGCAGGCCGATCAGGGCCAGGGCCAGCAGCGAGGGCACGCCGCCGTTGTTCGGCCCCTTGCGCCAGCCGCCACGCACGGTATGCCCGTCGTACATCGGTTCGAACAGGGTGCCGCTGCTCTCCTTGCCCGGTTCGCCGGCGAGAAAGCCACGCGGGGAGAGCTGGGCGCCGAGCCGCGTCATCAGTTGGGGCGCGAGGCGTTGCAGCAGGGCGGCCGCGCGTCCGGCCCCGCCGACGACGACCTCGGCACGCGGCTGCCGGACCAGGTCCACGACCGTGCGGGCGACCTTCTCCGGCGTGTAGACCGGCGGCGCGGCGCGCACCCGGTGATGGCTGAAGTTGGCCGCATGCTCGAAGAAGGGCGTATCGATGACCGCGGGCAGGACGGTACAGACGTGGATGCCCCGCTGGTCCCACACTTCCTGGCGCAGTGCCTCGGAAAAGCCGCGCACGGCGAACTTGCTGGTGGCGTAGGCGGTGGAGTCCGGCTGGGCGAGGACCCCGGCGATGGAGGCGTTGTTGATCAGGATGCCGTGGCCCTGGGCGCGGAACTGGCGTATCGCCGCCCTGGCGCCGTACATGTAGCCGAAGACGTTGGTCTCGATCACCCGGCGCCAGATTTCGGAGGGGATGTCCTCCAGCCGGCCGAACACGCCCACGCCGGCGTTGTTGAACCACACGTCGATCCGGCCGAAGCGGACGATGGCCTGGCGTGCCAGCTTTTCGACGTCCTCCTCGCACGTCACGTCGGTGCCCAGGGCGAAGGCGCTGCCGCCCAGCTCCCGGCACTTGCGCGCTACCTCCTCGAGCATCTCCGTGCGCCGGGCGGCGAGCAGGAGCCTGGCGCCGCGCTCGGCAAAGGCATAGGCGGAGGCGCGGCCGATGCCGCTCGACGCTCCGGTGATGACGACGACTGTCCCGCTGGAGATCGGATTCATGGCGTTCCCTCGGCTTGAGCGCTTGGGCGGTTACGGCCTGCTTGCTGAGAGAGAGCGATTCCGCGAGAAGTTCAAAGGCGTGCGCGATTGGCTGACGGCCTGTCGGCCGCAGAGGGGCCTCAGAGAATCGGCTTGAGCAGGGCCTGGGCTTCGTACAGGGCGGGCAGGTAACGCTCGCGCATCTCCTCCGGGCTCATCCGCGAGGCATGGGTGGTCAGCGTCAGGCTGGCCTTCAGCTGCCCCTCGCGGTCGCGCAGCGGCACGCCCAGCACGCGCATGCCCACTTCGTATTCCTGGTCCACCAGTGCATGACCGAGTTCGCCGATCCGGGCGATCTCGGCCCTGATCGCCTCCGCCGAGGTCCGGGTGTAGGGCGTCAGGGCGCGCAGCTCGACCCGCGCGAAGTAGGCGTCCAGCGCCGTGGCGTCCAGCGCGGCCAGCCACAGCCGGCCGCTCGCCGTGCAGTACATCGGCACCCGCGAGCCGGGGCGGATCGACAGCGAGGCGACGTGGCTGTAGCGGCTGCGCACGATGTGCACGATGTCGTCGCCGTCGCGCACCCCCACCGAGACATGCTCCTGGGTATTGCGCGCCACCTGCTCGACGATCGGCCGCAGCATGCGCGGCAGCTGCGCCGAATCCACGTAGGCCTGGCCGATGCGCAGGGCCTTGGCGGTCAGCCAATAGTGGCGCCCGTCGGTCTCGGCGAAGCCGTCGTGGACCAGGGTCAGCAGAAAGCGCCGCACCGCGCTCGGCGTCAGTCCGGAAAGGCTGGCCGCCTGCGGCACGCTGAGGCGCGGATGGCGCTCGGAGAACAGCTGCATCAGGGCCAGGCCCTTCTGCAGGCCGACGATCAGGTCGCGGGAGTGGATGACGGGCTGTTTCATGGAGGCGGAAGGTATTTTGCCGATTCGGTGCGATTATCGCAGTGTAAGCGCGATTAACAAATAAAACGGCGAACAGGAACCTTGTTCCGGAAATTGCGGATGGCACAGGATGGCTCCCACAACAAATCCAAGAACTGGAGGCCCGCATGATTCGTGGTTCCACCGCCCTGGTCGGCATCGTCGGTTCGCCGATCGCCCAGGTCAAATCCCCGGAAAACTTCAACGCCTGGTTCGCCGGGCACGGACAGGACCTGGCGATGCTGCCCATCGACCTGCAGGAGCAATCCCTGGACGCCTTCCTTGCCACCCTGCGCGGCTGGAAGAACCTGCGCGGCTGCGTGGTCACCGTGCCCTACAAGCAACTGCTCGCCACCCGCCTGGACGCCGTCAGCGAGCGCTCGGCGGCGCTGCGCTCGGTCAACGTGATCCGCCGCGAGGCGGACGGCCGCCTGGTCGGCGACATCGTCGACGGCGAGGGCTTTCTCGACGCGGCGCGTCGGCACCGCTTCGAGCCCCGCGGCAAGCGCGCCTTGGTGGTCGGCTCCGGCGGGGTCGGCAGTGCCATCGCCTATTCCCTGTGCCAGGGCGGGGTGAGCCGACTGGCCATCGCCGACCTCAGCGCCGAGCGCGTCGAGAGCCTCTGCGCGCTGCTGCGCCAGGCCTTCCCGGACATCGCCATCGGCGGCGGCTACGCTTCGCTCACCGACTTCGACCTGGTGGTCAACGCCTCCCCGGTGGGCATGGGCGACAGCGGCGAGCTGCCGCTGCCGGAAAGCCTGCTGGAAAGCCTGCCGAAGCAATGCCTGGTCGCCGATGTGGTGACCTCGCCGGAGATCACCCCGCTGCTCGCGCTTGCCCGGCGCATGGGCTGCGCAGTGCAGACCGGCCCGGAAATGGCCCGCGCCCAGCTCGGCAACCTCGGCCATTTCATGGGCGTCACGCCCCTGGATATCTGACGATGAACACAGCTATGCACCTGTCCAGTACAGGCCCGACGGACACCTGCGCGCAGACCTACGACGTCATAGTGCTCGGCAGCGGCGCCGCGGGTTTCGCCGCGGCGGTCAGCGCCGCCTGCCAGGGCCTCAGGGTTCTGCTGGTGGAGAAGGCCGCCACCTTCGGCGGCACCTCGGCGATCTCCGGCGGTGCCGTGTGGATCCACGACAGCGACCAGGCGCGGGCGGCCGGCATCCATGTCCCGGCCGAGCAGACGCGCACCTATCTGAAGGCGGTCATCGGCAAGGGCTACAGGCCCGAGCTGGTCGACGCCTTCCTCGCGCGCGGCCGCGAGGCGCTGGGCTTTCTCGAGCGCCACAGCGAGCTGAAGTACAGCCTGCGGGCGCTCTCCCCGGACTACTACCCGGACCTGCCCGGCGGCACCGAAACCGGCCGTGCGCTGGAAATCGCCGAGTACGACGGGCGCCGCCTCGGCGCGCGCTTCCAGGACCTGCGCAGGCCGCCGGACGGCATGCTGCTGTTCGGCGGGATGATGGTCAACCGCGTCGACATCCAGCATTTCCTCGGCATCAAGCGTTCGCCCAAATCGTTCTGGCACTGCCTCAAGCTGCTGGCGCGCTACGGCGTCGGCCGCCTGAGCCAGCCGCGCGGCACGCGCCTCACGGTCGGCAATGCCTTGATCGCGCGCCTGGCCAGCACCGCCTTTGCCAAGGGGGTGGCGCTCTGGCTGAATGCGCGCACGGAATCCCTGATCGTCGAGGACGGCAGGGTCGAGGGCGTGCTGATCGACTACGCCGGGCAACGCCGGCGCGTGCTGGCCCGCGGCGGGGTGGTGCTGGCCTGCGGCGGCTTCGCCGCCGGTCCGCAGGCCGCCGCCTACCGGCCGGAGACCGATGCCGAGCACTGGAGCATGTCGCCGGAGACCAACGTCGGCGATGGCCTGAGCCTGGCCGCCGCGGTGAATGCCGCCACCGGCGAGGATCTGGCGGCCAGCTTCTTCTGGGCACCGGTGTCGGTGCTGCGCAAGCCGGACGGCAGCCTGGAGCGCTTCCCGCATCTGGTCACCGACCGGGCCAAGCCGGGGGTGATCGCCGTCAACCGCGCCGGGCGGCGCTTCGTCAACGAGTCCGACTCCTATCACCGCTTCGTCGAGGCCATGTTCGCCGACGGCGGCGCCAACGCGCCCTGCTGGCTGATCTGCGATGCCGAGGCGATGAACCGGTACGGCATGGGCCTGGCCCGGCCCAAACCGGTCGACAACGCGGCGCTGGTCGAGGCCGGCTACCTGCACCGCGCGGACGGCATCGCCGGGCTGGCGCGCAGCATCGGCGTGGACGCCGCCGGCCTGCAGCGGACCCTGGAGCGCTACAACGCCGACGCCCGGCACAACCTCGACCGGGAATTCGGCAAGGGCGGCAACGCCTACAACCGCTACATGGGCGACCCGCTGCACCAGCCCAATCCCTGCATCGCGCCGTTGGACAGGGCGCCGTACTACGCGATCCGCGTCGACACCGGCGACCTCGGTTCGGGGCGCGGCCTGCTGACCGACGCCCGGGCCAATGTGCTGGATCGCGCCGGCCAGCCGATCGCCGGGCTCTACGCCGCCGGCAACGAGATGAATTCGATCATGGACGGCACCTATCCGGGCCCCGGCATCACCCTGGGCCCGGGCCTGACCTTCGGCTACATCGCCGCCTGCGATATCGCCGAGCGCCTGAGCGGCAACACTTCGCACGCAACCCAACCTGGAGAAGCCCATGTACTACGAACTGCGCACCTACACCATTAAACCGACCAAGCTGGCCGACTGGCTGGCCCTCTACAAGAGCGATGCGTTGCCGCTGCAGACGGAGGTCCTCGGCAAGCTGGTCGGCTTCTTCGTCACCGAGTTCGGCGGCGCCAACCAGGTGGTGCACATCTGGGCCTACGAGAGCCTGGACGACCGTCAGGCGCGCCGCGGCAGGATGGCCGCCGACCCGCGCTGGCTGGAGTTCAGCCGCAAGAACAAGGAGCTGGACGCGGTGATGAACCTCGAGTCGCGGCTGATGCGCCCGACCGACTTCTCGCCGTTGCAGTGACGACCCGGCCCCGCCAGCGGGGCCGAACACCCGGCGAAGATGCCGATGTCCGCCGCATGCGGGCAGGGGATCGGCTTGCCCCCCGATCACGACAACAAGAAGGAGATCGCCATGCACAGTGTCGACAGCCAGCCCTTGCCCGAGTACTGCGACGTGCTGGTCCTGGGTTCGGGCGCCGCCGGCCTCGCCGCGGCGGTGACCGCTGCCGAACACGGCCTCGAGGTGGTGGTGGCGGAGAAGGAGCCGTTTCTCGGCGGCACCAGCGCCTGGTCGGGCGGCTGGCTGTGGATTCCGCGTAATCCCCTGGCCATTGCCGAGGGCATGGTCGAGGACACCGAGCAGCCGAAGACCTACCTGCGCAGCGAATTGCACACAGACTGCCTGGACGAGCGGATGGAGGCCTTTCTGGATCAGGGGCCGCGGATGGTCGAGTTCTTCCAGCAGCGTACCGCCGTGCAGTTCTTCTCCGGCAGCCGGATGCCGGACTTCCACGACTCGCCCGGTTCCGTCCGCGGCGGCCGCTCGCTCTGCGCCCAGCCGTTCGACGGCCGCCAGCTCGGCCCCTGGCTCGACAGGCTGCGCCCGCCGCTGGACCTGATCAGCCTGGCCGGCATGGGCATCGCCGGCGGCGCCGACCTGGCGCACTTCTTCAACGCCCGCCGCTCGCCGCGCTCGGCGCTGTATGCCGGCAAGCGCCTGCTGCGGCATTTCCGCGACCTGCTTGCGCATGGCCGCGGCCTGCATCTGGTCAATGGCAACGCGCTGGTGGCGCGGTTGCTGAAGAGCGCTCTGGAGCGCCGGGTGCGCCTGTTCACCGAGGCGCCGGCGCGCGGCCTGCTGCGCGACGGCGAGGCGGTGGTCGGCGCGCGGATCGAGCGGGGTGGGGCGCTGGTCGAGGTTCGCGCCCGCCGCGGCGTGGTGCTGGCCTGCGGCGGCTTCTCCCACGACCAGCGGCGTATCGCCCAGCTGTTCGCCCATGCGCCGCACGGCACCGAGCATCTCTCGGCGGCGCCCAAGGGCAACACCGGCGATGGCCTGCGCCTGGGCGAGAGCGTCGGCGGGCGGGTCGCCACCGATCTGGCCAGCCCTGCGGCCTGGGCGCCGGTGTCGCGGGTGCCGCGCGCCGACGGCGGCTTCAGCGGCTTCCCGCACCTGCTCGAGCGCGCCAAGCCCGGCTTCATCGCCGTGCGCCGCGATGGCCGGCGCTTCGTCAACGAGGCCGACTCCTATCACGATTTCATGAACGCCCTGTTCGCCGCCACGCCGGAAGGCGAGGTGGCGCAGGCCTGGCTGATCGGCGATCACCGGGCGCAGCGCCGCTACGGCCTCGGCTGGTCGCGGCCGTTTCCGTTCCCGACCCGGCCCTGGGTGCGCAAGGGCTATCTGCACCAGGCCGACAGCCTGAGCGGGCTGGCCCGCCAGTGCGGCATCGACGCCCGCCAGCTGGAGGCCACGGTGGCGGCCTTCAACGCCGCCGCGGCGCAGGGCGTCGACCCCGAATTCGGGCGCGGCGCCTCGGCCTACAACAAGGCCCAGGGCGAGGTGCTGCACGGCCCGAACCCGGCGCTTGGCGCGCTCGTCCAGGCCCCGTTCTATGCGGTGAGGCTGGTGCCCGGCAGCCTCGGCACCTTCGCCGGACTGCGCACCGACGCCGGCGCCCGGGTGCTCGGGGAGGACGGTGCGCCGATTCCCGGCCTGTACGCGGTGGGCAACGACATGGCCAGCGTGATGAACGGCCACTACCCGAGCGGCGGAATCACCCTGGGGCCGGGCATGACCTTCGGCTACATCGCCGGCCGGGCCCTGGCCGGGCAGTCGGTGCTGGCACCGGCAAGGGCGCATCCGGCCAGCGCCTGAGCGGTGCGGGCATGGATAAAAACAATCTGGGTACCGGCGGGAAATCATTTTGTTGGGCAGAACGGATGTCTCATCCTCCCGAATCCGGATCATGCGGGGCGGATAAGCGCTGCGCAGTTTCGTATGCATCGAAATATCGGGATACCGTTTCACAAGAATAACTGCTGATTCTTTTTATAATGAAGGGGGCCGAGTGAAAATTGATTGCTGATTTAAAGTGGACAGTTTAATCATGCATTGTCATTGATATTGTCGACACTTCGAGCGAGCAATCTGAACCGAGGCGCTCATGTCGCTTGAGTCCGGGCGGCAGACCATTGCATCGAGTCGCTTCCGAACTTGAAGCGGGGATTCCGATCCTCGACAGGTACTGGCGAGGCCGGCTCGCTGTGGCCGCCTTGTCAGGCCATGCGGTTGTCGCAGAAGCTCGCCGGGCCCCTCGCCACACGCCATGGGCCGGGCTCTTGGGGCGCGCCGAGACGTTGCCTGTCGAGCAGCCGCCTTTCCGTTCGCCGGCCTGAAACGGATCCGTTTGCTGCATCAACTTTGTAATGGGCATGGCGGCAAGTTACCGGAGCGCTCGAGGGCGGTGGAGTTTGCGATCGCCGGTAAATAACCAGGCCATCAATGCCGGATCTGGCGACTGGTTGTAGTGGTCCGGGTGGCGCCCGTCATTCCGATTCGCTGCTGACCAGTTGTCGCCCGAGTCCGCTGGGGTTGCAACTTTGCGATGTTCGTCAATATCCGATCTATGCCTGGTGTCTCTTGGGTGACATTGTCGAGACGCTGGCAGATTGTTTGTCGGGAACGTTATGGGTTGGGATTTCCAGTAGTCGAGTAACTTCCTGGATTGATCGAATAGGGAGTGCGAAAGCATGACTGACTATTACGGTACCGATGGCGACGACACCATCAATGCCGGTGACGACGACGACCGCCTCTATGGTCGCGCCGGGAACGACCGCCTCTACGGCGGCTCCGGCCACGACTGGCTCTGGGGTGAGGACGGCCATGACAGGCTCTATGGCGGTGACGATAGCGACCGGCTCGACGGCGGTTCCGGCAACGACCGGCTTGATGGCGGCCAGGGTGACGACCTGCTCTACGGTAGCTACGGCAGCGACCGCCTCTACGGTCGGGCCGGCCACGACTGGCTCTATGGCGAGGACGGCAACGACCGGCTCTATGGCGGCGAAGGCGACGACCGGCTGGAGGGCGGCGAGGGTGACGATCTGCTGCAGGGCGAGGACGGAAACGACTGGTTTGACGGCGGCAGAGGCAATGACCGGCTCTACGGCGGCGCCGGCAACGACGTCCTCAACGATGGTGGAAACGGCGACGACCTGATCTACGGCGATACCGGCGACGACCTGCTCTACGGTGGCTACGACAACGACCGGCTCTATGGCGGGGACGACAACGATTCGCTCTACGGCGAGGACGGCGACGACCGGCTCGATGGCGGCGAAGGCAACGACCGGCTGGAAAGCGGGGATGGCAACGACCGGCTCTACGGCGGCAACGGCCACGACTGGTTCGACGGCGGCAGAGGCAACGACCGGCTCTACGGCGGCGCCGGCAACGACTTCCTCAACGATGGCGGCAACGGCGACGACCTGATCTACGGCGGTACCGGCAACGACCAACTCTACGGCGGCTACGACAACGACCGGCTCTACGGCGAGGACGACAACGACTGGCTCTACGGCGAGGACGGCAACGACCGGCTCGAGGGCGGCGACGGCGACGACCGGCTCTATGGCGGCAATGACGTCGACTGGCTCGAAGGCGGGGATGGCAACGATCGCTTCGTCTATAGCGCCCTCACCGATACGGGCCTGGACAGCGGCAGTTGGGACGTCATCAACGCCTTCACCCGGGGTGCCGACAAGATCGACCTGTCGGCGCTGGATGCCGATACCGCCACGTCCGGCGACGATGCCTTCACCGTCTTCCTCGACAGCCAGGAGGATTTCTCCGGGGCTGGCCAGCTGAAATTCGACGGCGGGGTGCTCTACGGCAACGTGAATGGGGATGACTCGGCCGATTTCGCCATTGCCGTTACCGGCGTCGGCAGTCTTTCTCTGGCGGATGTGATCGCCTGAGCCAGAAGGGCAACCTTCTTGGTTTCGCGGCCGCTTTTTACTGCTGGGCCGGCACTGCCAGGCTTGACGCTTGTCGGTGCCGGCAGCGGATGACCGGCAAAACACCTCCTGGTTTAGCGAGTAGGGAGAGTGGACATGACCCATAACCTGATCGTCGGCACCGACGGCGACGACGTCCTCGAGGGGACCGGCGCCGGCGATACCATCGATGCCCTCAAGGGCGACGACATCCTCGACGGCCGCGCCGGCAACGACACGCTCAGAGGCGGCAGCGGCAACGACCGCCTCGATGGCGGCCGGGGCAGCGATCTGCTCTATGGCGGCGAGGGCGACGACTGGCTGCAGGGCCGCAGCGGCAACGACCGCCTCTACGGCGGCAAGGGCAACGACCAGCTCGACGGCGGCGACGGAGAGGATACGCTGGAGGGCCACACCGGCAATGACAGCCTCTACGGCGGCAGGGGCAGCGACCGGCTCTTCGGCAACGCCGGGGACGACCGGCTCGATGGCGGCCCCGGAGCCGACACCCTGAGCGGGGGAACCGGCAGCGACACTTATGTGGTCGACGATCCCGGCGATGTGATCGTCGAAACCGATACCTACGGCGATCTCGAGACCGTCTTCTCCAGCGTCAGCCATACCCTGGGCGACTTCCAGGAGTGGCTCGTCCTGACCGGCAGCGCGGACATCGACGGCACCGGCAACGATCTGGGCAACGAGCTGACCGGCAACCACGGCAACAACGTGCTGGATGCCGGCAAGGGCAACGACGTCCTCAACGGCAGTCTCGGCGACGACATCCTCCACGGCGGCGATGGCGACGACTGGCTGTACGGGGACGACTGGCTGATCAGCGACGAGGGCAACGACCGGCTTTATGCCGGTGCCGGTGACGACAGCCTCAACGGCGGCACCGGCAACGACTGGCTCGAGGGTGGCGACGGCAACGACTGGTTCAACGCCGGCACCGGCGACGACGTCCTGGTGGGCGGTGCCGGCAAGGACCGGCTGAACGATCCCTCCGGCCGGGACCTTTTCGTCTTCAACGCCCTCACCGATACGGGCCTGGACAGCGAAACCTGGGACGTGATCTCCGGTTTTGCCCGCGGAGAGGACAAGATCGACCTCTCCGCGCTGGATGCGGACATGGGCACGCCGGAAAACGACGCCTTCATCGGCTTCATCGACAGCCAGGAGGATTTCACCGAAGCCGGACAGCTGAAATTCGACGGCGGAGTGCTCTACGGCAACGTGAATGGAGATGGCTCGGCCGATTTCGCCATCGAACTCCTCGGGATCGACAGCCTGTCGCTCGACGATGTGATCGCCTGACCCGGAAGGGTTGCGCCACGCCTGGTGCAGGCTCGCCAGGCCTGGTCGGGCGGCTCCGGAGCCTCGGGCTCCGATACGACGGCTTGTCCGCAAGCCCGGCAACCTCAAGGGAGGACGGATGAACATGACTCACGACGAACCGCGCATTCGCGAGCGGGCCTATCGGATCTGGGAGTCGGAAGGCTGCCCGGAAGGGCAGGAGATGAAGCACTGGTGCGAGGCGTGCGAGCAGATAGAGGCCGAGGACGCTGCCGCACGGACTTCGGAAGAAACCCGGGAGACCGCTTCGGGCGGTATCGAAAGCGGCGTCGCGCCGCCCATGCCCGACCGGCAGGGTGAGCCCTGAGCCGGACCGGTCGCGACGGATCAGCCGGTTGCCGTTCCCACCGACCCCGCGCGGCCGGCCGGCAGGCCGGGAAGTTGCCCGAGCCGTCGGCGGTATTCGCTGGGCGTCTCATGCATTTCATGGCGGAAGTGGCGGTTGAAGTTCGACAGGTTGCCGTAGCCGACCTGAAAGCAGATGTCCGCGATCGACTGCCGGCTTTGCAGCAGCAGGCGGCAGGCCCGCTGGATGCGCAGCTTGCGGATCAGGTCGACGAAGGTGTGCCCGGTCGTGCGCTTGAAGAAGCGCGAGAAGGCCGGCTCGCTCATCTGCAGGCGCTGGGCAATGACCGACAGGCGGATCTCGCCGGCCAGATCGGCCAGGATGTAGTCGAACACCTGATTGATTCGCCTGGTCGTCAGGCTGTCCAGCAGGGGCGAGTAATGAGGGCTGGCCAGCGCGCGGCTCTCGTCGGCGCCGGCCCGGGCCAGGGTGTCCAGGAGCGACAGAAACAGCACCAGGCGCCCGAGGCCGTCCGTCTGCCCGATGGCCTCGAGCAACCGGGCGGCACTACGGGCCGTCTCGCCCGTGAACTCGACGCCCTGCCGGGCCCGCTCGAACAGGGGCTGCAGATCGCCCAGTTCTGGCAGGCTTTCGCGCAGCCTCAGCAGACTTTCCCCGTCGAACTGCAGGACCACATCGCGTCCCCGGATGCATTGCCCCGGCGCCAGATCGCTGATCCAGTCGTGGGGCAGCCCGGGGCCCATCAGCGCCACGTGGCCGGGGCCGAAGTGGCCGATATGATCCCCGGCGAGCAGCTTGCCGGTGCCTCGACGGATCAGGTGAATCTCGAACTCGGGGTGATGATTCCAGCGTGCCAATGGGAAGGGATAATCGTGCTCGTACCAGCGGAAGCTGTGCTGCGGCTCGTTGAGGATCACCTCGAGATCCGAGGGCCTTCCACCGAATTCGCTCATCATCATCACCCGGCGACTTCCTCTGGCTGCTCCTCGGAGAGTAGCCGCCGCGATCAGCCGTCGGCAAAGGTGATTTGCACCTTCACATCGCCAGGCTGGGCACTGGCGGCCCGCTCGAAGGCCTCGACGCCCCGTTCGAAGGGGTAGGTCGCCGAGATCAGCGGCTTCAGGTCGACCTTGCCGCTGGCGATCAGGTTCACGGCCCGCTCGTAGACATTGGCGTAGCGGAACACGGTCTCGATGCGGATCTCCTTGGCCTGGGCCGCCACCACGTCGAAAGGCACCGGCTCGACCGGCATGCCCACTAGCACCAGCGCGCCGCCGGGGCTGACGGTCGCCAGCGCATCGCTATAGGCGCGGGCACTGCCGCTGGCCTCGAACACCACGTCCGCACCCCAGCCGCCGGTGGCCTCGGCCACCTTGTCCTTCAGGGAGTGCGCCTTCACGTTGACGGCGGTGATGCCTTCGTAGCGCCCGGCGATGGCCAGTTTTTCCTCCATCAGGTCGGACACCAGCACCTGGCTCGCGCCGCCGGCCAGGGCGGCCAGGGCGGTCATCATGCCGATGGTGCCGGCGCCGATGACCACGGCGACATCGCCGGGCTTGATGCGCGCCTTGACGGCTGCCTGCATGCCGATCGCGAAGGGTTCCACCAGCGCGCCTTCGGCAAAGCTGACGTGATCGGGCAGCTTGTAGGCGAAGGCCGCCGGATGGACGACTTCCGGGGTCAGGCAGCCATGCACCGGCGGGGTGGCCCAGAACACCACCGCCGGATCGACGTTGTAGAGCCCCAGGCGCGAGGCTTTGGACGTGGGATCGGGAATGCCGGGCTCCATGCAGACGCGATCGCCCTTGGTCAGGTGCGTCACATTGCTGCCGACTTCGACGACCGTGCCGGCCGCCTCGTGCCCCAGCACCATCGGCTGATCGACAATGAACGGGCCGATCCGGCCATGGGTGTAGTAATGCACGTCGCTGCCGCACACGCCCACGGTATGGATGCGGATGCGCACATCGTCCGGACCCAGGGTCAGGGGCAGATCGATGTCGCGGATCTTCAGGTCGTGTTGCTTTTCCAGGACCAGAGCTTTCATGGATGGCCTCTCCTTAGATGGCTTTGCTGGTGTTCGATGGATGCGAAATGGGAAGGCCGGGCTTGGCCTGGTGTTCGAGTCCGGGCTGCTCGACGTGGATGAAGTAAGTCAGCACCATCCCGACCAGGTAGAGCAGGGCGTAGATCCAGACCACGCCCTCCACGCCCACCGCGGAAATGGTCAGGGTGGCGATGGCCGGGCCCATGAAGTTGGAAAGGCCGGCGGCCAGGTTGTGGGCCGAGATGGCCGCGCCCTTGTGCTCCGGGGCCATGGCCGGAAAGATCGCGCCCATCGGCACGAAGGCGGACACGCCGATGCCCAGGAAGACCGCGGCCAGGATGGCGGCCGGGAAGCTGGCGCCGTAGGTGAGCGGCACGTAGTAGAAGGCCAGGGTGGCGAGCGCGCATCCGGCGCAACCGAACCAGCGCATCTGGAACACCCAGCCGATCCGGTCGCCGATCAGGCCCCACATCACGTTGGTGAAGATGGTGACGATGAACAGGGCGCCCCAGACGCGCAGCCATTGCTCCATGCTGAAGCCCACCTCGGGCGAGGTGAAGAACAGCGGCATGACCACGGGGAAGCCGAACAGCGTCAGGTTGCAGATGATCCGCACGAGGGCGGCGACGAGGATGCTGCGGTGCTGGAAAAGGATGGTGACGCCACGGCCCAGCTCACGAAAACGCCCGGCCAGATCCCGGTGGGCGCCGTTATCGTCCGCCTGCCGATCCTTTACCAGGAACACGACCATGGCGCCCGCTATCGCCACCCAGGCGACGGCCATCCATAGTGTGCCCATGAAGCCGATATGGGGGATGCTGAAACTGGGCAGGTAAGTGCCGAGAAAACCGATGCCGATCGAATACATCGTCCAGTACCAACCCATGGCCGAAGCCAGACGGGCGCGTGGCGCCACTTGGGCGACCCAGACGACGAAGGCATAAATGAACAGGGGATAGGCCAGCCCCCGAATGCCGTAGAACAACAGCATCAAGGCGTAGTTCTTTTCTTCCAGGCCGAAGAGCAGGAAAAGAACATGGAAGACGATCCAGGCGATTACGCCGATGCGCATGATCCGTCTCGGCCCGAATACGTCGGCCAATACTCCCGAACTCCAGCTGGACAGGGCTGCCAGCAATCCATAAACGGTGAAGAGAAGGGATGCCTGTGTGGCCGAGAAGCCGAGATCGACGACGTAGCGCGACAGAAAGGCCAGTTCGATGCCGTCTCCCGTCATGAACAAGGCAATGGCGATATAGCCCCATATGAGCGACAAGGGCATGCCGAGCAGCAGCCCTCGCGACTCTTCGCGATGAGTCATGGTGTTTTCCTTTGTTGTAGTTGTAGGTGAATATGGCCGTCAGTTGACGGTCGGCGGATTAAAACTAACGAGGAGATGGCTTGACTGGCTAGCGCGCTTCTTTCCGGGGGGTGATACTTTTTTGCGGCGCCGTCCGAATGCGAAAGTCGGTAATGACAGAATGATGTAAAAGATCGAACGCTTATCTCTGCAGAAACTTCATGGTCCGCAGAGTGATGATCAAGAAAAATTGATCTGAACTTCCATGCCGTTATTCAAGATCTTTTTATTGCATCGATAACTTTCGAAACCGATCGTCGGCCGACCGCGAAAGTTGTACGCCCCCGTTGTTTGCAACGCGCCGATGGGCGTGGCCGGTCAGTCGGTTCCCGGCGGTGGGGCAGGCTCCGGCTAGAGGCGCTCCTGCCGCACCTGGCTGCGGAATTCGCTGGGCGTCAGGCGGGTGTGCCGGCGGAAGAAGCGGCTGAAATAGCCCTCGTCGGAAAAGCCCAGGTCGTGGGCGATCTCCTTGATGCTGCGGCTGGAATAGGCCAGCTCGCGCTTGGCCTCGAGCAGCAGGCGGGCGTTGATCGCCGCCAGTGGGCTCATGCCCAGCTGTTCCTGGCAGAGCCGGCCGAGAGTCGCCAGGGGCATGCCGAGCAGGTCGGCGTAGTCGCTGACCGGACGATGGCTGCGAAAATGGATCTCCACCTGTTCGCGGAACTGGCGGATCTGCTGGCTGCGTCGGCCGCGCGGCTGCCCCGGCTCGGCCGCGGCCGACTCGCCCAGACGAGCGATGTGCACGACCAGCGCCAGCAGCAGGGCGGTGCTGCAGGCCGCATGCTCGCGGCCGCGGGCCAGGTATTCCTCCTCGAGGGCGGCGAACAGCGGCAGCAGCGGGTCTTCCGCGGCCGTCCAGCGCGGCAGGTCGATCAGCTGGCGGCTGCGCAGCAGCGGCAGCAGGCCGGGGGAGAGGACTTCGGCGACCGACTCCAGCGGCTGCTGCAGGGCGGTGATCACCTTGCCCTCCACCGGCCCCTGCCAGTCGAAGCCGTGCACGCTCTGCGCCGGGATATGGATGATGCAGGGCGCGCGGGCGGCCAGGCGGACGCTGTCGCAGAGCACCTGGCCGCCACCCTGCTGCAGGTAGAGGATCTGCAGCTGGCTGTCGTGTCGATGCGGCTCGATCGACCAGTCGTGGGCGCCGGAGCGGTTGGAAATGGTCTCCACGTGGAGAGACTCGTGCCAGACCGGCTGGGCGGCCTCGCCATAGAGGGCGTAGCTGGGAATCTTGTTCATTGTTGTTCCGGGCTCCTTGCCTCCTTTGATTATTAAGGTGGCCCTTAAATAGACGTCTAGTTAGACTTCAGGCATGGAAAAGATCGACGCCCGCAAACTGACCGCAGAGAGTCGCAAGCTGCTTCGCCAGATAGTGATTCGCCTGCGCCAGCAGTCCAACATGAAAGTCGAGGAGTTGGCCTCGGTCACCGGTGTGCATCCGACCACCATCAAGACTTGGCTGACCCGTGCCAACCGCGAGGGCGCGCAAGCCCTGGAGGAAAAGCGTCGGGGGCGCCCGGCGGGCGCCTGCCGCAAGCTGACGCCGGCCGACGAGCAGTGGCTGCGCGAGCAAATCGTCGAGCAACCCCCGCAGCAGCTGCAGTTGCCGTTTGCCCTGTGGACGCGCCCGGCCATCAAGGCGCTGGCCAGGGAACGCCTCGGGATCGAGCTGCAGGACCGGTTGATCGGCAAGTATCTCAAGCGCTGGGGGTTTACGCCTCAGCGTCCCGTGAAGCGGGCGCAGGAGCAGCGGCCGGAGGACATCGAGCGCTGGCTGAAGCAGACCTACCCCCAGGTCAAGGCGCGCGCCGCTGCCGAAGGAGCGGTGATTCACTGGGGGGACGAAACCGCAGTCAAGGAGGATGCGAACTGGATACGCGGCTACGCCCCCAGGGGCCAGACGCCAGTGCTGGCGACGCCCACTCGCTGGCACAAGCTGTCGATGATCTCCGCAATTTCGCCCCGTGGCGAGGTGGCCTTCCAGATCGTCGAAGGCAGTATCAACGCGCTGCGTTTCATCGACTTCCTGAGCCGCCTCGTTGAAGGGACACCGCAGAAGATCTTCCTGGTGGTCGATAACCTGCGCGTCCACCATGCCAAGGTGGTCAGCGAGTGGCTCAGTGACAAGCAGGACAGGATCGAACTGGTGTTCCTACCACCCTATGCGCCCGAGTCCAATCCCGACGAGTACCTGAATCGGGATTTCAAGACGGCGCTGCGCAGCGGCCCGGTCAGCCATGACAAGGCCAGCCTGCTGGACAAGGCGATGGCTTTCATGAACACACTCGGCAGCTTGCCCGACAAGGTCATGGCCTATTTCCAGCATCCTGCAGCACGCTATGCCATGGCGTGAATTTAAGGGCCTGATTAATAGCCCGAGGCGGCCGGGCCGGTCAATGCGACTCTTCCCGGAGGCGCTTTTTTGTTCGAAATGTCGGGGCGGTTGTCGATTTCGTCCATTCTGGAACGCCGTCACGTCCTCCTAACATCCGCCTCACGTGCAGGGCCGGAAGGCCCGACGCGCCAACAACAATAAAACGCGGCGCCACGGCGCGCCGCCCTGCGTGAGTGCCGGAGATGGTCATGAACAACAACAACGTCAACTGGCTGGGGCTCGACTCGGCCGTCTGTGTGGTCAGCGGAGCGGCCGGCGGCATCGGCCGCGAAATCGCCGCCGCGCTGGTCGGGCAGGGCGCCCGGGTGGTGCTGCTGGATCGCGACGCGGCCGGCTGCGCGCACCTTGCCGAGCAACTGTCCCCGCGTGCCGCCGAACCCGTCCAGGCCATCGCCTGCGACATCGCCGACCCGGCGAGCGTGCGCCAGGCGGCCGCCCAGGTGGAAAGCCGCTTCGGCGGCTGCGACGTGCTGGTCAACAACGCCAGCGTGCTGCAGCCCGGCGGCATCGAGGAGATCAGCCTGGAGAAGTGGAACCAGGTGCTGTCGGTCAACCTGAACGGCTACCTGCTCTGTTCCCAGGCCTTCGGCCGTTCGATGCTGGCCCGCGGCTGCGGGCGCATCGTGCACATCGCCTCGATCGCCGCGCACTCGCCGCAGACCTGGAGCGGCGCCTACAGCGCGGCCAAGGCCGGGGTGAGCATGCTCTCCCGGCAGATCGCCAGCGAGTGGGAGCCGCGCGGCGTGCGCAGCAACGCCGTCTGCCCGGGGCTGATCCGCACACCCCTGTCCGCCGCCTTCTATGCCGATCCGCAGATCGAGCGCCAGCGCTGCGCCATGACCGCCAACGGACGGATCGGCGAGCCCACCGACATCGCCAACGCCGTGCTGTTTCTCGCCAGCCCGCGCGCCGACTACGTCAACGGCGCCGAGCTGACCGTCGACGGCGGCCTGGAAAGCATGCTGATGGCGCTGATCCCGCGCCCCGGCTTCGAGTCGTCCGCTAACGCCCGCCAGGGCTGAACCCCCCCTTCATCGGCGCGCGCCGCTCTCCGGCGCGGGCGCGCCCCTGCCTGTTCGGCAAGGAGACTGCTCATGACTGCGCAAACCCCGCTTCCCACGCTCAGCTGCGACGTACTGGTCGTCGGCTCCGGCGCGGGCGGCCTGTCGACCGCCATCACCGCGAAGAAGCACGGCCTGGATGTGCTGGTGGTGGAGAAGGAAGAGTATTTCGGCGGCACCACGGCCTTTTCCGGCGGTGTGCTGTGGATTCCCGGCAACCATCTGGCCAGGGCCTCCGGCGTGCAGGACAGCCACGAGGCGGCGCGCACCTACCTGCGGAACGAGGCCGGGGCCTTCTATGACGAGCGGGCGGTGGACGCCCTGCTCGAGCACGGCCCGGAGATGCTGGAGTTCTTCGAGCGCGAGACCGAGGTCAAGTTCGTCCCGACCCTCTATCCCGACTACCACCCGACGCTGCCCGGCGGCGTCGACATCGGCCGCTCGGTGCTGGCGGCGCCCTACGACATCCGCCGGCTCGGCAAGGACATGGCGCGCCTGCGTCCGCCGCTGGAGACCATCACCTTCATCGGCATGATGTTCAACTCGTCGAACGCCGACCTGAAACACTTTTTCAACGCCACCCGGTCGCTGACCTCCTTCGTCTACGTGACCAAACGGCTGACCACCCACCTCAAGGAGCTGCTCCTCTACCGCCGCGGCATCAATGTGACCAGCGGCAACGCCCTGGCCGCGCGCCTGGCCCAGTCGACGCTGGATCTGGGCATTCCGATCCACACCCGTACCTCCGCCAGCGAGCTGCTGGTGGAGAACGGCCGGGTGATCGGCGCCCTGGTCCGCGGGCCCCAAGGCACGCAGCGGATCGAGGCGCGGCGCGGCGTGGTGCTGGCCAGCGGCGGCTTCTCCCATGACCTGGCGCGCATCCACCAGGCCTATCCGCACCTGCGCCGCGGCGGCGAGCACCTCTCGCCGGTGCCGGCCGGCAACACCGGCGACGGCGCCTACCTGGCCGAGTCCGTCGGCGGCAAGCTGGAGCTGCGCTTCCCCGAGGCCGCGGCCTGGATGCCGGTCTCCAGGGTGCCGCTGGGCAAGGGCCGCCACGGGGTCTTCCCGCACCTGCTCGACCGCTACAAGCCGGGCGTCATCGGCGTGCTGCGCGACGGCCGGCGTTTCACCAACGAGTCGGAGTCCTACCACGACGTCGGTGCCGCGCTGATCCGCGCCTGCGAAGGCCAGCGCGAAACCGCCATGTGGCTGGTCTGCGACCGCACCGCCATCGGCAAGTACGGCCTGGGCTACGCCAAGCCGTCACCGATGCCGCTGCGTCCGCTGCTGCGCAGCGGCTATCTGCTCAAGGGCGCGACCCTCGCCGAGCTGGCGCAGCGGGCCGGCATCGACCCGCGCGGGCTGGAGGAGACGGTGCGTCAGTACAACCTCGGCGCCGAGCGCGGGGTGGACAACGAGTTCGGCCGCGGCACCACCTCGTTCAACCGCTACCTGGCCGACTCGGAGCACAGGCCCAACCCGTGCGTGGCGCCGATCGCCAGGGGGCCGTACTACGCGGTGAAGGTGGTCATGGGCGACCTCGGCACCTTCGACGGCCTGCGCACCAGCCTCGAGGGCGAGGTGCTGGGCGAGGGCGGCGCGCCCATCTTCGGCCTGTACGCGGTGGGCAACGACCGCGCCAGCGTCATGGGCGGCAACTATCCGGGCGCCGGCATCACCCTCGGCCCGATCATGACCTTCGGCTACCTCACCGGCCGCCATCTGGCCCGCGCCGAGGCGCTGCAACCCGCAACCCGCTACCGGGAGGCCGTGTGATGAACCACAGGCCGGTCGTCGACCACCGCATCTACACCATCAGGCCGCGCGGCATGGCCGAGTTTCTCGAGGTCTTCGACCGCCTGGCGATGCCGGTGCTGCTGCGCCACCTGGGCAGGCCGCTGGCCTTCTACACCAGCTGCATCGGGCCGCTGAACCAGGTGGTGCACCTCTGGGGCTACGACAGCCTGGACGACTTCGAGAAGCGCGCCCTGGCCCGCGACAGCGACCCGGAGTTTCGCGAGTACCTGCAGGCCTCGGCGCACCTGGTGATCGCCCAGGAGACGCGGATCATCCGCCCGGTGCAGTTCCAGAGCCTGCCGTAACGACGTCGCCGCCGGTTGCCTTGCCGGCGGCTAGCTTGCCCGCCAACCCACCGGCTGCGCACGTCCGGCAGTGCGCGCGCAGCCCTCATGCCCGGAGGAAATGTCGTTCGTGCTCTGCCATCCCCGATCGCCTTTCGACAATAAAAAAATGAGCCCGAGGCTCGAGGTGACTTCAAGTGAACGCGACAAGAACAATGGATGTGCGTGAACTGATCAACGACCGCCCCTTCGGCGGCTTCCAGAAACTGGTGGTGTTCTTCTGCTTCGTGATCATCGCCCTGGACGGCTTCGACGTGGCGGTGATGGGGCTGATCGCGCCTCAACTGCGCGAGGAGTGGGGGGTGACCCCGCAGGCGCTCGGCCCGGTGCTGAGCGCCGCGCTGGTCGGCCTGGCGGTCGGCGCGCTGGTCGCCGGGCCGCTGGCCGACCGCTACGGGCGCAAGATCGTGCTGGTCACCAGCGTGCTGTTCTTCGGCTTCTGGACGCTGGTCACGGCCTTTTCCAGCGATGTCACCCAACTGGTGGTGTTCCGCTTCCTCACCGGCCTGGGCCTCGGCGCCGCCATGCCCAATGCCGCCACCCTGACCGCGGAGTTCGCCCCGGAGCGCAAGCGCGCCTTCCTGGTCACCGTGGCCTTCTGCGGCTTCTCCTTCGGCGCGGCCGGCGGCGGTTTCCTGTCCGCCTGGATGATCCCCAACCTCGGCTGGCAGAGCGTGCTGATCATGGGCGGGGTGCTGCCGATCCTGGTGGTGCCGCTGCTGATCTGGAAGATGCCGGAGTCGCTGAGCTTTCTGGTCAGCCGGCGGGCTCCGCGGGAGCGCATCCGGCGCATCGTCGAGCGGATCGCGCCGGGTGTCGCCGACAGCCGCACCGACTTCACGATGCCGAGCGCCCCGCAGCAGCAGGGCGGTGCGCGGCTGGTGCTGTCCAGCCATTACCGCTTCGGCACCCTGATGCTGTGGGTGGGCTATTTCACCGCGCTGTTCCTCGTCTACCTGTTCAGCAGCTGGTTGCCGACCCTGGTCAAGTCGGGCGGTTACAGCGTTGCCGATGCGGCCATCGTCACTTCCATGTTCCAGGTCGGCGGGCCGGTCGGCGCGCTCTGCGTCGGCTGGGCGATGGACCGCTTCCGGCCGCACGGGGTGCTGCTCGTGACCATGCTGGTGGCCGCGCTGACCATCGGCGCCATCGGCCAGGCGACCGACAACCTGTTGCTGCTGGGCGCCATCGCCTGTGCGGTGGGCTTCTGCCTGAACGGCGGCAGCGTCGGCATGAACGCCATGGCCACCTGTTTCTATCCCACCGAGGCGCGCGCCACCGGAGCCTGCTGGATGAGCGGCATCGGCCGCTTCGGCGCCATCCTCAGCGCCTTCGCCGGCGGCCAGATGATCGCCATGGGGCTGCCGCTCGGCCAGGTGTTCGCCCTGCTGGCGATTCCCGCCGTGCTCTCCGGGCTGGCCCTCGCCGCCAAGGGGCTGAGCCGGCGCGCCCTGCCGCAGTTGCAGACCGCCTGACCTCCGGAGCGCACCCGCATCGCGGGTGCGGCTCCGTTCGCCGTCATGGACCGGAAGCCGGACGCGACGTCTGCGCCGGTCTTCATCGCAGAACAACAACAAGAGCGATACGGATATGCGACCTCGATTTCTCGCTGCGGGACTGCTCGGCCTGTCCCTGAGCGGCACGCTTCAGGCCGGCCAGGCGGATGCCAAGGGCTTCCTCGAAGACAGCCACCTGGATCTGCTGAACCGCAACTTCTACTTCAACCGCGACCTGCGCCACGGCGCCCGCAACAACCTCGGCGCCAACGCCCGCAAGCCGCGCGACGAGCGCAACGGCTACCGCGAGGAGTGGGCGCACGGGCTGATGGCCTATTTCCGCTCGGGATTCACCCGGGGGCCGCTCGGCTTCGGTCTCGATGTCCATGCGCTGATCGCGCTGCGCCTGGACGGCGGCGGCGGGCGCACCGGCACCAGCCTGATGCCCTGGGACGGCGAGGGCCATCCGGAGCGCGAGTCCGCGGAGCTGGGCGCGGCGCTCAAGCTGCGCATCTCCAACAGCGTGCTGAAGTACGGCCAGCAGCAGCCCAATGTGCCGGTGTTCGCCATGAACCAGGCGCGCCTGCTGCCGAGCACCGCCACCGGTTTCAGCCTGAGCGTCGACGAGATCGCCGGACTGAACCTGCAGGCGGGTCATTTCACGGCAGTCAGCGGGGTGGACTCGAGCGACAGCCACGGCGAGATCACCACCGATTACGCGGTGCTGCCGGCCGCGCGCAGCCTCGACTACCTGGGCGGCACCTACCAGTTCGGCAAGGACTTCGCCGTCACGCTGTACGGCAGCGAGCTGGAGGACATCTGGCGGCAGTATTACGCCGGCATCCGCTACCGGCTGCCGCTGAGCGAGCGCCAATCCCTGAGCTTCGTCTTCAGCCTCTACGACACCCACGATTACGGCGAATCCAGGGGCGGCGAGATCGATAACACCTCCTGGTCGCTGGCCGTCGGCTACAGGCTCGGCGGCCATACCCTGACCCTGGGACACCAGCGCATCCATGGCGACGAGCCGCTCGATTGGGTCGGTTTCGACGGCACCCAGGGCGGTTCGCTGTTCATGCACAACTTGGGGCAGGTGGTGACCTTCAGCGAGGCCAACGAGCGCTCCTGGCAGCTGCGCTACGACCTGGACCTGGCGGCCTACGGCATCCCCGGGCTGAGCTTCATGACCCGCTACACCCGTGGCGACAACATGGACAATGCCGACAGCGACAACCGCTTCTATACCCGCAACGGCACGAGCATCTATCCGCGCGGCAAGGACCTCAGCCACTGGGAGCGCAACGTCGAGCTGTCCTACCTGGTGCAGTCCGGGCCAGCCAGGGACCTGCTGCTGCGGGTGCGCCAGTCTACCCATCGGGGGGACACCGGCTACCGCTATCCCGATCACGACGAGGTACGCCTGATCGCCGAATACCCGCTGAGCGTCTTCTGAGACGGACGCGAGCGTTTCTTCACTGCTTCGAGAGGAGATTCATCATGCTCGATGGAAAGGTTGCCGTCGTCACCGGCGGCGGTTCCGGGATAGGCGAGGCGATTGTCCGGCTGTTCGTGGCCGAGGGCGCCCGGGTGGTGATCGGCGATATCGACGCGTCGGCGGCGGCATTGGCTGCCGAACTCGGCGAGGCGGCGATTTTCGTGCGCGCCGACGTGACCTGCGAGGAAAGCGTTGCGGCCCTGATGCAGGCGGCGGTGGACGGTTTCGGCCGGCTCGACATCCTGGTAGCCAACGCGGGAATTCCGGAAAAGAAGGCGCCGGTGCACCAGCTCGACCTCGCGAACTGGCAGCGGGTGATCGACATCGACCTGACCGGGGTCGCCCTGTGCAACAAGCACGCTGCCACCCGGATGCTGGAAGGCGGCGGCGGGGCCATCGTCAACATGGCCTCGATCCTGGCGCACGTGGGGCAGGAGAACAGCACGGCCTATTCGGCGGCCAAGGCCGCGGTGGTCAACTTCACCCGCTCGGTCGCCCTGACCTACGCCCGCCAGGGCATCCGCGCCAACAGCGTGTCGCCGGGCTATATCGACACGCCCCTGCTGGCCCGGCTGCCGCAGGCGACCCGGGAGGCGATCCTGGCCAGACAGCCGGTCGGCCGCCTGGCCCAGCCGCTGGAGATCGCCCAGGGCCAGCGACCGGGCCTCGATCGTGACCGGTGCCTGTCTCCAGGCAGACGGTGGCTATACTGCGATCTGACGGAACGGCACGTGGGGATGGGGGAGGTTCCGTCTAGAATGGCCGTCTTTCGTAACAGGACGGGCTGACAATCAAATGAAGGGAGTTCTCTCCTATGTCCACCTCGACTCCTATTCGGCGTGTGGCCGGCACCTTGGCCGCGCTGCAGCTGCTGATGTGCACCCAGATTCCCATGGCCCAGGCGGCGATGATCGGCACGCCGGAGGTAGTCGCTGCGGAACAGCACCAGGTCGATCGCCAGCAGTTGCTGCAGATGCTCGAGAATCAGGAAGTCCGGAAGAAGCTGGAAGCCCTGGGCGTCGACCGGCAGCAGGTCGAGCAGCGGATCGGCAGCCTCACCAGCGCCGAACTGGCGGAGTTCAACCGGCAGCTCGCCGAAGCGCCGGCCGGGGGCAATGTGCTGGGCATCATCGTACTGTTCCTGGTGATCTTCATCATCACCGACATGCTCTGCGCCACGGACGTCTACACCTTCGTTCGCTGCATCAACCGCTAGGCCGGCGCCTGCGGACGTTCCTGCTGTTCGGGATGCTGGCCCTGCTCGTGGCCTGTGCGCGCGCTCCCGTGTTGCCCGCGGAAACCGCGCGCCTGCCCGAGCGGGTCGAGCTGACTGGCGTGCCTTTCTATCCGCAGAGCGCCTATCAGTGCGGGCCGGCGGCGCTGGCGACCATGCTCAGCCAGCGGGGCCTGGATACTTCGCCGGGGCTGCTCAAGGACCAGGTGTATCTGCCCGGTCGCAAGGGCAGCCTGCAGGTGGAGATGGTGGCCGCCGCGCGTCGCCACGGAATGCTGGTCTATCCGTTGGCGCCCCGGCTCGAGAGCGTCCTGGCCGAGGTGTCCGCCGGCAACCCGGTGCTGGTGCTGCAGAACCTCGCGCTGGACTGGTGGCCGAGCTGGCATTTCGCAGTGGTGGTGGGCTACGACCGTCGCGAGCAGCAGCTCATCCTGCGCTCGGGAACCACACGCCGCCTGACGATCGACTTCGCCACCTTCGACCGGACCTGGGCGAAGGGCGGACGCTGGGCCGTGCTGACGCTGCCCGCCAACCGGCTGCCGGCAACTGCGCAGGCACAGCCCTGGCTGAAGGCCGCCAGCGATCTGGAGGAAACCGGGCAGGGCGATGCGGCGCAGCAGGCCTACCGCACGGCGGTGACGCGCTGGCCGGAAGCCTCCGTCGGCTGGTTTGCCCTGGCCAACAGTCGCCATGCCCAGGGCAATCGGCTGGGCGCCGAGGAGGCGTTGCGGGAAAGCCTGAGGCGTGACCCGCGGCTCGCCGCCGGCTGGTTCAATCTGTCCGAGGTCCTCGCCGAGCGCGGCTGCCCGGCAGTGGCCAGCCAGGCCCGCAGCTGCGCCCGGCAGCTGGCGCCGAACGACGCCCGCTTCGCCACGGAGCTGCCGCCGGCCCGGGGTGGGGGCGCGAGCTGCGCGCCGGTGCCGGCCTGCCCGTCCTCCTGAGTCAGACGCCCAACTGGTCCCGCAGGTTGTAGTACCAGGCTCCCAGGGCGGTGAAGGGCACGCGCAGCAGCCGGCCGCCGGGGAAGGGGTAGTGCGGCAGTGCGGCGAAGGCATCGAAGCGTTCGGCCTGGCCGCGCAGGGCCTCGGCGAGCAGCTTGCCGGCCAGGTGGGTATAGGTGACGCCGTGGCCGCTACAGCCTTGGGAGTAATAGATGTTGTCGCCGATCCGCCCTACCTGGGGCAGGCGCGAGAGGGTGAGCAGGAAGTTGCCGGTCCAGGCGTAGTCGATCTTCACGTGCTGCAGCTGCGGGAAGGTCTTGAGCATCTTCGGCCGGACGATGGCAGCGATGTCCCGCGGATCGCGCGCACCGTAGACCACTCCACCGCCATAGATGAGGCGCCGGTCGGCGGAGAGCCGGTAGTAGTCCAGTAGGAAGTTGCAGTCTTCGACACAGTAGTCCTGCGGCAGCAGGTTGGCGGCCAGCTCCTCGTCCAGGGGCTCGGTAGCGATCACCTGGGTGCCGCAAGGCATCGATTTGGCGGCCAGCTCCGGGACCAGGTCGCTCAGGTAGGCGTTGCCGGCCAATATGACGAACTTCGCCCTGACCTGTCCCTTGGGCGTATGCACTACTGGTGTGGTGCCGTGCTCGATGCGCACGGCGGGCGATTGCTCGTGGATCACTCCGCCGAGAGCCTCCACTGCAGCGGCCTCGCCGAGCGCCAGGTTGAGCGGATGGATGTGCCCGCCGCTCCTGTCCAGCAGGCCACCCACATATTGCCGGCTGTCTACCACCGTGCGAATGCCTCGCTCGTCCAGCAGTTCCAGCTGGCCATGGCCATAGCGCTCCCAGAGTTTCTTCTGCTCCTCCAGATGGGCCATCTGCCGGCTGGTGAAGGCGGCGAACACACCGCCGTCCTTCAAGTCGCAATGAATGTCATGACGAGCCACGAGTGCGCGCAGGATACGTCCGCCCTCGAAGGCCATGTCGCCGATCCGGCGGGCCTGCTCGACGGGCAGGCTGCGCTCGATCACATCAATGTCGCGACTGTAGCTGTTGACGATCTGCCCGCCGTTGCGCCCGGAAGCGCCGAAGCCGACCTTGGCCGCCTCCAGCACAACGACGCGAAAGCCGTTCTCCAGCAGGAACAGGGCGCTCGACAGGCCGGTATAGCCCGCACCGACGATGCAGACGTCGGTTTCGACCTCCCCGACGAGCTGTGGGCGCTGCGGGGCGGGGGCGGCTGTGGCGGCATAGTAGGAAAGGGGATAGTCGGTATGCGCCATCTTGCAGCTTCCTGATTCAATATTCGAGGTCGATCCGATGCTACCGAAGCGGCTTTCCCCCGGCTAGCGCACCGGGAATCCGGTCCCGCAGGGAAAAATCATCTTTTTCAGTTGGTTAGCGGGAAAAGGTGTTGACAGGGCGGCTCAAGTCCGTAGAATGCGCGGCCATCGACAGGCACATAGCTCAGTTGGTTAGAGCACCACCTTGACATGGTGGGGGTCGTTGGTTCGAGTCCAATTGTGCCTACCAAACAAAACCCGCATCGTGCGGGGCTTAGAAGGCGATCCGAAAGGGTCGCCTTTTTTGTTTTGAGCAAAATATTGGGAATATTTGGGGGAAACGCCCATCGGCTCGCAACTTCAGGTCCGCCTGGACACGCTGGTAGGTGATTCCCTTCTTATGTCATGGGCGGTCATCGCCCGTCGGGGCCTGTACGTGGGTCTGCATGAACTTCTCTTATCCTGGCGTGAATCTCTGTTGTCGCGGCCATGAGGAGGTCGCTGCCGGGCGGGCGAGCTGGCATTCCGATGCATGCGGGGACGTAAGGAGAAGAGTGCGGCCGGTTACGCCGGCCAGGCGGGCACTCTGTCGCCATTGGCGTGCCTACCAATAGGAGAGGGTACGGATGGATTCCCCTTTGGCTTGCAGATTATTCGAACCGACCGCGCGCTTTACCGATCCTTTGGAGGTCCGGTGCAGCCATTTTTACCAATGACCAGCTGACGCCGAGGGTATGCCGATCTGCCGGCGGCAATGCATGGGCATGTGCCTGTCCTGGTTGGTAGGGGGGGCTTTCATAAAAGTTAGCCTTTGGCGAACTTTTTTCCACACGCTTTGTGCGGATGTATTGTCCTTGTTGGTGGAGTGGCAGAGCGCGTGGGGTGCATGTGCTCTCCGTTTGGCCCCAAAAGACAAAGATGGCCGGTTGCGCCGGCCAGGCGGTCACTCTATCGACGCCTGCGTGACTACAGGCGGATTCCGGTGTCATAACTTCCGTGTCTTGCAGATTACTCGAACCGACTGCGCGCCTTGCCGGGGACGACATACCCTGACGTGGACATTTCACGAATGGCCGGCTGACGCTGCCGGCATGCCGATCTGCCGACGGCTCCTTGGCAAATACCTGCTGCAGGTGCTCCCCCGGGGGTTGCAAGGGAGTAATAAGTAAGGTAGTTCCCAGGTTGTTTTTGACAAATCCAGCGGTGGGAAAGTCCTTCTCTGCGCCCGATCCTGGGCGAATGCAGTGCATGTGCTATCAGCCAACCGGAAAGGGGTGGAGGTGTGGCCGGTTACGCCGGCCAGGCGGGCACTCTGTCGCCATTGGCGTGCCTGCCAGCAGGGGGGGATAAGCTCCCTGGCTTGCGGATTACTCGAACCGACTGCGCGCCTTGCCAAGGCTGTGGCCTTGGCGTGGCCACCGTGCGCGTGGCCGGCTGACGCTTTCGGCATGCCGATCCGCCGACGGTATTTACAAGGTAAGCCCGATAACTGGCGCCCAGCCAGGCGGCTGTGTCTGTTTTTGTCACGGGCCGAGGGGGCGGATTTGCATGCGAAATCGTGTGGCTGTCTCTTTGCTCTGGTTCCTCGGGGTTCTTCTTGTCCTTGGCGTGGTGCGCGCGCAGGCAGCTGAATCGCCCCGGTTGAGGTGGTTTCCTGATGGGGTATGGACGGGGTGGGTGTGGCCGGTTACGCCGGCCAGTCGGGCACTCTGTCGCCATTGGTGTGCCTGCCAATAAGGAGCAGGAGCGAACGTCCCTTGGCTTGCGGATTACTCGAACCGACTGCGCGCCTTGCCGGGGCCGTGAGACCCGGCGGGCCACCCTTAGCAGTGGCCAGCTGACGCTGACGGCATGCCGATCCGCCGACGGTATTCAAAGAATAGCTTCTTGGTGCGGAACGCCCAGGCAGGCACGGGTTTTTCTGCCTGCGTCGGAGGCTTCTGGCCGAATGCTCGCAGGTGTTCGACCCGGTGCAGGGTTGGCGGCTCGATTGGTGGTGAGGCAGGCTGTGGATAGGGGGCGGGGGGAAGGGTGCGGCCGGTTACGCCGGCCAGTCGGGCACTTTGCCGCCGCTGGCGTGCCTGCCAGCTGGGTAGGTGAATCGGCCTCGGCTTGCAGATTACTCGAACCAGCTGCGCGCCTTGCTGGAGCCGGGAGCTCCGGCGTGGCCATCATCTTGGATATGCCGGCTGACGCTGCTGGCGTGCCGATCTGCCCACGGATATTGCAAATCCTGCCCGATGTCGGGGCAATGGCCGTCTTTCCGGCCTGTCATCTGCTCTGTCGCCGACTGCGCAGATACAGCCCGTATAGGGGATATGGATAAAACCCTAGGCTTGCGGATTACTCGAACCTGCAGCGCGCATTCACAGCCCCTACTAAAAAGGTGAGTCAGCTAACGCTGCGGGCATGCCGATCCGCCGGCGGCAGGGTCATGATAACCTGTCGAAACGAGGATATGTTGTTTTAATAATAACATTTTTTCCTAAAATTTCTCTTTTAAGAAAGAATTTGTCTTTTATTTCTGTTTTTTTTCGTGTATCGCGGCTTGCCCATGGTTACTTCCTGGGTCGTAGCCGCTCCGGTTGCTATCGGGGCGGTGATCGTAATCAAGGGCGTCTGTGGTTGGGCTCGAGGGGGCTGGTCGGGGGGAGGAGGCTTGCAAGCCATTGCCGAGCTTGTCGGATGATTGGCGGGTTTGCTGGTCGAACGCTATGCGCTGGCAGTCATCTCATGTACATGGCCGATCTGTAAGTCAGTAGCGAGGTGTGCATGATGGATCCGGAAGCTCCTATCGAAATTCCTGCCGATACTGAAGGTGAAATTCCAAGATCTCGCGATGAGCAGGGAGAGCGCGAGTCTGAAGAGGTCAAGGAGGTAAGGCGCAAATCAGGCTCTTTGAATGCCCGGCGAGTCCGGGGGAGCCCTGATGAGTCGGGTGTTGAGGATGTGCCCGGCTATGACATCGAACTTCCACCGGATGCCAATGACGAGATCAAGGGATTGCCCTCGGATATTGATCCGGATAGTGCGGATATTGATGGCCAGATCAATCCACTTTGATTGTCCGGTTGGATGTGTTGGGAAGGCCCGGTCAGTGCACCGGGCTTTTTCTTCTCTGGCTTCTGGAAGGCGCCATCGGGGTGAGGCCCGAATGTTGTTGTCGAACGGTATGGCGAGACGCCCGAAGGGCTCTGCGTGCGCTGTCGTGGGTTTTTTCGTGGGGAAATACAGCATTAATTTATAAATGGTTCATGTTAGGATAAGCGTTTCAAAAGCAAGCGATTCGATCTGTTTCCCTTTTTGACTCAATGGATTAAGGCCATCCTGCCGCTGTCCTGAAGGGGTAGCTCGGTCAAGTCCTATTATGCTCGCAACTCTGAATTGAAAAGGCCGCGAAAGCGTCTTTTTACAGGATGCTTGTCAGTGGCGCGGCTTTCTGAAAGCATCCCGCAGCTTTTACTTCCAGTGACTCCGGTTCGCTCGGTTCGGGCCTTCGGGCTTCTGCCACCGTGAGGCAGGCATATCCGGCGAATCGCTTTACTGGCTCATCCCAACCCATGTGGCCTTTGGTAGGGGTCACCACTAGGAGAGGAGGCGCCATGCCCACCATCACTCTTCCCGACGGCAGTCAACGTGCATTCGATCATCCGGTTTCGGTCGCCGAGGTCGCCCAGTCCATCGGCGCCGGCCTGGCCAAGGCCACCGTGGCCGGCAAGGTCGACGGCAGGCTGGTCGATGCCTGCGATCTGATCGACCATGATGCGACCCTGCAGATCATCACGCCGAAGGACGAGGAGGGGGTCGAGATCATCCGCCACTCCTGTGCCCACCTGGTCGGCCATGCGGTCAAGCAGCTGTATCCGACGGCGAAGATGGTGATCGGTCCGGTCATCGAGGAAGGTTTCTACTACGACATCGCCTACGAGCGTCCCTTCACGCCGGAGGACATGGCGGCCATCGAGCAGCGCATGCGCGAGCTGATCGACAAGGACTACGACGTCATCAAGAAGATGACCCCGCGCGAGCAGGTGATCGAGGTGTTCAGGTCCCGGGGCGAGGACTACAAGCTGCGCCTGGTCGACGACATGCCCGACGAGCAGGCGATGGGGCTGTACTACCACGAGGAATACGTGGACATGTGCCGTGGTCCGCACGTGCCGAACACCCGCTTCCTCAAGGCCTTCAAGCTGACCAAGCTGTCCGGCGCTTATTGGCGCGGCGACGCCAAGAACGAGCAACTGCAGCGCGTCTACGGTACCGCCTGGGCGGACAAGAAGCAGCTGGCCGCCTACATCCAGCGCATCGAGGAGGCAGAGAAGCGCGATCATCGCAAGCTCGGCAAGCGCCTCGATCTGTTCCACACCCAGGAAGAAGCGCCGGGCATGGTCTTCTGGCATCCCAATGGCTGGATCGTCTACCAAGTGCTCGAGCAATACATGCGTACCGTCCAGCGGGAAAACGGCTATCTGGAGATCAAGACGCCGCAGGTGGTCGATCGCGTACTCTGGGAAAAGTCGGGGCACTGGGCAAACTATGCCGAGAACATGTTCACCACCGAATCGGAAAGCCGCGACTACGCGATCAAGCCGATGAACTGCCCGTGCCATGTGCAGGTGTACAACCAGGGGCTGAAGAGCTACCGCGAGCTGCCGCTGCGTCTGGCCGAGTTCGGTGCCTGTCATCGCAACGAGCCGTCGGGTGCGCTGCACGGCATCATGCGCGTGCGCGGCTTCACCCAGGACGATGCGCACATCTTCTGCACCGAAGAGCAGATGCAGGCCGAGTCCGCCGCTTTCATCAAGCTGACTCAACAGGTTTACGCCGACTTCGGCTTCCAGGACATCCAGCTGAAGCTGTCCACCCGTCCGGAAAAGCGCGTCGGTTCCGACGATCTGTGGGATCGTGCCGAGGGTGCGCTGGCCGCGGCCCTGGAGACTGCCGGCCTGCCCTATGATCTGCAGCCGGGCGAAGGTGCTTTCTACGGCCCGAAGATCGAGTTTTCCCTGAAGGACTGCCTGGGGCGTGTCTGGCAGTGTGGCACCCTGCAGTTGGACTTCAACCTGCCGGTCCGTCTCGGAGCCGAGTACGTCAGCGAGAACAACGACCGCCAGCATCCGGTGATGCTGCACCGGGCGATCCTGGGCTCCTTCGAGCGTTTCATCGGCATCCTGATCGAGCACTACGAAGGCGCTTTCCCGGCCTGGCTGGCGCCGACTCAGGCGGTGATCATGAACATCACCGACAAGCAGGGCGAATTCGCGCTTGAAGTCGAGCGGATGCTCAATCAAAGCGGTTTTCGTGCCAGGTCCGACTTGAGAAACGAAAAGATCGGTTTTAAAATCCGCGAGCATACTTTGCTCAAGGTTCCCTATCTCTTGGTGGTCGGAGATCGGGAAGTTGAGACGCGAGCCGTAGCTGTGCGCACCCGCGAAGGGGTCGATCTGGGCTCGATGCCCGTCGAACAGTTCCGCGAGATGCTGGCGCAGGCGGTAGCCCGGCGTGGTCGCCAAGAATTGGAGTAATCATTATTAAGCGTGAAATGAGACAAGATAGAAAAGCTCAACCGAAAGCCCCGATCAACGAGAATATCTCGGCACGCGAGGTTCGGTTAATTGGAGTGGACGGCGAGCAGATTGGCATCGTCTCGATTGATGAAGCGCTTCGCGTAGCGGAAGAGGCCAAGCTGGATCTGGTCGAGATTTCCGCTGACGCGGTACCGCCCGTGTGCCGGATCATGGACTACGGCAAGCACCTGTTCGAGAAGAAGAAGCAGGTCGCGGCGGCGAAAAAGAACCAGAAACAGGTCCAGATCAAGGAAATCAAGTTCCGACCAGGGACGGAAGAAGGGGATTACCAGGTAAAACTACGCAACCTGGTACGTTTCCTTAGCGATGGGGACAAGGCCAAGGTATCCCTGCGATTCCGCGGCCGCGAGATGGCTCACCAGGAGCTGGGCATGGAGCTGTTGAAGCGGGTCGAAACCGACCTCGTCGAATATGGCGCCGTCGAACAGCATCCGAAGATGGAAGGACGCCAACTGATCATGGTCATCGCCCCCAAAAAGAAAAAATAACCCACCAGGGCACTGGCAGGCCTTGCGGTTATGTATATTGACTGAATGCGGAGTATCCGAACATGCCAAAGATGAAAACCAAGAGCGGTGCCAAGAAGCGCTTCAAGCCGACTGCGAACGGCTTCAAGCACAAGCACGCTTTCAAGAGCCACATCCTGACCAAGATGACGACCAAGCGTAAGCGTCAGCTGCGCGGCACCTCGCTGATGCATCCGTCCGACGTCGCCAAAGTCGAGCGCATGCTGCGCGTTCGTTAATTCCGGTCAAGATTCTAGAGGTAACTACTCATGGCTCGTGTTAAGCGTGGCGTTATCGCCCGTCGCCGTCACAAGAAAATCCTGAAACTCGCCAAGGGCTACTACGGTGCGCGTTCCCGCGTATTCCGCGTCGCCAAGCAGGCGGTGATCAAGGCAGGCCAGTATGCCTACCGTGACCGCCGTCAGCGCAAGCGTCAATTCCGTGCCCTGTGGATCGCCCGTATCAACGCTGGTGCCCGTCAGAACGGTCTGTCCTACAGCCGTCTGATCGCCGGTCTGAAAAGGGCGGCCATCGAGATCGACCGCAAGGTTCTGTCCGATCTGGCAGTGAACGAGAAAGCGGCGTTCGCCGCGATTGTCGAGAAGGCCAAAGCCGTTCTGGCTTGATCCCCCCCGACAATCACCGGGTTCGCCCGGTGCCGAACGTCACCGATAGGGGAAGAGCCTAGTGCTCTTCCCCTATTTCGTATCTGAGAAGGGGTTTTTGCAAAACCGAGCGTTGCGTTCCTGGCAGACCTCCTGCCGAGTGCGGCAAGGTCGAAGCGGGCGCCAGGACAGTTCTGCAAGACCCCCTGGAGGTTGTACATGGAAAACCTGGATGCACTGGTCTCGCAAGCGCTCGAGGCCGTGCAACATTGCGAAGACGTCAACGCCCTGGAGCAGCTCCGAGTTCACTACCTCGGCAAGAAGGGCGAGCTGACCCAGCTGATGCAGAGCCTGGGCAAGCTCTCGGCCGAAGAGCGCCCGAAGGCTGGCGCCCTGATCAATGCGGCCAAGAACAGCGTTCAGGAGGCCCTCAATGCGCACAAGGCCGACCTCGAGTCCGCTGCGCTGGCTGCCAGGCTGGCCGCGGAGCGCATCGACGTGACCCTGCCGGGGCGTGGCCAGGCTTCCGGTGGCCTGCATCCAGTGACCCGTACCCTCGAGCGCGTCGAGCAGTTCTTCACCCATATCGGCTACAGTGTCGCCGAGGGCCCGGAAGTCGAGGACGACTACCACAACTTCGAGGCTCTCAACATCCCCGGTCACCATCCGGCGCGGGCGATGCACGACACTTTCTATTTCAATGCCAACATGCTGCTGCGCACCCACACCTCGCCGGTCCAGGTGCGCACCATGGAAAGCGGGGAGCCACCGATCCGCATCGTCTGCCCGGGCCGCGTCTACCGCTGCGACTCGGATATCACCCACTCGCCCATGTTCCACCAGCTCGAGGGCCTGCTGATCGACGAAAACGTCAGCTTCGCCGATCTCAAGGGCACCATCGAGGAATTTCTCCGGGTGTTCTTCGAGAAGCCGCTGGGCGTGCGCTTCCGTCCCTCGTTCTTCCCCTTCACCGAGCCTTCGGCCGAGGTCGACATGCAGTGCGTGATGTGCGGCGGCCATGGGTGCCGGGTGTGCAAGCACACCGGCTGGCTGGAGGTGATGGGCTGCGGCATGGTGCACCCCAATGTGCTGCGCATGTCCGGCATCGATCCGGAGAAGTACCAGGGCTTCGCCTTCGGCATGGGGATCGAGCGCCTGGCCATGCTGCGTTATGGCGTCAACGACTTGCGCCTGTTCTTCGACAACGATCTGCGCTTCCTTGCGCAATTCCGCTAGGGCCGCAACCGTAATCGAATTCTTTGGGAGAACAGGATGAAATTCAGCGAACAATGGCTGCGGGACTGGGTCAATCCGCAGGTGTCCCGCGACGAATTGGTGGCCCGCCTGTCCATGGCCGGTCTCGAGGTCGACAGCGTCACGCCGGTGGCGGGGGCCTTTTCCGGTGTGGTGGTGGGCGAGATCCTCGCCACCGAGCCGCATCCGGACGCCGACAAGCTGCGCGTCTGCCAGGTGAGCAACGGCAGCGAAACCTTCCAGGTGGTCTGCGGTGCGCCCAATGCCCGTCCGGGCATCAGGGTCCCCTTCGCCATGATCGGTGCCGTACTCGGTGACGACTTCAAGATCAAGAAGGCCAAGCTGCGTGGTGTGGAATCCTTCGGCATGCTCTGCTCGGCAGCCGAGCTCAGGATCAGCGAGGAGAACGACGGCCTGCTGGAACTGCCGGCCGATGCGCCGGTAGGGCAGGACATCCGCACCTATCTCGATCTGGACGATGCCAGCATCGAGGTGGACCTGACCCCCAACCGTGGCGACTGCCTGTCCCTGGCCGGCCTGGCCCGCGAGGTAGGTGCCCTCTACGGCGCTCCGGTCGCTCGCCCGTCGGTCGCCAGCGTGCCGCCGGTACATGACGAAGTGCGTCCGGTCGAGGTGCTGGCATCGCAGGCCTGCCCTCGTTATCTGGGGCGCGTGGTGCGCAACGTCGACCTGTCGCGGCCGACTCCGCAGTGGATGGTCGAGCGCCTGCGCCGCTCCGGTGTTCGCGCCATCGACCCGGCGGTCGATGTCACCAACTACGTGATGCTCGAGCTGGGTCAACCGATGCATGCCTTCGATCTTGCCGAGATCCATGGCGGTGTCCGCGTGCGCATGGCCGAGGAGGGCGAGAAGCTGGTCCTGCTCGACGGCCAGGAGGTCAGCCTGCGTGCCGATACCCTGGTGATCGCCGACCACCAGCGCGCCCTGGCGATCGCCGGCGTGATGGGCGGCGAACACAGTGGCGTTGCCAAGGGTACCCGTGACCTGTTCCTGGAAAGTGCCTTCTTCGACACCATCGCCATCGCTGGCAAAGCGCGCTCCTATGGTCTGCACACCGATGCCTCGCACCGCTTCGAGCGCGGTGTCGATTGGCAACTGGCCCGCGAAGCCATGGAGCGTGCCACTGCGCTGCTGCTGGAGATTGTCGGTGGCGAGCCCGGCCCCATCATCGAGGTGGTCGATCCGTCGAGCCTGCCGCAGGTGGCGCCGATCACCCTGCGTGCCGAGCGCATCGAGCAGATGCTCGGCCTGCGCATGGAGGCCGCCGAAGTCGAGCGCCTGCTGGTCGCACTGGGGCTGACGGTCAGCTCCACTGCGGCCAGCCAGTGGCAGGTTGGGGTGCCCAGCCATCGTTTCGATATCGGTCTCGAAGTGGATCTGATCGAGGAGCTCGGCCGCCTGCATGGCTACAACAACCTGCCGGTCCGCTATCCGCAGGCACGCCTGGCACCGCAGGCGCGTGCCGAGGCCCGCGGTGAACTGCCGGTGCTGCGCCGTCTGCTGGTCGCGCGCGGCTACCAGGAGGCGATCACCTACAGCTTCATCGATCCCAAGCTGTTCGAGCTCTTCACTCCGGGCGTCGAGCCGCTGGCCCTGGCCAATCCGATTTCCGCGGACATGGCGGTCATGCGGGCCTCGCTCTGGCCTGGACTGCTCAAGGCGCTGCAGTACAACCTGAACCGCCAGCAGTCCCGCGTGCGTCTGTTCGAGAGCGGCCTGCGTTTCGTCGGTCGGCTGGACAACCTCAAGCAGGAGCCCGTGCTGGCTGGCGTCATCACCGGCAGCCGTCTGCCGGAAAGCTGGAGCCATGGCCGGGATGCGGTGGACTTCTACGATGCCAAGGCGGATGTGGAGGCTCTGCTTGCCACCGCCGGCGCCGCCGACGAATATCGTTTCGTCAGTGGCGAGCATCCTGCGCTACATCCGGGGCAGACCGCACGGATCGAGCGCAAGGGACGTCTGGTCGGCTTCCTGGGTGCCCTGCATCCCGAACTGGGCAAGGCGCTGGGGTTGGATCAGCCGGTCTTCCTGTTCGAGCTGGTCCTGGCGGAAATCGCTGCCGGTCGCCTGCCGGCTTTCCGCGAGCTTTCGCGCTTCCCCGAGGTGCGCCGCGATCTCGCGCTGATCGTCGATTGCGATACTCCGGCAGAGGCGGTGCTGCAGGCCATTCGCGAGGCGGCAGGGGAATATCTGACCGACCTGCGTCTGTTCGATGTGTATCAGGGTAAAGGTATTGATCCGCAACGAAAAAGCCTGGCTGTCGGCTTGACCTGGCAACATCCATCGCGCACTCTTAACGATGATGAGGTGAACAGTACAACCCAGAACATCCTCACCTCGCTGGAAGAAAGGTTCAATGCGACGTTAAGGAAGTAGCGTATATGGGGGCTCTGACGAAAGCTGAGATGGCAGAACGTCTCTACGAGGAGCTTGGCCTGAATAAACGAGAAGCCAAGGAATTGGTGGAGCTGTTCTTCGAGGAAATCCGCCAGGCACTGGAGCACAACGAGCAGGTCAAATTGTCCGGTTTCGGCAATTTCGACCTGCGCGACAAGCGCCAGCGGCCTGGTCGCAACCCCAAGACGGGGGAGGAAATCCCGATCACGGCACGGCGTGTCGTCACCTTTCGTCCAGGGCAGAAGCTGAAAGCCAGGGTTGAAGCCTATGCTGGAACCAAGCCATAACGACGAACTGCCTCCCATCCCCGGGAAGCGTTACTTCACCATTGGCGAGGTCAGTGAGCTGTGTGCGGTCAAGCCGCACGTGTTGCGTTACTGGGAACAGGAATTTCCCCAGATCAACCCGGTCAAGCGTCGGGGCAATCGGCGCTACTATCAGCGTCAGGATGTCCTGATGATCCGGCATATTCGCGCCCTGCTGTACGAGCAGGGCTTCACCATCGGCGGGGCGCGCCTGCGCCTTTCCGGGGACGAAGCCAAGGAAGAAACCACCCAATACCGGCAACTGATTCGACAGACGATCGCCGAGTTGGAGGATGTTCTCCAGGTTTTGCGCAAGTAGCCGAAGTCGCAAAAAAAACTTCCACTTTTCAGAAGCTTAATATATAGTTCGACCCGCTCCAGCGAGTTGGGGCAAAGAGTCGGGGCGTAGCGCAGCCTGGTAGCGCACTTGCATGGGGTGCAAGGGGTCGAGTGTTCGAATCACTCCGTCCCGACCAATGAATTCAATGACTTAGCCGCTTTCGAGCGGTTTTGTTATTTTTGGCCTAGTGACTTTTCAAGTAACTCGGCCTTTTTTATCCCTGCCTCCTTTTCAGGATCGTCAGCGCCGGAGCGCGACTGTCGGTTGCTGATACCTTGTTCGCCGCATCAATCAGCTGGTCGAGTTCTGCCGCCGAATAGTGGCTGGTGATGCTTCCATTCTTGTGGCCCAATAGGGCCTTCCTGTCCTCCTCGGTTACGCCTGCCGCCCTAAGCCGTCTGCCAAACGTATGCTTTAGGTCGTGGATGCGTATCGAGGCGAATCCTGGGTGAGCCGGCGTCTTGTGGATCTCCTCCCACTTGGCAGCCGACCTAACCCTGGCCTTCCTCCAGGCGCTGTCGTTCATCCGGTGGACTGCAGTTGGCCCGAACTGGTCTGGATTTCCGTAGGGGAACACCAGTGATGGGTGTAGGCCGCGCTGCCCATCAATCACCCGCCTGGCTACGTCATTCAGAACGACAAGACGCTCGTCGCGGTTCTTAACGCCAGACTGCTCACGCCTCCCACCGAATTCTGCCGGGATCAGGAAAACGCTGGTCCCGAGTTCTGGCACGGCGATTTCCCATTCCCACCTGAGCTTGCAAACCTCCTGCTCTCGGCACCCGGTGTTAACCTTGTACAAGGCCATTCTCCGAAGGTGGTCGGGAAGCTCCGCGAACAGCAGGCTCTGTTCCTCCCACGACAGCGGGTACGGTTTTCGGCTGGCCCGCTTCTCATCCAGTTTGGCGATCATCGGCACTGTGTCGAGCCACGGTTTGCTGTTGTCGTCCCGCCACTTCCTAGCGCACAGGTTCAGGATCCTGATTACCCTCTCCAGCGCGATGTTCACCGTCCTGTTCGACGCTCCGCCTTGGAGCTTGTCCTTTATGTAGGGAGCCAAGGACCTGTCATCTATGCGGGACAGTGGTAGATCGCCTATGTACGAGTCGAGCTGCTCCAGGTAGATCGCCGTCAGCCAGATGGAAGGCTGGTTCTGGAACTCGATCAGATAGCGGGTTGCGGCCTCCTGCCACTGGATGACAGGGCGAACCCCGTACACTTTTTCCTGCCGCAACTGCTCCAGCCGATGGATCAGGTACTGCTCTGCTTCTTCCCGGTCACAAGTTCCAGTGCTTTCCTGAATCCGTTCTCCTTTGTACCTTTTGTCGATTTTCCAGATGCCGTTCGGCATTTTCTGGAGCCCTGAGATTGTTTTTCGCGCCATTGCTGTTCTCCTTTGCTTTGGCGCTCGCTGCGGGCGGATTGTTGCCCCGTAGCGCCTGCTTTATCAATTGCTGCTCGTTCAACATAGGCGTCAGCCCATGCGTCCAGTTCTTCACGATCGAACCCGACGCCCTGCTTCCCGATGGGGAACTCACGGACATAAGGCCTGACCGTATTTGCAAATTCGGTCTTGCACATGCCGAGGTATGCCGGAGCATCGCCGGCCCGGATGAATCGCGGGGCAATATCCTGCCGGCGCTGCCGAGTGATCGGCTGCGCTACTTCTGCGCTCATTGAGTCTCCCTGCCCCGGCCTGGCCGGGGAGTGTGGGCGGGGTTGGGTTAGGCTTGGCCGGTGGCCTTGGCTATTGCGGCGCGGGCTATATCTCCCGCGTGATACCGGGTTCCGCCCTTGCCTTCGTGTACAGCCAGAAGATTCTCAAGCGCCTCCAGCAGGCTCGGTGCGGCGGCGATCAGGCGGGCGTCATGATCATTCTCAAGCCCTGTTTCTGGTTCTGCCGCATACCAAACAACGGCCTTGCCTTCATGATTTTCAACTCCAAGCCCAGGCAATGAGCTTGGGCCTTCATAGTCCTCTGGAGTGAATACTCGCCAAGGCCCTGGCGTGTGCTTATGTTCAGACATGACTCTCTCCGCGCCGCCCGTGGGCAGCGGTGGTAAGTGGGTATGGGGGGATGGGGGGATGGGGGTTAGCGGATAGTTCCGCCGAGGGCCTTGATTGCTGCCTTGATCTCGTCGAGCTTGTCCTTCGGTGCCTGTACGCTCAGGAACACGCTGCTCTGGAGCTTGCGCCACTTTCGGAACTGAGTCTCCAGATCACGCTCATCGCCATTCTCCAGGCAGATCGCTCCGCCAATGATCTTGATGTCTTGATCGTCGGTAAGAGTTCCCGGGTCTGTGCCATCGAACTCGTCGGTCAGCGCGCCGTCGACCATCAAAGTCAGACCTTCCACGTAGGCCCCGTCCGGCCAGAACATCGGGTCATCCGAAGCCCAGAACGCCTGAAGTTCGCTCGCCGTGGTTTTTGTCGTCATCGGCTGGCCTCCAGGGCTACGTCGATGGCTATGTCGACCTTGACCGATTCGACCTCGCTTGGCTGAGACCAAGCGGGGTGCTCTCCTGGGATATCCTCGACTGCCATGCGCTCGCGCAGCCACCGATAGCGATCCGCATCCTTGCGCAGGGCCTCGACCTCGGCGTTAGCGTCCAGGAGTCCTGCCTTCCAATACTCGGCAGTCCCGCGAGCTTGTTCGACCTCGGCGCGCAGATCATCAACAGTCGACTGGTATTTACCGATCAGTTCGGTGTCTGCTGCGGCCTGGTTTTCCAACTCCCTGCACCGCTCTGCCAGCTGGTCGCGCTCCTGAATCGCCTCGCGGATCAACGACATGACTTCGATCAGCTTCGTGTCATCGGTCAGCTGGTCGAACTCCATCTTGCCCAATGCACATACCACGGACGCGAGCCGGATTGCCTCCTGCTGCCACTGATCCCGCTCCGCCTGCATCTTCCTCCCGCCCTCGACCAGCTCGCTGACGATGCGGTCGTGGTCGGCGGCATCTACCACCTCGACGACTGAGCCGTCACCAGGTCGCTCGGTGGCTCGCCAGCGATGAACTCCGTCATTCGCCATGGCGGGCCTCCTTTGCGGTCAGCATCCAGTCAGGCAGGCACGACAGGCTTTTCCCGCCATTGACGCTATGTAGCCAGCAGGTTACTCGGTGCTCGTCGTCATGCCAGGTTTTAAGCCAATCCCCATGTACCTCGGTTGGCGCGCCTGCGGGCGGGGTAGGTTCTATCTTGCATGCAGCCAACAGCAGGGCCGCAAGGACAACCAATAGGCGCATCATGGTCTTGCGGCAGATGAGGTCGCTCATGCGCCACCTCCAAGCAGATCACGCAGAGCCACGGTTTTGATTTCGATCAAACGGTCAACATCCCATCGCAATCCATTTTCAAGCACGCCTGTCCAAGTAGTTCTGGCCCGGCGCATTTCGATTAGATAGTCAAGTGCATCTCTTGATCCGTTCGCGCTGTCAATATTGACCATTGACATCTGCCTGCGCAGGTCGGTGTTAGTAGGCTGTCCGTGGTCTGCCAACCATTGATCGCTGCGATCCATAATCGCAAAGTCGAATTCATTTTCGGTGCTCATTCGCCACCTCCAAGCAGGGCGCGCAGTTTGTGCCCGGCCTCTACCCAATCGCCGCCCCCGTTCAGGTAGCACTCCAGCAGCCCCCGCGGCACCTTCACGGCGTCCTGCTCGGCCTGCTCCAGTTCGGCCACGCGCTTTTCCAGCTTCTCGACTTGCTTCTCAGCCGCAGCCAATTGCTGCGCGGTCCAATCCGTGTCGAGCACTTCCTTGTCGCCGTCATAGACGCGGGCGGCATATACGTCACCGACATCCATCTTTCCGGAGCAGTAATGGCAAAGACTTGGATTGCCGGCTTCATCCATCGCCAGCTCGGCCGCATCCTCTGGCGTGTCGGCGGTAACCGTCATTGAGGTCGATGCGTCGATCAGCAGCGTTACTGAAAATTCGGCCATGGTTCACTTCCCCTCTGCCGTCGGCTGCTCGGCCTGCCCATTGATCCGCTCCAGCTCAACCAGGGCCTCGGTCACGTTGCCGTATCCCATATCGCGGGCCTTCTGCCACACCTCGTCGTAGAGTTCGGCGCGGTACTTGTCGCTGGTCGTTCCGTAAGGCTGCTCGGTCTGCTCCGGCGCTGCGGTGTCGCCGGGGGCGGCTGGAAGCGGCATCCAGTGCGATACCTCGCCCTCTGTGACGTGAACTGTACTGTAGTCTCCCCAGTTGTTGATCCGCTCGTACCAGCCTGCTTGCAGATAGTAGGTATCGGACTCTTCGTCGTACTCAACAGATTCGATATCTGGGTCTGTGGATTCCTCAGTTCTTGGGGCCACGTATTCGGCGCGGATGACAAATACCCTCCCGGTATATCTACCCGCATAAGAGGCAAGAACATCCTTGCCTCTTTCCGGCAGCCGCTCACTCACAGCCACCCACTGGCTCTGCTGCGCTGGCGGGGCTGCGTAGAGCGGGATTCTTCCAGGCGAGTTCGCAGCAGCCAGTTCGTCGATGGCTTTCCCGTCGCACTGAATATCCCACTCGCCGGCCTCAATCCCGGCCGCTCCATGGAACGGCTCGTCGACGCTTATCCACGCCGCCGGCTGCTGCGCTGGCGGGGTTGGCGAGGATGGTGCTGAACTTTCCCGCCATTCGAGAGCGGCGAGCCAGCCCTTGCGAATTTCGCCATAGGCATTTGCCTGCCACGCATTGAACTCGGTGGCGGCATAGGTGTTGCCGACACGCCTGCAATCGCTCGGCACGGGAAATTTTGCCTCGAATGCCTCGCGCTCATCCGGCACGGCCACCGGGGCGGCCTGCTCAGCTTCATGCGCCGCAACCAGCTCGGCGGCGGCGTGGCGGGCGTCGCGGTGGCCCTCCTTGTAGGCGAGCATCATGTTGACGTTGGTGTACTCCGCCGGATCGCACGGCAGCCACATGATCTGGTCATGCAGGCTCGGGCTGATCAGCTTCATTTCAAGCGGGGTGTCGGTCATATCGTTTCTCCGGGAAATCAGTGGCGGGTTTCGATGAGGTCGAGAAGCTCTTGGAACCGATCGGCGAAGAACAGCGGCTGAGTCTCGCGCGGGTTGCTCGGGCTGGTGGCGTTCTTTCCGTACTGGAGGCCGGGCCCAGTGAGCGCCCAGAAGGTCTTGACCTTTTCCGGCGCCTTGGTCGAAGCCCGTTGCTTGGCTTCCAGGAGGCCCGCCTGTTCCAGCGCTTTGTTGGCCTTGATCGCCGACATCGCGATCCCGTGCTCCTTGAGCAGGTGCGTCAGGCTGAAGGCTGGCAGCGATGATCCGGATGTAACGTGGCCGGCCGGTGCATCCACGGCGTAGGAGGGGAGCAGGCCAACCGGGTCGACGCCGTGGCGGGAGAAGGCGGCGCCGAACATCTGCAGCTTGCTCGACTCGCACACGTTCAGCGATCGGGCGACGATCTCAATGGATGCCACGACTACCGGGAGTTCGGCGACATCGGCAGGGCGTGAAACAGGGGGTTTCAACTGGTACTGGCCAGTCCTGCGGATCGTTGGAAGGACTTCGGCGGTGACCCACTTCTTGAAGCGCTTTGCCTCGGGCTTCTGGCTGCCGAGGATCGCGGTATAGAGGCCTGACTCGTTGATGACCGTGATCCCGCGATTTCCAAAACCTGCTCCGCGCAGGTTTTGCTTTTCGTCATCATCAAGGCGGGTAGTCATGTTGAAGGCATCGGAGTAGCCGAGCGACTCTGCTACGTCCATTGCGATCCACCACAGTTCGCCGTCGATCTCGACGACGCGGACTTCATGCTGCTCGAATTGGAACGGGGTGATGCTCGTCATTGCATTTCCTCCAGGCAGAAGGGGGCCGCACCGCCGGCGATGGCCGGCGGCGGGTAGAAGCGTTTGGGGTTAGCGGTGCGTCAGATTTTCAGCCCGGCTTCCCAGGCTTTCTTGATGCGCGAGCTTTGGTAGTCGGTGCGGGCCTTGAGGTTGGCCATGGCGGCGACGACGAATGCGAACAGCTCTTCGGTCGAGATCGGCAGTTCGCCGGGCTCGGTGATTGCCTTCAAGACCTCGGGGATGGTCATGACGCAGGCGTCGTTTGGAATCGGCTTGATCTGCTCACGGCCCATGTGATCGAAGGAGACAAGCCAGCGGCGGGTTGTCAGGGAGGGGACTGGCCGGACTTGCTCCTGGGCCACTTCCTTGTCCAGCACGTCGAGCACCCACTTACGGAACTCGGCGGCAATCTTGGTACGGGCGAACATGGCCAGCAGGTGAGCGCCGCGCAAGGAGAAAATTCGGGTTTCCTGCAAGACGCCGTTAGGGTCGGTCAACTTGACCGAACCTGTCATCTGATCGGTGAACTCTTCGGCGTTGCGTGCGTAGATGCGATTGATGCTGCTGGCATCTGCGTATCCCAAGGCTAAACCGATCTGGTTTGCCCTCAGCCACGGCTTGCCGTTGCGGTCGATGACGTCGAATTGGGTGTCGCGGAAGGCTAGTGCTTGCATAGCGAAGCTCCTTTGCTTTGGTGAGGAGTTCGCCGCCACCCATTGGTCGTTGGGCATTGGAGGCGAACCGCGCAGGGCGACCAAGACCGGGGCAAAGGAACCCGGCGAGCCCGAGAGCTCCCCTACGCGGCCCGCCATAAAGCGTTTCGCGGGCACAAAAAAAGCGCCTGCGAATGGTGGGCGCTGTTGCGCCTTTGCTGATCCGGGTTGGTCGTCCCGGCCGCTGAATTTGCAGCGGCAGGGCAAAGGTAATCCCGGAAGCATCAGGCGTCAACGGCACATCTCACTTCCCCTGCGAAACAGGGGGTTTCACCGGCTTGGCCGGCGCAACCGGCCGGCAGCGGAAACAGTCTTTCCTCTCGCCGTAGCGGTGCAGGCGTCCGTCACTTCGGCTGCGGCAGTAGGTAGGCGCGTTCATGTCGCCTCCTGCTTGGGGGATTGGTTTTCTGTGGGCATGGGGAGTCCTTGCAGGCCGTATGTCGGCCAGCATATTTGGCGGTGATAGGTGGGCTACGTTGATTATCTAGTCGGATGGGCGATGTGAAATCATCCGGAGGGAATCATGGCGCTCCATATCGTTGCGAAGGCTCGTATCAACAACAATGATGAAATCGAGGGCTTTATGTGGGCTTTGGCTAACGGATCGAACAACTTTCTCGAGGAGCTGCACGAAGTAAGTGTCGAGGAGGTCATCAAGGCGATAGACCGTGGTGATGTTATCGAGATGGTGTTCGAGGCTGACCACAGGCGGCTAGTCTCTGGCGGTGAGCTTCTGAAAGCAGAGCTGCCAGGAGGCGGAGCAACTGTTATTGAAGAGCGTGGTTATCCGGAGAGAAAGATTCGAGATTTACCAAGGTTTTAAGTTGCAGAGCTGATTATCCGGATAGATTCAATTCATACCCTCAATCGGGCAAGGATGGACCGGAAGGCTTACGCCGCCTGCCCAAAAGTCTCACGATTAGCCATCCTGCCGACGGATCGTCCTGGCCCGGCGCTGACCGCGCTCGACCGTGTAGCCGAGCTGCTGCCAGTGCCAGTTGGGGGAGTCGGGCTGGGCGGTCATGCTGCCCTCCGATTGCTCTGCCGCATGCCGCGCTGCTCGGCGTCGCGCACTACGTGGCGAACCGTCTCAGGGTGGGTATCCATGAGCCTGGCGACACAGACCCATTTCAGGCCCTCGCCGTAGTAGAGCTCCATGGCGTAGGCGATGCGCTCGTCGGTCCAGGCCAGGGTGCTCATGTCACTGTCTCCGCCCGCCCAGGCCGGCTGCCCACGCCTGCGAACTGGATTCCGTGCTCCTCGGCGATGCGTGTCAGCCTCATCCGTCCGCACTTCATCAGGGTGGCGGCCGAGTACAGGCTTTCGCCCCGGGCGGCGTGCTGGCGGGCCAGTGCGGCCAGGGCGATATCGGACTCCTGTTTTTCCGCGCTGCTTGCGGCTGCTCGTTGTGCCGGCCTGCGCTTCAGCACCGTCTCCGGATCGATCTTACGGCGGCGCGGTGGCATGGGCTTTTGCTCGTAGCCGGGCAGTTCGATCACTGGGCCTCCGGCCTTGGCATGTTGGTCCATGAGACGGGCAAGCCGCTGCCTGTCCGCCTCTTTGCTGGGCAGAGTGTTGATTGCGTCGTACATGGGATATCCGAGGCCGGTCAGCGCCGGCGGTTGAGGCGAGAGGGGCGCTCGGCGGCGCCCTTGTGGCTGGTCAGTAGTGGTCTGACCTAGAAGGGGATGTCATCGTCGAAAGGGTCAGGCGTCGAAGCCTGCTGGCTTTGCTGGCCCTGCTGCTCATCGCTCGGCTTGCGAGGCTGCTGCTGTTGTGGTGGCAAACCGCCCTCTTGCTTGCCGCCGAGCATCTGCATAGAGCCTTCGACGCCCACCAGAATCTCAGTGGTATAGCGCTTGATGCCATCCTTCTCCCACTCCCGGGTGCGCAGCTTGCCCTCGATGTAAAGCTGCTGCCCCTTGGTGACGTACTGCCCAACGATCTCGGCCAGCTTTCCGCTGAAAACTACGCGGTGCCATTCGGTGCGCTCCTGCTGCTGCCCGGTCTGTTTGTCCTTCCAGCTTTCGGATGTGGCCAGGGTGATGCTGGCAAAGGCGGTACCGTTCTGGCTGTAGCGAACCTCGGGGTCGCCGCCTACGTTGCCGATCAGCATGACTTTGTTGAGCCCGCGTGCCATATCTACCTCGGAATGCTGTCCAGCGTTTCGTTTACCAGGGCAAGGAACTTATCTCGCCGCGCCCTGAGCCGTTCGATCTCTTCGGCGAAGTCACTCCGATGCAGGCGGTGAACGATCAACTGGCCCGCCTCGGGGAACTCTGAGCAGTAGCTGACAAAGTCGACCCATTGGCGGCTAGTACAGTCTAGGTGCCCAATCAACTGCCAGCGGTAGGCAGGATCGAACGAGCCGCGCTTGAGGGTGGCGAAGTGGACTGCGGCAGTGACGGACTTGATCTCTATCACCCCGTCTTCGCCGATCAGGCCGTCAGGTGAGTCTCCGTATGTGCCGTGGTCGAAGAAGCCGCCGTTCGTCACGTCGACGAAGTGCTCTTCCTCGTACAGCATTCGGGCAACAGGTTCCTGCTCGTGGCCGCGGTCGGTGTGGTCATTCTTGAAACTGAACTCCGCCTTCCTTCCGGTCGCTATCTCCAGAGCGATCTGCAGCGCATACCTCTTCGCCGGGTCTCCGAAAGCGTTTCCATCGTTTGCCATGATGGTCCCGAAGTTAGACGCTGTGGCTTTTCCTACCCGCAGCGCCTCCCAGACTTCGCTGTTCTGGGGCACGTCATGCCACTTCACGCTGGCATTCCTCTATCAGCAGGGCCTGGTTCTCTTCGCTCATTTCCGCCCTGGCCAGCACGGCATCGAGGTTTCCGTCGCGCCGATAGGCCAGCTTGGCGTTTTCCCATGCCTTGGTGCCCGGCTCAATCCGGCGACCAACCGGCGCGTGAGGGCTGATGCGCAGCCCTTCTGTCACTTCCTTGCCGAATCGCACGTTCTGGTCGACGTAGATCGTCACCCTGACGTTCTGCCAGTCCTCAAGGAAAGCCGAGCCTGTCAGCGACCGGAGCGTCTTGCTGTTCGTGGCGTTGAGGATCATCGGCTTCAGCGGCTCGCCAGGGCGAATCTCACGTTCGACGAAGTGAGCGGTGTTGAACATGTCCTTGGTTTTCTTCGTGCGGTCAGGCTCCAGCCCGACGCGTTTGATGGTCAGCACGGTCGGCTCTACAAGGTCAGCGCTGCTCAGGTACGGCGAGTCGAATGCTTTGCGATAGTGGGTCTTGGTTTCAGCCATGCTTATCTCCGGCGCACGCTTATCCCTACGGCGTGCGCATCTGGTTAGGTTTGAAGGGGTCAGCAGATCGGGCGAGTCTGCTCAATCATCAGGACGATGATGAGGACGATGCCGGACTCGATTGCGATGATGTTGGCGGTGCGCCAGAGCTTGGCGCGGCGGTAGCGGGTCATGCCTGCTTCAGCTCCTTCAGGATCCGGTGCTGGGTGCCGATGGCGAAGCGGCGGCCGATGCCGGCCAGCCAGCGGCGGAGGCGGGCGGTGCGCAGGCGGGCCAGCGTGGCGACGGGGTTGGTTGCCGGGTAGAACACGGTCCACTCACCGCCGACGCAGTATTCGTACACCGGGGCTTCCGTGTGGCCCTCATTGCGAGCGAGCGACTTGGCCCCGAGCAGGCTGCCGGCTGCGTACTTGTCGAATTTGCCTTCCATCAGATGTCTCCTATCCATGCGTGGGCCTTCTCGGCCGCGTCCTGGTGCTTGAGCAGCATTTCCTCGGCGACCTTGCGGGCCAACTGCTGATACTGCTCGCCGCCGCTGAACATCCCGCCGCGGGCCAGCGCCCATTCGAGGCGGTTCTTGGGGTCGTAGGCGTAGATGTCTGCGGCGGCCTCGCCGAAGCCGGCGATGAACTCTGCCGCGGTGACGACCAGCTTCTGGCTGAAACTGATCACGACGTCACGGCTTTCAAGCAGTGCGTCGGCGCTCTCATTGAGCCAGTCCTTGCCCTGCTGGCTGTCGATCCAGCGGTCTTGCTCGGCCGGCGGCTCCATGTTGTCCCAGGCGTGCTGAGCGGCTTGGAAGGTGCGCTGGTTGTGCAGTGCGAGTGATGCCATTCTGGTTTTCTCCGTTTTCAGGCGTGCGGGTGCCCGTACCGCCGGGGTGGCCGGCAGGCGGGGATCAGAAGGGGAGGCAGAAATTGGCCCCGACCGGGGGCAGGTCTGGGACCTTGGGAAGTGCTATTTCAGGCATTGGGGACTGGTCGATGCCCACGTCGAAGGGGACGCCCACCAGCGGCGTTGTCGATGGCCAAGGGACCAGGCCCTCGTCGCTCCTGCACGGGGCCCAGCGGGCTATCAGGTCCCACACATCGGTGAAGAACCAGCCATGCCCGACGTAGTAGCCTCCGGTCAGGTAGTCGACGCGGATTAGCTGGTCGCGGGGCGGCTGTTCGGATGTCGGCCGCCAGTCGAGTTCAGTCTTTCGGGCAGGTTGCGGGTCGGCAGGTGGCGGTGCGTCAAACGCCTCGAACTGCCGGCGTGCCGTCTCCCCGGTTGCTACCAGCTTGCCGCCGATAAGCAGCGCGTCGAAGTTGCAGCGGCCGCAGGATCGGCACTCCTGGTACTCGAGGAGCGCGGCATGTTTCGATCGCTCGGCCCGCCCAGACTTCATCAGGCCGCCGCAGTTGCATTCCATGGCGGCCTCCTTCAGTGGCGTGTTTCGCTGGCCTCGATCAGGTCCAGCAACTGCGGGAACCGCTCGGCGAAGAACAGCGGCTGTGTCTCGCGTGGGTTGTTCGGGCTGGTGACGTTCTTCCCGTATTGAAGACCGTGCTCGGTGAGCGCCCAAAAGTTCTTGGCCCTGTCAGGCGACTTGGTGGACGGCCGCTGCTGTATCTCCAGAATGCCGGCCTTGGCCAGCTCCTTGTTGGCCTTGATAGCCGACATCGGGATGCCGTGCTCCTTGAGCAGGTGCGTCAGGCTGAATGCCGGCAGCGATGAGCTGGCGGTGACGTGGCCTGCGGGAGCGTCGACGGCGTAGGAGGGCAGCAGGCCCACCGGGTCGACTCCGTGGCGGCTGAATGCGGCGCCGAGCATCTGGAGCTTGGAAGACTCGCAGACGTTGAGCATTCTGGCGGCGACTTCCAGAGCTGCGGACAGATCGGCCAGGGCGGGCGGTGAAACCGGGGGTTTCAGTTGAGCTGGTTCCGCCTTCTTCAGCTTCGCCAGGACTTTTCGGCGAACTCCCTTCGATTCGCGCATCGCAACCAGCATGCACTGGTCCTGGGTAAGCTCGATGGTCTCCGACTCTTTCCCGAACTTCAGGCTTACAAAAATTTTGTAAGCTTCGCCTTCCAACTCGTCCTTGATGCGGTCGACGAACACGTTGTTCCGCAGCTCAGATTCCCCGAACTCTTTGCGGGCTTCGTTGACGATCTCCAGTAGCTCGGTACTGTTCATGGTTGCAGGTGTTTCAACGATGCTGCTCATTGCCTTCCTCCAAGTTCGAGCCCAGCGGATCCGGGGATGCGTTCAACGATCTTCCAGGCCTCGCCAGGGTCGACGCGGGATGGCCCGACGTGGCGCAGCTTGGTGCCGTCGGGCAGTTCCAGGATGATTACGGGCCCTGCCAGCGTCTGGTCGCTGGTGTTGACGGCGGTCGCCACCGCCCAAGAATCGTGGGCGGTGTCCATGATCTGCACGTTCCGCAGGGTTACGTCCGGCGCCGGCAGCTCGGCGCTTTGGGCCTCGTGGGTGGCCAGGGCGCCGGCGGCCAGGATAAGCAGGGTCGCGGTCGCGGCGACGCCTGCCGATTGCAGCATGTCGATCAGTTTCATTGGGGGTCTCGTGGTTGCTGGGGTGGGTCGCGCGCGCATGAGGAAGCCGCCTCGGGCGAGGTGGCTTTCTTATGAGTACGGAAGAGAGAGAAGGGGCGGCCGGTTACGCCGGCCAGGCGGTCACTCTGTCGACGCCTGCGTGACTACAGACTGATTCCGGTGGTTTGACTTCCGTGTCTTGCAGATTACTCAAACCGGCTGCGCGCCTTTCCGGGAACGAGATACCGGCGTGGCCACTTCGGAGGTGGCCGGCTGACGCGGACGACATACCGATCTGCCGACGGCTTAGACTGACATGAGCATCTCTTGCAACTTCTCCCCCGGATTAGCTGGGGAGTGCTCAGTAAGCTAAGCCCTTGGATAGGGCCTCGCTATACCCTGCGGCGGGAAGGTCTTTCCCATAAGAGTAGGGTTGAGAAATGGCCGTCTTTCCGGCCTGTCCGTCAGCGCATCGCCGCGAAGCAATGAGGGCGCTAGCAATCGCTGACTGCTGCTGATGTTTCGGTCTCAGTCAGCGCAACCGGCCTGCTGTGTGACCGGCTACGGTCGACCGGCAACAGGCAACCGGAGATTCGTGCCCGGTGCTTGGCACCCGCCCGGCGCGGGTTAAACGCTGACTGCTGGAGTCAGTTGCCCTCAGGGCAGATCAGAGGGGGATGCTGGGGAAGCATCGGGGAGTGACCTGCGCTGGACCTAACGCCAACCTGGGTAACTCGACACTCTCGCCGGAGGCGAGCGTCTCATGCGTAGCTATCTCGCATGTCAGGTCACTCTCCGATGCCACCCGCTGGATGGATCGGCCCGTCTTTCCGGGGTCATCGCCTAACGCGGTCGACTACGGCCGTCTTTCCGGCTGTCAGATGCGAGCGGCATCGGTGGAGTGGTCTGGCCGGCGCTGATCTCCGGCTTCTTTCAAGGGCAGACTCTTTGGCTGGCTATCCTGGTTGCGAGTCTTAGCAATGCCGCTCGCGGATACGTCACAAATATCTGGCCACGCAGGAGCGCATCAGCCTGCGCATTCAGACCACTCCCCTGATGCCGCCCTGTCGCTACTTGGTGCGGATGCCGGCGGCCTCGATGGCGGCGCGGAAGGCATGGTGCAGGCCGCTCAGCGCATAGAAGGCCTCCATGTCTTCCTCTTCGGCGCCTTCAAGCTCGGGCTGAGGGCATGGTGGCAGCTCCACCACCATCGCGGCGCGGGAGGCTTGCCAGCCGGCCCACATGGCACGCTTGATGAAGTCCGGCTCGCCGTCGTGTTTGCTGTCGATCCACCACGCCTCGAACTCCGCCCGTACCTTGTCTTGTTCCATGTCTCTCTCCTGTGGGCGCCCCGTTGCCAGGGCGCGGTCGTGTTCAAGCTGCCTCGCATCCATTCCGCAATCCGGCCTGGTAGGCCTTCTTCATCTCGTTCAGGATCTGCAGGCAGTACTGGCCGTTCTCCTTGCGAAAGGTGCGGTAGCCCAGGGCGCGCATCTCGCGCTCGAAGTCCAGGGTTTCCGGGTCGGTGGGGCGATGGCTGTTGGTGATTGTGATAGAGGGCATGGGGGGTTTCCTTCTTCGGTTGGTTTTCCCGGATGCCACTGTCGCCAATGGCATCGAGGAAATCGCTCATGCCCCTTGTGCAGCCATTTCGCGCTCCCACGCACGAGTATCGTGCTGAAGGCGTAGCGCCTTCATGCTCCGGCCAATGGAGCCTGCAAGTTCTGGCTCGTCGTCATCGATTGCGTTGTTCTGCAAATCGCGCCATTCCAGGTAGGTGCCGACATCAATCCGAATGGCTTCTTTTGCGCGAAGAGCGTCGCAGGCTTTGCCTAGGTCTTGGGCGCGGTGCAAAGCTACTTTGGTCTTCATCCCTTGCTCCTTCTGCTGGTGGTTTCCCGGTGCGCCCTCGGGAGAAGGCGCAGCAGTGAAACTTCTGGTCTTTCTGGCCGGCGTTACTCGCCACCTCCGGCTGGGCGGTGATTTCTTTCCATACGTTTTCTGGTTTCGGCTGATGGGTTCCGGCCATACGGCACAACCAGGTGGGAGTCACCCACTCCAGATGCGTTAAGGCCGGCTTGGCCATCAGCTTTCAAGCATTCGGTTGTTAAAGAGCGTTCCCGGCGAACCGGAGGCATCGCTGCCTGGCGAGGCGCTTGGTGCGCTTCGATGGGTAAAAAATACAAAACGTATTTCTAAAGGTCAATACGAAACGTATTTTATTTTTCCGTGGCGTATTAAAAAGCCCGCACTCGGCGGGCTTCGTTGGATAGGGGCGGATCAGTCAGAGGTAGGGGCTGTCCAGGTCAGATGTACGGCGCCGTCCTCGCGCTTGGCCATCGTTACTGATTCCTCGTCGGCGAGATCCTCAAGTAGCTGTTCCCAGGCGTCCAGGGGTTCCTCTGGCAGCCGGCTGACCAGGACACATCGGCTGGCCTGAGCCCTAGGACTGAGAATCTGCTTCTTGATTCGCAGGGCGAGGAGTTCATAGGGGGTTGGTGTGCGGGGTAGTGCTTTACGTGCCATACAGTCGTCTCCTTACTGCTTCGCTGTATATCCATACAGTAGTAATAACGAAGCGCTGGATCAAGGAGAAAAGCTATGGCGATTTGATGGTATGTAAACTTTTCGAGCAGGTTCTGAGGGCGGGAGAGACGAAAGCCCCGCGCTGGGCAGGCTTGAGGGGAGGGGGCGGTGCTACTCGGCCGGAACGGTCCAGGTAAGCCGGACGCCATCTCCGCCGACGTGCTGGACCTTGACGTTCTCGGCTTCCGCAACCTCTTCGAGGAAGCGCGCCCAATCAGCCGCTGGCTCATCTGGCAGGCGGTGGACTGTCACGTCCCTGGCCTGCTGCGCCTTTGGCGAGTTGATGATCTTCTGGATGCGGGCGCCCATCAGCTCATAGCTGGACGGCTGGCGGACGGCGGTTTTCTTGGCTGGCTTGGCCATGCAGCTTACTCATTGCTGTATTTGTATACAGTATAAGGGGTGCCAGGGGGAGAGGTGGAGTAGCTGCGGACGGCCGAAGGGCGTGAACCAGGTAGAGCTTTGAGCGCGTCGCTATGGCGCGGCTAAAGGCAGCTGCTACCTTTGGTTAATCGATTCTGCCAAGGAGGGTGACGACGATGATCAACTCAATCCTTTCTCTTCTGCTCGCAGGTGGCCTGCTGACTACTGGTGGCTGTCTGGCCGCCATGAGTTCGCATGGCCAAGATCTGGATGCTTTAGACGATGATGAGCTGCTTGATGGCTTAGGCGATCTCACCCCCAGGGAGCGGAGGAGGCGCCTGGCGGTATACCGGCGGCGTGTGCGCGATCAGATCGCCGAGGAGCAGGAGATGGCTTGGGTACGGGCGCGGATTAAGGGGTACGTGGGGGACTGAAACGAAAAGCCCCGCGCGGGGATTGGATTGCTTAGCATCAAAGTGATTTCCTGCAAATATTGATTATTATGGTGCTTATGGTCGCAACCTGAATTACGCTGTTTGTTGCAAGCGAGAGTGCGGACCGCATAAATATCTCTGCGGAAGCTGATGCTAGAGTAAGTAGCGAGGCTCCAAATGTTAGCGCCAATGTAATTATGCAGTAAAAGTAAATAATGAAGAAAATATCTAGGTATTTGTTATTTTTGTATTTTTTGAATGTCGTTGATTGTGAAAAGTTCAAAAGGATAGCGATTACTGCAGCCAAGAACCCAAGCATTGTGAATGCGTAGGTTGCGAGTATTACGGCAACATTTGGCCTTTGTGCGAATAGGCTGACTGAGTTCTCAGGGGCTGAGCTTATAACGATTTTGTAAATCAGCAGCAAGATTGGCCCAGGTATGGACATCAGAAAAACGAAGAATACGGCTAAAGTCCACTTTGTTAGTTTGTCCATTTTCTGTGAAGGCCTTTAGCTGTTCCTGTAGTTGGTTGTTTTCTCTAATTTTTTCCTCGATTATTCCGGGTATATCTTTTTCGTCACGAGATCCAAGGTCATCAGAAATCACTCCTTTCCCTGCTACGTAAATATCTAGCATAGCAGAAGATGCATCATTTTTTGCTTTGATCATAAACTTTTCAAGGCCATCGCTTGATGTGGCCTCAACAACCTTTTCAATTAATGGCTTAATGCTGCGCATTCTTCTTGGCTTCAAAATAATCTCTATGGATTCCAGCTCTTCTGTGTCAGCTTCGCCAGTAAATACATTGAGAAAATGCTTGGCGAGAGTGTTTTTTTGTGTCACCTCGATGGTTGTTCTTCCTATGTATTCCATCTTGACGGCTTGTTCTTTGGTTGCCTGGTAAATCAATGGCTTAATGCAAAAGCTCCAGCTGCCATTTTCAGTATAGTTAAGGAGTTCATTTATTAGGTTTGTAAATGCATCGAATTTTGGGGAGAGTGACGTTGATGAAAACCCGAAGTAATATTCTTTGAGTATGATGTAAGAGGCAAAGCCAATTTTTTCGTCTTGCCCAAGTATTTTATTTATTTCGCTGATTGATAGGTTTGTGGTATTGATTTTTTTGAACTTCTCACTGTCACGCGTCATGATTAGCACGCAGACATTTCCTAGAAGCCTCTGTAGGTAGATGTGCTCGCCGTTGTGTCTAAAGCTGCCTTTGAATTGAGGGCTGTCAAATTCTGCAAATGAAGACAAAAATCCTGATAAGTCTATTAAGTGAGACTCGTTAGAGATTTTGTGTTGCAAGTAATATCCAAAATAGCTAATCTTCATTTTGACCTTTTTTCATTAAAAGCTAACAAAGCTTATGTTTTGTGCGCGTAACTTTCTCGGGGTTGGTGTATTTTTTGTGACCTCTTTAATTTATTTACATAAGCTCTCACACGGCACCCCATCCCCATCCCCATCCCCATTCCGATCCAGCCGGCCATTCCCGCACTCGTTCAGGTGAAACTCAGCCCCTCCCAACTTCTCATCAGCAAGCGGGGCGGCGACGAACAGCTTTGATCGCATAAGGCTTCCTTGCGTTGCTGATGGTTGTGCTGAGTTGGTTACATCCGGACCCCGCCCGGCGGCCCCCTACCCCCTGACCTTGCTCGGCGGGCAGGCGCTCAGAGCACGCCTTTTGGCGCCTTCATGTCGATAACTCGACCAATCACGTCCCAGTTGTCGTCCATCTCGACCTGCTTGAATTCCTTGTTCAGCGGGACCAGGTACTCGCGCCCGCCATCGTAGATGTACTGCTTGAACGTCGTTTCGCCGTCGCGGTGCTTGGCGACGTAAAACTTGCCGCTGACCAGGTCGAATCCTTCCGGACGCACCAGAATCCGCGTTCCTTCGGGGAAGCTGGGAGAGCCAGGCGCGGTCATGGATGGGCCCTTGACGACCAGCCAGTAGCCGTCCTGCCCGGCGTTTTCTGTCGACGGCAGCCACTCTTCCGGTGCCTGACGGCTGAAGTTCTCCGGCGATTCTGCGCGCTGGCCGGCGATGACCCAACTGATCACCGGGTAGTCGCGCAGGCTGCGGGATGGCTGCAGCGCTAGCTCAACATTCTGGTGGCGCTGAGGGGGCTGCTGTATCGATAGCGCCTCAATCCCGAGTGCACTGAGCATTGCGTTGATGTCAGCCAGTCCAGGCTCACGGCGGCCATTCAACCAATGCGCGATTGCGCCTTGGGTTTTCCCAATACGTTCGGCCAGTTGGGCTTGGGTTACGCGCTGCTGCGCCATAGCGCTTCGCACGGCTTTGATCCATTCATCCATGGGCGAAATGCTACAGCCCGTATTAATTTGCGCAACGCACGGCATGTATTAATCCTTGCATGTTATGAATACGAAATGTATTTTTATGGGAGGCAAAAAACCGGAGAAATGCCATGAGCGCCTTGAAAACCATCCGCAAGCAGACGGGTGTAACTCAAACCCAACTGGCTGAGCGTGTGGGGCTTACTCAGGCCGCCATCGGTCACTACGAGACAGGTCGGCGTAAGCCTGGGCTGAGCGAATGCCGTCGCATCGTCGCGGCGCTGAATTCGTTCGGAGTTGACTGCTGCCTTGCAGACGTCTTTCCAGAGCCAATCCAAGAGCAGGACCCTGCTCAGTCGGTGGCCTAGCCATGGCCACGACTCAATTAAGCCCTGAGCAGGACGCAAGGGCACGAGAGTTCGAATCGCTGATCTTGAGCCAGCTTCTGTCGGTCGGGCAGAAGCATGTGGCTGACGCAATCGCTGTCAGCGAATCGACGGTAAGCCGCTGGAAAGAGGGCGAGATAGAGCGGTGGAGCAAGGTGATTTCACTGCTTGGCCTCCAGCTCGTACCGCAGCACGCGGTCGTAGTGAGCGCCGATTACCTGCGCTCTCTGGAAACCCTGGCAGAGCTTGGCCTGAAGGCTGAGAAGAAGCGTCCAGGCCCGCTGGGGTGGGACTGATGAGCACTTTTCTGCAGGCACAAAAAACCCCGGTCAGCTGGCAGGCCCCGGGGTTCGTTGCAGCACATAAGCATGACATGCACAACGAGGGAATTATGGCGTCAATCCACGCAATCAGTAAAGGGCAGTTGCGTATGCAGCTCCAAGATAGGGCGGGGCCGGTCGTCGGGGTTTACCCGGCGTTCCGTAAGGTCTTGGGCCTGAACGCTACGGCAGCGCAGTTCCTGTCTCAGTGCGTCTACTGGACAGAGCGGACTGATGACGGCTGGTTCTATAAAACCAACGCGGAATGGTTTGATGAGCTAGGGCTTACCGTGGAAGAGGTCAACGGTGCTCGCCGCAAGCTCAAGGCTCTCGGGCTGCTTTCGGAGAAACGCAAGGGTATTCCTCCGAAGCTGTATTACCGAATCGACACCGACCTGCTTCTTTGCCTTCTATCCGGGGAAAAGCCTGTAATCAATTCCGGGAAAACCCCGGAATTAAAGGCTGTAAAACCCCGGCAACGTACCCCGGAAAACCCCGGCGATATTACAGAGACTACCAAAGACTACGGCAAAGAAACTCTCTCTCAGGGCGCGGACGAGCAAGCGAGCGCAGAGGGCGAGGGCGAAAGCGCCGAGGCGGAAGATACCACCCCCCCTGATCAACCCATCCCGGCCAGCAGCGATCTGGTAACCGTCACGCTGGACTGGCAGCCGGACATGATCCGGCTGAAGGCCAGGGCAGTGAAGGCCGGCGTGCCGATGGACCTGTTCACCGGCGAAGCCATCGGCCTGTTCGCCGTCCATCACGAAGCAGGCGGCCTGGCGAAGACCCAAAGCCAGTGGGAAGCCGCGCTGGTGTCCTGGGTCAACCGTGACCGCCAGCGCTCCGCCCGAGCGCCAAGCCGAGATGCTTGGCGACCCCGAACCTCAGGCCCTGACTTCCACAGCGGAGACACCTCTTGGGCCGATGACCTGGGGGACCTGTGATGAAACAGGTCGTCGAAATTGCCAAGCGGGTTACTCCGCAGCAGGTCCAGTTCAGCCCGAAGACCGCGCCGCGCCAGATCGATCGGGGAACCGCCTCCGTCGTGAACGCGCTGTTCTGCGAGCTGCAATCCGTTTTCCCGGCCTGGCGTCAGGCTTGGCCCGACGACAAGGCGCTGGAGTCCGCCAAGAAGACTTGGATCAAGGGCTTCATGGCGGCGGGCATCAACACCCTGGAGCAAATCCGGTTCGGCATCGAGCAGTGCCGCCGCTCTGGCAGCGACTTCGCCCCGAGCGTGGGCAAGTTCATCGCCTGGTGCCAGCCGACCCCTGAAATGCTCGGCCTGCCGAACGCTGACCGGGCCTACCGCGAGGCCTGCGCGAACGCCCACCCAGCCGCCAGTCGCGACTGGAGCCACCCGGCCGTGCACCACGCTGCCTGTGAAACCGGCTTCTACGAGCTGGCCAGCCTGCCCGAGGAGCGCAGCCGCAAGCTGTTCGAGCGCAACTACGCGGCCACCGTCCGCATGGTCCTGGCCGGAGAGCCGCTGCGAGAGATTCCGAAGGCCCTGCCAGAGCGGGTATCCATCTGCACGCCGGAAGTGGGCCGCAGCGCCCTGGCTGGCCTGCGTAACGCACTGAAGAAGGAGTCCGCCCATGGCTGACATACCCCGCTGTCTCCCGCTGAGCCACCAGGCTGAATCGCGCCGGCAGCGCGCCGCGAAACTCCGAGCCCAGATCGAGAAGTTCGAGGCCATCCGCGCCGAGTTCGGAATCACCAATATCAAGGCGCTGATGAAGAAGGAGGCCAGGGCATGAGTTTCTACCTGTTCATGACCGCTGTGATTTCCGCTTGGTCGCTTGGCTTTTCGGCCGGGAGCGAAGAGGAGTCAAGCGCTATGTCGATCATCCTCGCAGCCTTTGCGCTTGGCCTTTTGTGGCCTGTGTTCATCGGCTGCCTGCTGTACGGACTGGCTAAGGCTGCCAAGGAGCCCCGCCATGCGTAAGCACCTCAGCGCCTGGTGGCGCGCCCACATCGTCGCCGACGAGCCCGTGGAGGTTTCCCGCGTGCAGATGCCGAAGCTCTCCGACATGAGCTTCAAGGTGCTGATGCAGAGCCTCAAGAAAGGCGTGGACATCGAAGAACTGCGGAGGGCTGAGCGTGGCTGATATCGAGAACCTGAAGCGGCTGGCCGAGGCAGCTACGCCCGGGCCTTGGTCTGTCGGGGATGCAAACCGAGACGAAAGAGACATCGGTATCCATGGCGTCGGCGAGGGATCAATCGTTGCGGATGTGTGCGTGGACGTTTGGGGCGACCCGGATGCCAATGCTGACTTCATCGCTGCCGCCAACCCCGCCGCCATCCTGGAGTTGATCGCCGAGAACGAGGCGTTGAAGGCCCGCCTGGAAGTCGACGACCGCCACCCCTATGACGGCATCGCCTGCCGGGACGAGACCATCAAGGGGCTTCAGGAGCAGGCCGACCGGCTCAAGGCCGAGCTGGAGCGGGCGAGGGCGGATGTTAATTTTTTCAACCAGCAATGTAGGCGCGAAAAATTAACATGCATGCAGCTCCAGGCTGAGAACGAGCGGCTGCAGGAGCAGCAAAAATCTGCAGGTGATGCAGACGCAGCAGAAAACTGCAGGTGCAACGAAAAAGTGCAGGTGGTGCAGGAGCTGCAGGCCGAGCTGGAGCGGGTGAAAGCCGAAGGATTGGCATTGCTCGTAATGGCGCGGCCTTTTCTGGCCTCCAGGCTCACCGAGCTGCCCTCCATTCGAGAGCAGGTCGAAAATCCTGAAGCGGTTGATCGAGCCATCGAAAAACTTTCAGCCTTGGTCAGTCACATCGACGCCGCCCTGGGCAAGGGTGGTGGTCAAAGCGGCACAAAAACAGCCGAAACCCGCGCCAGTGCTGGGCTTGATGGTGGTGGGCATGGCGGAAATTCTGGTGGCGCGGAAAACGCCCTCGAAACAGTTGAAACCCGCGAGATAGACGGCGCGGAGGGTGGCGCCGAAAAGGGAGGGAAGGCCGATGATTGAGATCATCGCCTCCGCCCTTGCTTGGGCCTGGGTCGGCTACTCAGTCGGGTATCTCCGCGCACAGAAGCGGTATATCCCCGAGATCATCGAGGCCAGAGAAGATCTGGCCAAGGCCCGCATGCTCGCCAAGCTGCATGTCTGCCCGCAGTGCGAGGGAGGGCGCGCAGATGGCTAGCCCAACCTTCCCGCTCCGCACCGAGATGGACCGGCAGCGGGCTATCAGCTTCATCGCCGCACTGGACCTTGAGCAGCCCCGCAAGCTGGCCATCACCGACGAAGACCGCACCGCCGAGCAGAACGCCAAGCTGCACGCGATGCTGACGGATATCTCCCGCCAGGTGGAGCACGTCGGCAAGAAGTGGAACGTCCTGATCTGGAAGCGCCTCTGCACCGCGGCGTGGCTGCGCGAGATCGGCGAGAGCGCCCAGATGATCCCGGCCCTCGATGGCAACGGCTTCGACGTCATCTACGAGAAGACCTCGAAGCTTGGCGTGAAGAAGTGCGCCTCGCTGATCGAGTGGGTGCAGGCATTCGGCGCAGAGCACCAAGTGCGCTGGACGCAGAAGGACGTATGGGGAGGGCGGTACTGATGCTCCGCCAACGCCAACCCATCTACCGCTCCAGCAAGTGGCTGGCCGCGGTTCGCAAGATCGAAAACTGCGTGCTCTGCGGCGCCTATGGCGTGCAGGCCGCGCACCTGAACGAAGGAAAGGGGATGGGGATGAAGACCGATGACGCTTTGACCGCGGCCCTGTGCCCAGCCTGTCATCACGAGCTGGACAACGGCAACAAGCTGAGCCGCGAGGAGCGTCGGGAAATCCTGCGCAAGGCGGTGCTGGACACTATTGCACTGCTGGCCCGCCGCGGGCTGATCGAGGTGAAGGCATGAGCGCAAGCATTATCCGATTCGACTATCAGGGACAGCCAGTGCGGTTCAACGCCGAGGGGTGGCTCCATGCGACAGAGATCGCGGCGCGGTTTGGTCGCGAGCCCTCAATGTGGCTTCGCCAGCCTGACACTGTTGGGTATCTGGCGGCTCTTGCGCGAGCCCTGGGCGTCGAAATCAAATCCTCCATTCTGGAGGAATTAAGTAAAATCAATGACTTAGATAGCTCTAAGGCCTCGACCCAGGCAAAACTCCTTCGCCTTTCAAAGGCAACTGGGCTGGTCAAGACGAAGGCCGGCGCGCCGGAGACAGGTGGCGGCACCTGGCTCCACCCGAAGCTGGCTGTCGCCTTCGCTCGCTGGCTGTCGCAGGACTTCGCCGTCTGGTGTGACCTGCACATCGACGACCTGCTGCACGGCACGCAGACCCCTACTAAGAGCGCCATGCAGGCCTTGGACGAAGCCATCGCGGCTATGGAAGCCGACAAGGCCATTGCCTCGAGGTGCGGCATGGCTCTGGCTCGCTGGAAGAAGTCCCGCAAGCAGCACATCAAGGCGGTCGAGACGGCTACCCGCCGGGCTCAGCTGCTGCTGGGGTTCTGAGCATGAAAATCTCCCCCATAGACGTACAGGCACTCAACGGCGATGACGGACAGCACGAATCGGGCCGGCCCTTCGGCGAGCGCTGGCTCATGGAATTTGGCCTTATCGACTGCGGAGAGCCGCCAGCAGATCGAGGCGCACAAGGCAGCCTGCCTGGAGCGCTGGAAGGCCGCGCAGGAGCTCGCCAGCTCGATCTACTCCCAGCGCAGGGACAAGGGGAAGGGGTGGCGGATGTGGGCCGAGCGGGAGCTGGCGGCCAGGCCGGAGCTCGAGAGGGAGGCCAGGGCGAAGCTCAACAGGCTGATGAAGGGGGCGGGCAGTGATCGAACTTGAGCTGCCGTGGCCGCCCAAGGAGCTGAGCCCTAACGCTCGGGTGCACTGGGCGAAGCGCGGCAAGGTGGCCAAGGCGTACCGGGCAGCCTGCCATCTGCTGGCCAAGAAGGCCGGTTTGCTGGCTCCAGCAGGAAGGGCCCTGCTGATGCTGGAGTTCGTCCCTCCAGACCGGCGCCGGCGCGACGACGACAACATGCTGGCCAGCTTCAAGGCAGGCAGGGATGGCCTGGCCGAGGCGCTGGGCATTGATGACAGCCGATTCGTGACACAGCTGCGGGTCAGTCAAGAGACGGCGACCGGCGGGGTTGTACGGGTTCGCATTTCAAAGTTCGAAGAGGGGGAAGAGGGATGAAAGACCTTGGCACCGAGTATCTGCTGCAGGAGTGGGGCGTCTGGCTGCGTTGCCAGACTGGCGTGCCGCGTTACGTGTCTCCTTCCTATGCTTTGATGCGCGACAAGCTGGGCATCCACGGCGGAGAGACTCCGCAGATCCAAGACGAGACAGCCATGCTCATTGATCGGTTGGTATGCCGTATGGCCCTGCGCTACGAGGAGGCGGCCTACTCGCTGTTCCTCTGGTATCGCCACAGCATGACCAGCTATAGGCAGCTAGGAAGGGCAATGGACGTGCATCACACGAAAGCCGAGGTCTGCCATAGGGCAGGAATTGCCTGGATCGACGCGATGCTGAGTAGCTATGCCGAGGCTGCGTAATCTTTGATGACATGTCGTAGTGATTGACGTGTCGACAGCGAAATGGCAATATGCGTCTACGTTGCGGTTTTACCGCTTAGATGTTGCGTGGTGGAGCAGTGGTAGCTCGTCGGGCTCATAACCCGAAGGTCGGCGGTTCGAGTCCGTCCCTCGCATCCAAATTCAAAGCCCCGGCTCAGAGCAATCTGGCCGGGGTTTTTCGTTTCCAGTCAGGCCGCCTCGACGGAAACCGCCAGGCGCTTGCCGAGAGCTGCCAAGGCCCGCTCGATCTGCTCCATCTTCGAGGTGTGATCGAAGTCGACCAAGCGGCTGGCTACAGGGTGTGAGACCTCGAGCAGTCGGGCAAGATCGGCTACTCGCAGCCCTTGTTCGCGCATGGTGTTCCATAGCGCAATCTTGGCGACGGCCTGGGCGGGAAGGTGCACAACGTGCTGGCCTTCCCCTGCAGGAGAGGCAGGTGGAATGCTGCGCACCTGATCGACATAGATGGTCAGCGCTAGGCAGATGCCATCGACTGCATTGGCCAGCAGCTCCTCGATGGTATCGCCCGCGCTGTGAGCTTCCGGGATGTCTGGACAAGAAGACCAGAAATGGCCGGCCTCGTCGTGCGCAGTGATCGGATAGTCGTACATGGTCACCTCGTCTTGATTTGAGAGCTGATGCCTGTTCCGGGTGACTGGGCCTCAGTCGTTGAGGCCCAGTTGCTTGATGATGTCCTTCCTGAGTCCTTCGCCGATTTCCTTGGCTCCATGATTCGGGAAGATCGTCTGTTTGCCGTTCGGGGCTTTGATCTTGAAGTGGCTGCTGCCGCCGCGTGACTTCGTGAACTCAACCCCCTGGGCCTCCAGCCATCGCCGGAACTCGTTGTATTTCATCAACTCTCCTCTGTTCTGTTGATGGCTCTATTGTATAGCATAAGTGATTAAAGTAAATACTTATGCTTAATCTTTTGTGCTGCCCGATCCGGTCACCCTCCCGGCCGGAGAGGGCAGCGCCCATCCGCCCGCGAGGGCTGCCGAGATGCCCAAGATGCCCGAGAAGTCCCCAGAGTTCTGGGTCGGCGTCGTGTTAGCCCTTCGTGAGCAAGGTCTGGCCATGACGCTGACCTTCATCCTGTCCTACCTGCGCATTCGTCTGTACGGAGATCAGCCGAGCATCGTGCGCTCAGTCCTTGAGGCTGCTGTCGGCGCGCTGCTGGTGATGATCGTCGGCCTTGCCGTGAAGGAGGCCGGGTTGAGCGAGGCCTGGACGCTTTTCACTGCGGGGTTCGTCGGCATCCTTGGCGTGGACCAAGTGCGAGTCCTGGCAAAGAAGTGGGCTGTGCGGAAGGTGGAAGGATAGTGATATGGCGGCAAAGCAACTTGACTGGGAGGCAATAGAACGCGCCTACCGGGCGGGCCAGCTTTCAGTCCGGGCCATCGCCGCGCAGCACGGCATCAACGAGAAGTCCATCCGTAATCGTGCGGCGGCCGGTGGGTGGCAAAGAGACTTAGCCGACCAAGTACGCAAGGAAGTCCGCAACAAGTTGGTCCGCAGTCCGCAGTCCGCAGTCCGCAACCCCTTACGCGCGAGTGCGGACTGCGGACTTGATGCACAGATCGTTGAGGTGGCGGCCGAGGAGGGGGCACAGGTAGTCCGGACTCACCGCCGGGATATCCGCAAGGCATCGGATATCGCCGACCTGCTGATGTGCGACCTGATGACAACGATCAGAAATCGTGAAGCCATCGAGGAGGCCATCGAGGCTGAGACAGAACCTGGAATGCTCCGGGCCAACATGCTCGCCGCCGTGGCTCTCCCAAGCAACGCCAAGACCCTGTTCCAGCTATCGGCGGCGATGAAGAACCTGCAGACGCTGGAGCGCCAGGCCTACAACCTCGACGACGAGAAAGAGTCCGGGCCTGCTCAAGATTGGGACGGCAAGGTGGTGGTGGAGCTGGTAGAGCCTGGGACGGCAGTCGATGCCGATTAATCTGCGGATGCCCGCAGCGATCGGGCGTCTGTTGCATGCCGAGGGATATCGGTACTACGGCCTGAAAGGCGGGCGAGGCTCGGGAAAGTCGGCCAGCGTTGCCCAGCGCCTGCTGATCGAGGGCATGCAGCAGCCGCACCGGATACTCTGCTGCCGCGAGGTCCAGAACTCGATCCGCGAGTCATCGCACGCCGAGCTTGGTACCTGGGTCGACAAGCTAGGGCTGCGCTGGTTCTACGACTGCGGGGACACGTACATCCGCGGGCGCAATGGCACCGAGTTTTTTTATCGAGGCCTGCTGCGCAATCTCGACGCCGTCAAATCCATGTCCGGGGTGACGCGCGTATGGATCGAGGAGGCCGAGAACGTCTCGCAGAACTCCTGGACGAAGCTGGACCCCACGATCCGCGCCCCAGGGGCAAAGATCTACGTCACATACAACCCCGAGGATGCCGATAGCCCTACGGCAAAGCTGCTTGACGGCAACCCGAGCGCCATCGTCGGGCACTTCAACTTCGACTCGAACCCATGGTTTCCAGCAAGCCTTGAAGAGCAGCGCTTGCTATGCCAACGCCGAGACCCGGACGCATACGCTCACATCTGGCTCGGCGAGCCGATCAGCCGAAGCGACGCGCAAGTGCTTGGCGGAAAGTGGGTCGTCGAAGACTTCGAGCCTGGAGCGGACTGGGAAGGCCCGCTATGGGGCTGTGACTGGGGGTTCAGCCAAGACCCGACAACCCTGGTCAAGGTGTGGATCTACGGCGGAAACCTGTACATCGAGCAGGAGCTGTACCGGGTCAATCTTGAGATCCGGCATACCGCGAAGGCCTTTCGAGATGTGCCAGGCCTCACTGACCGCAGCCTGATCTTCGCCGATTGCGCGCGTCCCGAGACGATAAGTCACGTCCGGGGGGATGGCCTGAACATCAAGCCCTGTACGAAGTGGCAGGGCAGCGTCGAGGACGGCATCACTCACCTGCGCGGTGCATACGACAAGATCATCATCCACCCGCGATGCCGCCACATAGCCAAAGAGGCCCGGCTGTACAAGTACAAAGTCGACCCGCACACAGACGAAGTGACAGACATCATCGTAGACAAGCACAACCACGGCTGGGATGCGGTCCGATATGCCCTGGACAGGCGCATCCAGCGGCGCGGCAAGGGCTTCTTCGGGCGATAGGAGGCATCATGCCACGCAAGCGCAACAAGCCCCGTCGAGGGGGTGTTTTCTCGACCGACCTGAGCCTACCGGCCGCCGGTCCGGCTCGAACTGTCGGGATCGCCCGGGACAGCGCCCTTGGGCCGATCATCAAGGGCGCGCAGACAGTTGGCGTGCCAGATGCCCAGTTGGAGTGGTACGGGGCTCAGAGCTTCATCGGCTACGCTGCCTGCGCGGTACTCGGCCAGCACTGGCTGATCGACAAGGCCTGCCTGCAGCCTGCCCGGGATGCGTTACGCCATGGCTATGAAATCACTGGCGTGTCCGAAGAGGTCAAGGCAAGGCTTCGTGACTCGGAGAAGCGTCAGCGGCTGAACGACAAGCTGCGCGAGTTCATCCACTTCGGCCGGCTGTTTGGTGTTCGGATCGCGCTGTTTTCCGTGGCCAGCCCGGACCCCGAGTACTACGAAAAGCCGTTCAACCCTGACGGTGTGGGGGCTGGCTGCTACCGAGGCTTGGTACAGGTCGACCCACATTGGTGTACGGCGGAGCTGGACGAGGCCTCGCTCGCTGACCCGACGTGCCCGCACTTCTACGAACCGCTGTACTACCGGATCGGCAAGCTCCGCATCCATCGCAGCCACCTGGCCATATTCGTCCCGTACCCGGTACCGGACCTGCTCAAGCCGCAGTACCAGTGGGGCGGAGTGCCCTTGCCGCAGCGGATCTATGAGCGGGTCTACGCGGCTGAGCGCACGGCCAACGAGGCGCCCCAGCTCGCGATGACCAAGCGGCTCACGGCCCTGAAGACCGACACGGCACAGGCCATGGCCAACATGTCGGACTTCCAGCAGAAGCTTCAGGACTGGACCGAGCTGCGGGACAACTACGGCGTCTGGGCAATCGACAAGGAGGTCGAGGATCTTGCCCAGTTCGATGTGTCCCTGGCCGACCTCGATGCGACGATCATGACGCAGTACCAGCTTGTCGCAGCCGTCGCCAACGTGCCTGTGACGAAGCTGATGGGCACGCAAGTCCCGGGCTTCAACTCCAGTGGCGAGTACGAAGAGACCAGCTACCGGGAAGAACTGGAGTCGATCCAGAGCAACGACCTCTCGCCGCTGATTGAGCGGCACCTGCTGTTGTGCCTGCGCTCCGCTGGCATCGCTGATCAGATCCCAGGCGTCTCCTGGAACCCGCTCGACAGCCCGACCGCGGAAGAGTGGGCGGCAATCAACAAGACGAAGGCCGAGACGGCAGAGATCTACGCCGGCATAGGCGCGATTGATGGGGGCGACGTGCGCCGTCAGCTCATGGGCGATCCGAACAGCGACTGGAGCAACCTTCAGGCGCTCACTGAAGAGTCGATGCTGGAGGCGGAGGAGCAGCATGGCGAACAAGCGCCCGCCGCTGTCGAGCAAGCGGCAGCAGTACGCTGAGCAGCGTAAATCCGGCTTCTTCGTTGGCAAGCCGCTGAGCTACCCAGCCGGCCCGATGCACCGCTACAGCTTCGCGCTGCTGCGACTGATCGATCCGATGCTGCGCGAGTACGAGCACGAGCTGTCGGCAGTCTTTCGCGAGTACGGGCCTGACCTGCCGGCACAGGACGCCAGCCTGGCCAGCCAGGCACGGATTGCCCTGAACAGGCTTCAGCAGAAGTTCGCTCGGATGTTCCGCCAGGCTGCTACAGGCATCGTGAGCCGGATCTTTGGTCAGGTCGACAAGGCTTCGGCCGCAAGCCTAGGCCTGTCGCTCAAGGAGCTGTCCGGCGGCCTGACGCTCAAGACCGACATCATGCCGGCGGCTCTGGCCGAGGCCGTGACCGCTCGCACCGCCGAGAACGTGGCACTGATCAAGTCGATACCGCAGGCCTTCCACGAGCAGATCGCCGGCGCAGTGATGCGTTCGATTCAGCCGGGGGCCAACGGCCTGGCCGACGTGACCGAGGCGCTGCGCAAGTACGGCGGGATCACGCAAAGGCGGGCGGACTTCATCGCGCGGGATCAGGTTTCCAAACTGACCAGCGTGATGAACGCCGAGCGCTCCAGGGCGCTGGGCATCAAGAAGTTCCGCTGGCTGCACTCCGGGGGAGGCGCCGAGCCGCGCAAGCTTCACCTGAAGCTGAGCGGGCAGGTCTTCAGCTACGACGACCTGCCCGTGATCGATGAGCGGACCAAAGAGCGTGGATTGCCGGGGCAGTTGCCGAACTGCCGGTGCCGCGCCGTGCCGCTAGTTGAGTTCTGAGCCCTGGCATCCGCCGGGGCTTTTTGTTTGCGCGCGGCCTAGGTCCGTACAACCGAACGACGGGTGTCCGCTCATCCGCCTGTCCCGGCCGCGCACCTATTTCCCGGTGAGCGAGGTAACGCCAATGAGCAATGTCATCCCGTTCCATTACCAAGGCCAGCCGGTACGGTTCAACACTGATGGCTGGATCAATGCAACCGAAGCGGCCAAGCGGTTCGGCAAGAAGCCGGCGAAGTGGCTTGAGCTGCCTAGCACTCAGAGCTATATGGCGGCGCTCGCGAAGCGTCTGACCCAGGAGTTTGATGTCCGAAAATCGGACATCAAACTGGTTGATACCTCTCGGGTTCGTGGTAGAGCAGGCACCTGGCTTCACCCGAAGCTGGCTGTTGCTTTTGCTCGCTGGCTATCTGACGACTTCGCCGTCTGGTGCGATCTGCAAATCGACGCCTTGCTCCACGGCAACCTGCCGGCCCAGCAGCAATTCGACAATGCCTGCAGGCGCCTGGCTGACGGCAAGGCTATGGCCAGCCTGAGCGGCCGAGAGCTAGCCCGCTGGCGGTGGGACAAGCCAGGCCTTGAGCACGAAGTCGATCACTGGCGCGGCCAGATTCAATTGATGCTGGCTCTCGGGTAGCAGGAGCACCACATGCCCCCGTCAGCAAGAACCCGAGACATCAATGGGTATGTCGAAATCCGAGACAACCCGATATCCAAGGCTGGCGTATACCCCTACTCGGGCGCGCAGCTCGGCATGACAGGCGAAGCGACAGGCCGGATTTTCCGCGTCTACCGGCCGCCGGAAGAACTGGCGGATCCCGAGTGCATCGCCTCCTTCCGCCTGCTGCCGCTGGTCGATGAGCACCCGGCCGGCATCCTCGGTGACGAGGAACTCGGCGCGACACCCGCCGAACTCCACGGCATTCAGGGCTGTATCGGGGAGCAGGTCCACTTCGACCCGCCCTACCTGCGGGCCAACCTGCGCCTCCTGTCCGAGTCGATCAAGCGGGCCATCGACATGGCCGGCAAGGTCGAGCTGTCTCCCGGCTACCGCTGCCAGTACGACTTGACACCCGGTGTCACGCCAGAGGGCGAACCGTATGACGCCGTGCAGCGCAAGATCCGCGGCAACCACCTGGCACTGGTCGAGGAGGGGCGCACCGGCCCGGACGTCGCCGTGCTCGATCACCTGAAAATCACTCTTGACGCAAAGGAGGTCGCGCCCATGGCCGACGAAAACGAGAACACACAAGACGCCGAAGGCGGAGAGGGCGGCGACATCCTGGCCACTGCCAAGGCTGCGCTCGAAACCCTGAAGCCGCTGCTTGAAGCCTCGGCCGAGGTCAAGGCCATGCTCGCCGAGCTGATGGGCGCCGGCGATCCGGCGGCGGCTGGCGACCAAGAGCCGGAACCGACTCTACCAGCCCCCACGATGGACGAACCCAGCATGACCCCTGCAGCACTCGACGCAGCCCTGAGCAAGGCGCTCCAGCCCATCAACGATCGCCTGTCCGCCCTGGAGGCTGGACGTACCGCGCTCGATGCCGCCGTGATTTCCAGCCTGGCCGAGCGTGATGCGCTGGTCGGCAAGGTCACCCCCTTCGTGGGCACCTTCGACTCGGCCCGCATGACCGTCCAGCAGGTTGCCGAGTATGCCGCGGACAAGCTCGGCATTCCTGTCGTGGTAAAGGGCCAGGAGCGCGTCGCCCTGGATGCCTGGCTGCATGGCCGCACGCCTGACATGAGCAAGCCGACCATCGCCGCCGACGGGGCCAGCGGCAAGGGCATCTTCGACACCTGGAGGGCTCAGTAATGGCTTTTCAAACTTCCATCGCCGCCGACATCGTGTCCGGCTATATCGGCGAGCTGTCGCACAAGGGCCCGATGCGCGCCATCCCGGCAAGGATCGCCGCCGATGCCACGCAAGCCGATTGCCTGGTAGGGCGCGCCTACACCTATGCCGACGAGACCGCCGAGACCGTCCGCCCGGGCGGCACCGGACAATTCGCCGGCATCCTGATCAGCCCGAAGTCGTACCCGCGGCAGGACCTCTATGACGACACGCTGGATATCCCGCTGAACAGCATCGTTCAACTGCTGCAGATGGGTTACGTCTACGTCCAGCTCGCGTCGGCAGGCGCCTCCATTGGCTCCTCGCTGGTCTATCACACCACGACCGGCGCCCTCGACTGGACCGATACCCCCGGAACTCCCCCGGCGGACCATGCCCTGGTCCCCAACGCCATCATCGACCGCCACATGCCCAGCAGCGCGACCCCGCGTCTCGCCCTGGTCAAGCTGACCAACTGATAGGAGCCGCACATGCGTTCCCGCGTTCATAGCAACATCTCGGGTCGCGAGCTTATGCGCCGCGGCCCCCTGCAGCTCGCTCCCGAGCAGTGCGGGCAATACCGCGATCTGCGTCAGCTCGGCATTGGACTCGATGCCGTCGTAGCCAACGATGCAGCCCTGGTCGGCCCGGCTCTGGGTAGCCTTGGCGGCCCGTTCTGGAAGCTGCAGAACTGGCTGCCGGGCGTCGTGCGCCAAATCACTCAGGTTCGCCTGATTGATGAGCTGGTCGGCGTGATGGCCGTTGGGTCGTGGGAGGACGCCGAAGTCGTCCAGACCACCAGCGAGCTGGCAGCTCTGCCCGAGCTGTATGGCGATCACACCAACATCCCGCTGGCCAACTACCGGTTCGGCTACGAGCGCCGGGAGATCGTCCGTTTCGAGCAAGGCTTTATGGTCTCGAAGCTGGAAGAGGCCCGGGCCAGCAAGTTTGACTTCAACGACGAAGCCGAGAAGCGCGCGGCGGTCGCCCTGGCCATGGACATCATCCGCAACCGCGTCGGTTTCCTCGGTTACAACGCGCCGGACACCCGGATCTACGGCTTCCTCAACGACCCGAACTTGCCGGCCTACACCACGCTGCCCAACGGCGCGGGAGGCTCGTCCACCTGGGCCAGCAAGACCTTCCTCGAGATCTGCGCGGACATCCGCAAGATGATGATCGAGCTGGAGGTGGGCTCAGGCGGAAACATCCGGACCGAGACCGATGCCGTGACCATGGCCATCCCGCTCGGTCACTCGCAGTACCTCGGCCTGGTCGATGCGACCGGCGTCACCAGCGTGCGCGACTGGGCGCGCCGTACCTACCCGAATCTGCGGTTCGTGTCGGCGCCCGAGCTGATCGCCGCGAACGGCGGTGCGAACGTGATCTACGTCTATGCCGACCGCGTTCCGGCCGACGACTCGACCGACGACGGCAGCGTCATCGTGCAAATGGTCCCGGCTCGCTTTCAGGCCTTGGGGGTCGAGGTCCGTGCCAAGGGTCGTGTCGAGGACTTCACCAATGCGCTGGGCGGCGTGCTGATCAAGCGCCCATGGGCAATCAAGCGCTACTCGGGGGTATGAGGATGGCCAAGGTATACGTCTACTCCACCCTGACCAGCGATCAGGAGTACCGGACGTTCCGCGAGTCCGGCGGCGACCTGCCGCAGGTAGAGGCCTCGGTGGTCATCCGTGGCAAGGCCAACGTGATGGACAAGCACTTCGTGACGCCGGCCGGCATGCTGACCGAGATCACCGAGGACCAGCTTGCCGTGCTGGAGCGCTGCGAGGTTTTCCGGATCCACGTCAAACATGGCCATGTCATCGTGTCGCGCGATCTGCTGCCGGTGGAAAAAGTCGTCGGCGATCTTGAGGCCCGCGACAAGTCCGCACCGCTGACCGAGTCTTCGGTTCGCGGCCAGGTCGATGACGTCGTGATCAACAAGACCGCCAAGGCCAAGCCGAAGGAGTAAGCCATGGACCTGGCAGCATTCCGCCAACGCTTCCCGCAGTTCGCCAGCGTGCCGGATGAAACCGTCACGGCCACGGCAGCCGACGCGGAGTGCTACCTGTCCGGGCAGGGCTGCTCCTGCGCAGAGCTGCAGATAGAGCTGATGACTGCCCACCTGCTGGCACTTCGGCAAGCGGCGCAGGCGGGGACGGGCGGGGTAACCGGAGCGGTCACGTCGGCGACGGTCGGCAAGGTGACCGTTTCGACCACCCCCCCGCCGGTTCGGTCCTCTTGGGACTGGTGGCTGTCGTCGACGCCATACGGTGCGGAACTGCTGGCGTTGCTGCGGTCCTGCGCCGTCGGCGGACTGTATGTCGGCGGGCGGCCGGAGCGCGCCGCGTTCCGCTCGGTCGGCGGAAGGTTCCCCCGGGGTGGGAGGGCACGGTAATGGGCTTCAAAGTGCACCACATCGAAGGTAGCCACGGCCTGATCCTGGGCGCCATTCAGGCGTTCAAGCGCAAGTCGGCGGCCGTCGGCTTCATGGACACGGCTCGCTACCCAAGCGGTGAGTTGGTCAGTTACATCGCCACTATCCAGGAGTTTGGCTATCCGGCCGGTGGCATTCCGGCGCGACCGTTCTTCCGGCCGACCATCGCCCAGCAGAAGCAGGCATGGCGTGACCACCTGCTGCGGGGCGCCCGACAGGTCTTGCTGCGCAGGATCACCCTGGAGGCCATGCTGCGCCAGTTCGCCATGGCTGCGGCGGGAGACGTGGCGACGACTATCTCCAAGATCCAGACGCCACCCCTGTCCCCGAGCACCATCGCGGCCAGGCAGGCACGGCGAAAGACGCCCGGCGTGAGCACCAAGCCTCTGGTCGACACCGGCCTGATGATCCAGTCCGTGACGGGCGAGGTAATCGACAAATGATCCCCGGAAGCAACCTGTTGGACATGGCGCTGGATCTCATCGGCGCCCAGCCCGACGTGTACTGGCGGCAGCAGACTGGCCGCACCCTGGACGAGGCCGGCGAGTGGGTACCCGAATACGCCCCGCCGTTGCAAGTCAAGGGCTCGCTCCAGCCGCTCAGCTCGGCCCGATACCAACAGCTCGGCCTCGACCTGGCGCGTCGGTACTTCACTTTCTTTACGTCGGCCCCTGTGCAGGGCGTAGGCCGGGACCGCTCGGGCGATCTGCTGGATATCGCGGGCCGCAGGTATCAGGTTGAGGCCATCTCCAACACCGATGGCGGGGGCAGCGATTGGTCAGAGATCGACGGCTGGCGTGAAGTGGTCGTCGTCGATATAGGGCCGGCCCCATGACAGCCCGCGAGCTGGCCATCCTGCTGCGCGCTCAGCTCATCGCTGGCCTTGCGCGCTATGGCGACACCTCGACCACGGTTGCCCAGGCTTACCAGCAGGGGCAGCAGGGCCGCATGGACGCTGGGCTGTATTTCTTCACCGTCACGGCGCACCGCCACGGCTGGCAAGCCCGTCGCCACGTCTATGACCCGGACGCCGATGAGACTGTGACCGAAGAATCGCAGGTCATCGAGACGACCTTTCAGATCTTCGGTCTCGGCCCGCAAGCCGAGGACATCACGCACACGGCGGCCATGGTCTGCAACAGCCTGTTCTTCGTCGAGGGCATGCGCGCTGGCGGCGCGGGCGTCCAGAGGGTCGGCGACGTGCGCAACCCAATTATCCAGAACGACCGGGGCCAATTCGAAGGCAACCCGTCATTCGACCTCATCGTTACGACTCGGCAGACGCGGGTGGATCGCCGTCAGGCCGTCGAGCGCGTGGAAATCCGCATGGGAAGGGTATAGATGGCTATTCCCCAGTCTCGGTATATCAACGTAGGCGGCGCGAATGACGCGGATATCAGCCGCCTCGACCAGCAGATCCGTCAGCTCACCGCCATCATCCAGGCACACATCGGCGCCGGCGGCGACGCGCACCGAGCGGCTACCACTACCCTGGCGGGCTTCCTGTCAGCGTCCGACAAAGCCCGGTACGATGCGTTCGCGTCGCAAGGAGAGCAGGAGCAGGGCGACCAGTTATCGAGTGCCGGCATCTTCACGGGCGCAGCATATGGCGTGATCGGTGGCCCCGGTCGCGATGAGGCCCTGAATATCCTGACCGCTCTCGATGAGATGGGTGACGAAGGCGGAGAACTGATAATCCGCGCCCAGACGCCGGGCGACCCGGTCTATATCAACAGCCCGATCCCAATCGAGAGCAGCAACCTGACCCTACGGTTCCAAGGGACGCTGCTCATGGGGCCGGATGCCTACGTCAGGGTCAATGGCGGTCTAAAGGAGATCGTGCGCCCGGGCATGGCCGGCAGCTCCCTGGCCCTGCGGGCGCCAAGCTTTACTGACAGCGAGGGGCGCATGGTCCTGCCGCTGCGGTCAGGGCATGGCGCCTTTGTGTTCCCTTATGATCAGATCGTCGTGCGCGGCGAAAACGACAAATTCGGCAAGCCATTCGTCAAGCAGATCACCTCGGTTGTATCGGTCTCCGGCGACGACGTGACCTGTGCCGACGAGCCGGATACCACTTTCCAGCCGACTTACCCAGATTCGGACTGGCCGCCGGATCACACCACGGGCACCACGGTTTCCATCTCTGCCTTCAAGGCCCTGACGGTTGACGCGCAGGCCGGCGACATCACCGTCGACGTGGGCGATACCACGATCTTCAGCGTCGGTGATCTCTGCTACATCAGCGACATCCGGACCGAAGCCGACTTCATGGCCGCGATGGACCCGCCCGTGGCCAGCACGCTGCGGTCCATGTGCAACATGGAGATTGCTACGGTGGTGGCCAAGACCGCGACCACCCTGACCTTTGATCGCCGCCTGGAACGCGGCTTCCCAGTTGAATGGGGGGCAGGCGTGGCCATCATGGAGCCGGTCACGAATACCCATATCCGGGCGGATGTCATCAAATGGGACGCGCCGCAACCGAACCGGCGCAACTCGGCGCTCGCCATCAACTACAGCCAGCGTTGCACCATCAAGGCCCAGCTCATCAACGGCAAGGCCGGGCGGATCGGCGCTGCGGCGCGGATCGGCTACAGCTACGACTGCCACATCATCTACACGCGGGCCATCGGCGCCTACCGGTTCGAGAGCGCGGAAGGGTACGGGTTGACCCTGTACTACTCGACCCTCTGCAGCATCAAGCACAGCCACGCGACCGGCTGCCGGCATAACTACCTGGTGCAGACCGGAACCCTGAACGAGATTGCCCATAACTACAGCGGCGATGACTTCATCAGCGGTATCGACGTGCACGGCGCGAACAGCGTCAAGACCTGGATTCACCACAACACGGTCACCCGCAGCAACCGGCATTCGCCTGGCGTCACGAACGGCGGCGGCATCCGCAATGGCAATACCTCGCACGTGATCGGCGACCACGACACGGTCATCGAGGAAAACTGGATCTCAGGTTACCTGGGTGCCCTGCATGCCGCGATCGACGTGTCGCCTTCCAGCCGCGACGCCATCGTTCAGCGCAATAACATCCAGGACGCACAGATCGGCTTTCGCCATTACAAGGTCAACTCGAGCATCCCGAACCAGCACGCCAACCGGGTCACATTCCAGGACAACACCCTGGTCCGCGTCGTCGAGCCGCTCGATGTCGAGAACTACGACGGCAACAGCTACTGGGACGAGCTGATCCTCAAGCGCAACACCTTCCGCGAGTGCGGCCCCGTCGTCGTGTGGGACCTCCCCAAGCTGATCTGCAAGGGCAACGACGTCGAGGCCATGGCCTACGTGCCGGGCCAGCATGCCTTCGAGTTTCGCGGCATCTCCGACCTGCGCGTACAGGGCTGCTCGGTCGACGGCGCGGCCCGTGGCGTCAGCGTGACCAACTGCGGCACGGCAGCCGTGGTCCGCAACTGGTTCGGAGACACGGTGGAAGGCGTCCCGGTCACGGACGGCGGCGGCAACGGGACACTCCTGCTGCTGAGCAACGACAACGGCATATCCAACTCGATCATCGACGCCGGCGCGTTCGGCGACCCGACTACCACGACGCTCAATGGCGGAGCCTTCGGCGACCCGACCGATACCGCTTATGACGGGGGAACCTTCTGATGGCAACGCGCTACCAGCATCGGCGCAGCACGACGACTGCACAGGCGCCGAGCACTCTGCTGCCTGGCGAGATCGCCGCCAACCTGACTGACGAAGTCCTGTGGGTCGGCAAGGCAGATGGCACACCCAAGAAGCTGACATCCTTTGCTGACTTCCTCGAGGCGGTACAGGACCTGATCGGCACATTCGTGAAGGGCGGCACGGGCATATCCGTGGCCTACAACGACGCTACGGGCGAGACGACGATCACCAATACGGGCGGCTCTGGCGGCAGCTCGAACGCTCCCTATCTCCTGTACGAGTTCGGGGATAGCCGCTCATATCAAGCGTGGAGCTACACGACAACCATCCCAGCGCCGCGCGCTGCCAGCCCCTTCTGGTGGATGGAGGCGCTGAGTCGTCGCGTCAAGATGGACTATCGCTATGTGCAGGGCGTGTCCGGCAACGAGGTCGCCCAGGTCAAGGCTCGCATTCAGGCCAACACCGCTAACGCCTGGGGCTTCGGCCCTGAGGACCTGCCAGAGCCCGGAATCGTCACCCTGCTGGTCGGCACCAACGACATCACCGGTGCTGTGGCGGCCGGCGGTCGCACATACATCGACAGCGTGCTGGCCGACCACCTGTGGATCGTGAACTGGGCGCTCGGCAAGGGCCACAAGGTCATCGTCATTACCGAGTGGCCGCGCTCCGGCCTGACCGCCGACGAGCAGAAGCTCATGCAGTACTTCGTCAATGGATTGCGCCGGCAGTACGCCGGCATGAAGGACGTCTGGGTCGATGATCCCTGGATCGAGACGGCGAACCCCAGCGACACGACCGGCGCGGCCATCGTGGGGCTGCTCAATGCAGACGAGTTGCATACGAGCCCGGGTATCGGTCAGGTTCAGGGCCGAAGGCTGGCCCGCCTTGCCGAGCGGATGGGGCTGCCGATCATCCATAACCATTGTCCTGGCTCCAACGCGGACCTGTACGACGCAACGAACAACCCCCGCGGCTGTATCGCGGGCAATCCGATGATGCAAGGTTCTGGCGGCACCCTGGGGGCCGGTGCCAGCGGCGTGGCCCCGGATGGCTGGACGCTCGACGCATCCGGCGGCCTGTCAGTCGTGGGCAGCCGCGAGACGATCACTGTCGACGGCCGTGAATATGACGCCTTCAAGGTTGTCGTCAGCGGCACGACCAGTGCGGCAAACGCATACGCGCGCATTCGCCGCTCTGGGCTCCTGTCGAGCGTGGCGATCGGCGACAAGCTGGAAGCCGGCTGCTTCGTCAAAGTTCTCGACGGGCATCAAAACTTCGGCGCTCCGGCAATGGTCATCGACCCGGGCGTGACTGCCGATCAGGTACACGGCGGCCTGACCGTGACCGGCGACCGTGCGCCGCCGGCTGCGATCGTCGAGGCCATGGACGTATACCCGCGCTCCGAGCGCTACACCGTGCCCGATCCGCTTCCGGCATCGCTGGCCGTCGACTACCGCGTGCGCTTCGTCGAGTCGGGCCTGGTCTCCTCGGCCACCGCCTACTTCATCAGCTCCTATTTCCGGAAGGTGTGATTCCCATGGCCATCTCTTTCGCCCGCTACATCGACATCGCCTCCGGGGTGATCGGCGCGCAAACAGTCGCCGAGCGCGAGCTGGTGGGGCTTCGGTTTACGACCGATCCCCGCGTTCCGGTCAACGACCCCATATCGGCGACCAGTGCCGACGATGTGCTGCAGTACTTCGGCGCATCGTCCGACGAGTACGATTTCGCGCAACAGTACTTTTCCTACGTCAGCCCGTCGCCGATCAGCCGCCCGCGCCGCCTGCTGTTCGCGGCATTCGCCCAGACCGCCCGCGCCCCGCGCATCTACGGCGCAGAGGGCTCCTACCTGCTGGCGACCTTCCAGGCGGTCACCGATGGAACGCTGAACCTGACCATGGGTGCCCATCAGGCCGAGCTGGTCGGTATCAACCTGTCCAGCGCGACCACCCTGGCCGACGTGGCGACGGCCATTCAGGGCGCGATCCGTGCCGAGACTGCCGGTGGCGCGCAGTGGACAGGGGCGACCGTCATCTATGACGCGGCAGAGCGGGCTTTCATCCTGGTGGGCGGCGATGCGGTCGATGCGCCGGTCTCCGTCGCCATCGCCTCGACAGGCACCGACCTTGCGCCGCTGCTCGGCTGGACGCTGAGCGCTACGGTTTTCTCGCCCGGCAGCGATCAGCAGACGCCCGTCGAAGCCTTCACCGCAGCCCGCGACGTGTCGGACAACTTTGGCACCTTATCCTTCGGCACTGTGCTGACTGAGGACGAGATCGAGGCCACCGCTCTGGCCAATGCGGCGCTCAACGTCGAGTTCATGTTCCTGGTCAGCGTGAGCGCCGCCAACGCTGCCGCACTCTCGGCTCGCCTCATCAATGTCCCGTCCGTGGGGCTGGTGCTCAACGGCACGGTGGGCGAGTACAAGGAGGCTCTGATCCAGGCCATCGTCGCCGCGATCGTCTGGACGCGCCGCAATGCGACCGTCAACGTCATGTATCGCCAACTGGCGGGCCTCACCGCCGACGTGACAACCACGGCGGACGCCGACACCTACGATGGGCTGCGGGTCAACTACTACGGGCAGACCGCCAAGGCTGGCCAGCAGTACAGCTTCCTGCAGCGGGGCTACCTCATGGGGCCGCCGACTGCGCCGCTGGACATCAACGTCCATGCGAACGAGCAGTGGCTGAAGTCCTACCTGCAGGCGCGGCTCATGTCGCTACAGCTTTCCCTGGGCAAGCTCGCCGCCAACGATGCCGGCCGGGCAACCGTGCTCGCTCAGGTGGTCGCGGCCGTCCAGCTCGCCAAGCTCAACGGCACGATCAGCGTGGGCAAGATCCTGGACGCCACCCAGCAGGCGGCCGTCGCCGACCTTACCGGCGATCCGGAAGCCTGGCGCGACGTACAGAGCAAAGGCTACTGGGCGGATTGCCAGATCGTGCAGGAGACCGGCCCCGGCGGAATCCTGGAGTACGTCGCGCAGTACACGCTCGCGTACAGCAAAAACGACGTGGTCCGCAAGATCACCGGCAGCCACAACCTGGTTTGAGGATAAACGACCATGACTTTCGATGTTTCCGCCGCCGGCACGGGCGCCCGACTGGTGGCCAGCGAGACTTTCCCGAACGGTTTCGACCTGACCTCGTGGGCCGACGATTCCGATCCGTTCGACATCCCGGCCCTGACCACTGCCAGCCAGGCGATGAACGTCAACGGCGACATGGTGACCTGGTCGACCCCGGCGCCCATCGTCGTGACCATCAACGTCCTGCCCGGCTCGCCGGACGACCAGAACCTGCAGGCGCTGCTGGACGCCAACCGCCCGGCCGCAGGCCGCCGCGTGGCCCGCGACGTGATCACCCTGACCAAGACCAACCCGGACGGATCGACCGAGTCTCTGGTAGACGGTCGGATCACCGGCGGCATGCTGGGCCGCAGCATCGCCAGCGCCGGCCGGCAGAAGGCATCGACCTTCACCTTCGCCTTCCAGGACATCGCCGTGACCCGTGCAGGAGGCCAGTAACATGGGTGCAAGCCATGAGCTGATCGAGCCGGTCGACCGGGTAATTACTGGGCGCGGGGGCAAGGAGAAAACCTTCGTCCTGTCGTACCTGGATTGTGTGGATGGCCGCAAGATCGCGGCCCTGTACCCGGTCGCCAACATGCCCAAGCTGGGGGACTACCAGTCCAGCGAGGAGGCCATGCAGCTCCTGCTGTCGCATGTAGGGGTCTATCGGTCGGACGGCACGATACTGCGGCTATCAACCCTCGACCTGATCCGCAACCACGTTCCCGACCCCATCATGCTGATGAAGCTGGAATATTCGATGCTGGATCACAACTTCGATTTTTTCGGACCCGGCGGCCCCTTAAGCTCGGTCGAGGGGCTGCTCAAACAGGGCGCCGCGTGGATTACCCAAATGCTGACCCAATCGTTGGCGTCATCGTCTCCGCGGGCCTCGCATCGTACGCCGAGCTGAAAACGTCCATCTCCCTGCGCGAAGCCATGGACCTGTGGGAAATCGCCATCGTCAACCGGCATAACGAGTGGCTGGCGATGGAAGATGCCAAGAGGCAACGATGAGCATTCTTGACACTTTCGTTACGATCTTCACCGCCGACACGACGGGTCTGGAGCAAGGCGCGGACCGGGCGCGCCGGGAAGCTGATCGGCTGATCGACCGGCTACGGGGCGTTGACCGCGCAGCGACAGGAGCCAGCCGGACGCTGGTCGACATGTTCCACGAGTTTGAGCGAGGCCTTACCGTCGCCAACACGACGGCAGCGGCGATGGGCGCAGGTGCAACTATCGGGCTCGGCTTGGCTGGCGTGGCGGCGCACGTCACAGCCACGGAGTTCGGTCAGCTCGCATCCGCAGCCGAAGCCCTGGGCATCTCGGCGCAGCAGGTCGATGGCTTCGGCACCGTCCTCGGCCAGTTCGGCGGGGATGCCGAGATGGCGCGGGAGGCGCTACTCGACCTGGGCGAGGCCATTGGTACCGCAACGCTGGACGCCAAGAGCACCGAGGCCGAGACTTTTGCCGCCCTGGGCGTCCGCATCCGCGACTCCAGCGGCCGAGCCATCGATGCACGGGAGGGCTTCCTGCGGCTGGCCGACAGCCTGTCGAAGCTGGACAAGGCTGCCGCACTCTCCCGCGCCAAGGACCTTGGCATAACCGACCCCGAGACCATCTACGCGCTGCGCCTGGGGCGGCAAGCGCTTGAGGAGCAGTGGAACGCGGCGGCTCAAGGCAGCGGAGCGACGGAAGAGAACATTCGGGCCACGAAAGAGTACATGCTCGCCAACCAGGGGCTGAAAAATTCCTTCGGCGACCTCACTGAGTCGGTCGGGTTCGACGTTATGCCCACGTTCACCGAGCTGCAAAAGCTACTGGCGCGGGCGTTCGACTGGATGGCTGAGAATGAAGACGTTGTAATTGGTTTCTTCGTTGGCGTTGCGGCAGCGGCTACGCTGCTAGCCGCGCCGTTGCTGACCCTGCTCGCCCCATTCATCGCCGTGGGCTTGGCTATCGCAGCGGTCGGTGTGGCGGCTGGCCTGGCCTGGGATGACCTACAAGCCTTCCTTGAGGGCGGCGACAGCCTGATCGGCCAGTTTTTGAACCGCTTCCCCGAGCTGCGCGAGGCTTGGGAAGGGCTCACCGAATGGGCGGCGCGTGCCTGGGAGTCGATCAAGGAGTTCGGGGCGCAAGCGGCTGAGGCGCTAACCCCTTTCGCCAACTCGGCTAAGGCGGTTTTCAAGTCGGTGGGTGAGTTCGCATCCGCGCTGCTTGACGTGCTGATAGCGTTCGGAAAGCGGATATGGGAGGTCTTTGGCGATGACATCATTGCCGCGTTCAAGTGGATGCAGGAGGTAGCCAATGGGGTCTTTGAGTGGCTCAAGCGTGCCTTGCAGGGGCTGGCCAATTTCCTCACCAATGCCTTTAACCAGATCGCCGGCGGCTTCAGCACCGGCGCGGGCGTGCTTCGCACCGTGGCCGGCTGGCTCGGGGGGGGCGACGAGGCGGGGGCGCAACAAGCCGTTGCCATGGGGCAGGCGCAGATGGCCGCCGCTGCTACCAACCCCCTGAACGCCGCGACAAGCCAGTCGATCAGCAACACGGCGACCAGCAACCGCCGCGAGTCGTCGGTCACGGTCGGCGAGATCAACGTCCAGACGCAAGCCACCGACGCGCAGGGCATCGCCGGCGCCGTGGCCGACCCGCTGCGCGACCAGCTCCGCAGCCTGGACGAGGAGTTTGCCAGTGGGGTGGATCGGTAATGGCCCAGACAGACCCGCGGGTCATCGAGGCGACGCAGGACCTGGTCGCCATCCTCGACGCGCAGACCTTCCAGCCGGTGTTGTCGCCTTTGGCGCCGATGCGCGTCACGGTGCGCGAGGTGTCTCGACTCACCACCTGGCCCGTGGAGGACGGCACCGAGCGGACCGACCATCGCGTTATCCAGCCCGTGGAGATCGAGCTGCCGGCGTTGTTGACCGAAAGCGTCCGTGACCAGTTCGAGCTGCTGCGCCAGGCGTACATGGCTGGCACCGAGGTGATCGTGCAAACCCGCGTGCGCAGCTACCCGCGCATGATGATCATGGAAATTCCGCACGACGAGACGCCGGACCAGATGGACGCCCTCGCCGTGGCCGTGCGGTTGCGCGAGATACAGACGGTTGAAGTGCAGTTCGGCACCCTGCCGCCCCGCAAGGTGGCCGGACCTACCGGCAACCCGGCGCAGACCGATACCGTGCGCAAAGGCTCGCAGCAGACCACGCCGAGCGACGCGACCACTCAACGTCGTGCCTCGGTCCTGTATGGAATCTTCAACTGATGCTGACCATTCCCCTTGACCCGATCCCGAACCAGTCGCTGGACTTGTCGATCGGTGGCCATCGCTGGTCCTTGCGCATCAAGCAAGCCCGCGAGTCGATGGCCATCGACGTGACCCTTGACGACACGCCGCTGATTGCCGGCCATCGCATCGCCGTCGGCTCTCCGATCCTGCCCTACCCGCCGATGCAAGCTGCCGGAAACTTCCTGCTGCTGACCGACGGGGACGCGAACCCTGACTACTCGCGCTTCGGCGTGGACCAGACCCTGGTCTATGTCACCCCCGAGGAACTGGGCAATGGCACTTGACCTGCGGCGCATCCGCGTGGGGGTGGAAATCTCCGGCCGGCTCCAGTGGTATGAGGGGTTGCGTGTCCGGGCGCAGGGTACCAAGTACGCCAGCCCGACCAAGAACGAGGCGACGATCACCCTCACCGGCCTGTCGCAAAAGACCCGCGACTACCTGCTGACCGAGACCAGCCCCTTCAACGCCAACCGCACGCCGAAGCGGGTCTATCTGGAGGTCGGGCGGCAGTCGGGCGGCATGTTCCGGCTGTACGTGGGGGACATCACGTCGGCCGAGCCATCCAGCCCGCCCGATATCGATTTGATCCTGCGCTCGAAAACCCAAGCCTCGGCGGCCAATACCGTGGTGGCCAAGTCCGCGCCGGCGACCACCCGACTATCCGACCTGGTGCGTACTGTCGCGGCCGACCTCGGGCTTGCCCCGGTGTTCGAGGCGCAAGACATCCAGATCGCCAACTACCAGCACGCCGGCAGCAACCTGGCGCAGGTGCAGGCGCTGCAGGACGTGGGCGGCGTATCGGCCTACGTCGACGACGGGGAGCTGATCGTCAAGGACGCCAACCGCCCCCTGAGCAACCGCATCCGCATCCTGAACAAGGACAGCGGCATGGTCGGTCTGCCGAAAGCCACTGAAAAGGGGCTGTCCGTGACCTTCCTGCTCGACCCGGAAACCAAGATCGGCGGGGCGCTGCGCGTACAGTCGGCCCTGAATCCAGCGCTCGACGGCGACTACCTGATCAAGCAACTGAAATTCGACGTGGCCAGCCACGACGACCCGTTTTTCTACACGGCGGAGTGCACGCGGCTATGACCTTGCAGGCCCCCAATCAGGACCAGTCGCACGATGGCAGCCTCGCGGGCATCGCCGGCGACGTGCTCGCCCGGTGGCTGCGGGATAAGGTCGACGACATGCTGCCGGCGCGGGTGGTCAGCTACGACGATGCAACCAACCGCGCCACCGTACAGCCCATGGTCATGGTCGGCATGACGGACGGCTCGGCCCTGGCTCGGCCCAATGTGGCGAGCGTCCCGGTCTTCCGTTACGGCGGGGGCGGGTTCTTCATCCGATTCCCGCTGAAGCCGGGCGACCTGGGCTGGATCAAGGCCAACGACCGGGACATCAGCCTGTATCTGCAGGCGCAGCAGCAGGCCCGCCCAAATACCCGCCGGTCGCACTCCTTCAGCGATGGGGTGTTCTTCCCCGATACCCTGCGCCAGTGGGCGATCAGCGGGGCCGATGCCGATGCCCTGGTCCTTCAGTCGCTTGACGGGCAAACCGTGGTGGCGCTCCGGCAGGACGCGCTCCACCTGCGCCAGGGCACCAGCCAGATTGCTGTGACCGCGGCCGCTGTGGACATCACCGCGCCGCTGCTTCTGCACAACGGCGTCAACATCGGCGCTACCCACGTCCATGGCGGCGTGACCGCCGGGGGCGCCAATACGGGGGCGCCGGCATGAGAACCTTCCTGACCAACCGCAACAACTCCCTGCAGCGCAACGCCGCCGGCGACTTGGAGACCGTCACCGGCCCCGGCGCTGTGGCCATGGTCGCCCGCCACTTCATGCTCGCCCGGCGGGGAGAGATGATCCACGCGGCCGACCTGGGCATGCCCTATGAGCAGATCGTCTGGGGGGCACAACCAAACGTCGCGCAGTTCGAGGCGGCCGGTAGGGCCACCCTGGCGCGGGTGCCGGGCGTGGTCGAGGTACTGTCGTTTCAAGGGCGGCTGGAGGGTGAGGGGCTGTTCTATGAAGCGACTCTGCGGACCATCTACAGCGAGGATCTGACCATCGATGGCCAGCTATGAATACATCACCTCCACGGGGGTGATTCTGCCGGACACGGGCGAGCTACTGCAGACCGTCGAGGGGGAATGGCGGGACGCCTTTGGTCAGGATCTGGTCACGTCCCCGGAGACCCCGCAAGGCGTGCTCATCACCGCCGAGGTCGAAGCCCGCGACGCGGTTGTTCGCAACAATGCCGAACTGGCCAATCAGATAAACCCCGACTATGCCGCGGGCGTCTTCCTCGACGCCATATGGGCGCTGACCGGCGGCGCGCGGCGGCCGGCTACCTATTCGCAAGTCACCGGTGTGGTGCTGACCGGCACACCCGGCACGATCATTCTGGCCGGCGCCGAGATCGCCAGCGTCACCACCGGGGAAATCTTCCGCCTGCTGGGCACCGTGCAACTGGGCGCCGACGGTACGGGAACGGGAAACTTCGCCTGCATCGACCCGGGGCCCATCGGCGCGCTGCCCGGCACCCTCACGGAGATCCGTACCGCCGTGCTCGGCTGGGAGACGGTGACGAACCCAACGGCGGCGGTGCTCGGCTCGCTGGAGGAGAGCGACACGGCCGCCCGGCGGCGCCGCCGACTGACGCTCGCCCTGCAGGGTCGCCAGACCCCCGAGGCCGTGCAGTCGCTGCTGGCCGATCTGCCCGGCTATCGCAGCCACACTTTCCGCGAGAACGTCACCAATGCGCCGCTGACCATCGATGGGGTGACTCTCGCGCCGCATTCCATCTACGTCTGCGTTGATGGCGCGACCGACGCTGCCGTGGCTGCCGCGCTGCTGGCGGCGAAGGGGGACGGCAGCGGCTGGAACGGCGGGACAACGGTCAACGTGATCGAGCCGATCAGCGGCCAGAGCTACGCCGTGCAGTTCGACCGGCCGGCCGTCATCGGGGTTTTCGTCCGCGTGACCGCACGGTTCAACGGATTGGACGGCCAGACCATCATCGAGGATGCCATCGAGCAGTATGCGAGCGGCACGATGGCCGGCGAGACGGGCCTTGTCGTCGGCGGCAGTCTGTCGCCGTTCGAGTTGGCCGGCGCCGTGAACCAAGTAGAGCCCCGGATCTTTGTCACCCTGGTGGAACTGTCGACCGACGGCATCAACTACGCCGTCCAGAACATCGCCGCCAACGTCTCCCAGTTGATCGCCATCAGCGACGTGCAGGTGCTCGAGGCATGAAACTGACGCATTGCCTGCTCTGGGAGCACGAAGAGGCCGCCGAGCTGGTCGCCCTGCTGGTCAGCAAAGGCGCGTGGTACGACACCGAGCACGACGGATTCTGGGCGGATTGGGTGCGGGATGTGTTCGATCTGCGCACGGCCAACGCGTTCGGCTGCGCGGTCTGGGCGCGCATTCTCGACGTGCGGCTTGACCTGATCGCCCCTGCCACCATCGGCCCGTCCTTCGGCTTCGGGGCCAACAATCGAAACTTTGGCCGCGGCAACTTCGGTCGGCGGGTACCGGGCCGGGTGGGGCTCTCCGTCGAGCAGCAGCGCCTGGTGCTGCGCGCCCGGTATCTCCAGCTCATCAGCCGCGGGACCGTGCCGGAGATCAACCGCATCCTGCACATCCTGGTCGGCGAGCGGGGGCCGGCGTGGGCCATCGACAACCACGACATGACGACGACCGTTTTCCTGGGCTTCGCCCCGGACAGCCAGCTTCGCCAGGTACTGGACAACTTCCCGCTGATCCCTGTGCCTACCGGCGTGCAGGTCAACTATCAGTTCGCCGCGCAACCGGCATGGGGTTTCGGCGAGGACAATCTCAACTTCGAACATGGGGGCTTCGCTGAATGACGAAGTTTTTCGGAACACCTTTCGCCCTCTCCGGCGACCGCGACACCATTCCCGACGCGACGCAGGCGGACGGCAGCGTGTCCTATGCCGCGGGCTTCGGCTTCGACTATGAACGGGATCTGAACGCTGATCCGCCGGACCCGGACGCCAAGGCGGTCCCTCGCGCCGGCACGAACGGCATCCTGTACGACATCACGGATGCGCTGCGGGCGCTCCAGCGCTTCGGCGTACCGGAGTACTTTCCGGCCGCCGCGCCTTACGCCATCAACGCCCTGGTCCGTTATAACAACACCGTCTGGCGGTCGCGTATCGACAACAATAACTCCCTGCCAACCGAGGGTGCCAACTGGACGGCCATCAGCAGCGTGCCGCAGGCCAGCGAGACAGCAGCCGGTATCATCGAGATCGCCACGGCAGCCGAGACCGCCGCCGGCACCGACGGTACGCGGGCCGTGACGCCCGCCGGCCTCAAGCCGCTGCTGGACGCCAAGGCACCTCTGGCCAGCCCGACCTTCACCGGGCAGCCCAAGGCCCCCAGCCCTTCACGGGCGGACGCTACGGATCGCCTGGCTAACACCTGGTGGGTCAAGGATTGGTATGCCAACGATATCGCCCCAGGCGTCCAGCCGGCCCTTGGCTACACGCCTGTCCGCCAGGGCGGCGGCCCGTCGCAGCTCAACAATCAGGTCAATATCGGCTATGACGGCAGCGGCATCCGAGGCAGCGTGGATAACAACCCCGTGTTCGGCCAATTCTGGATGGACCATAACGGCCTGACCAAGGTGCGGGATACGCATGGCGGGGCCAACTTTTCCGGCGGGATTCAATTCACCATCCCGACAAACGTCGGGGATCTCACCGTCAAGTTGTTCAATACGGGAACTCTCCCCGGCAAGGCCATTTCTACCGTTCCCTTCCCGAACAATGGGTTTCCGACCGAATGCCTGGGGGTCATTCCGGTTTCGACGACGAATCAGGGGATCAGCGGCAGCGACGATAACCGTTTCGCCCACGGGGCTGGCGAATACACGAAGGACAATTTCAAGCTCTACAACGACGGGTATAACGCCGCCTTCCTCATCCTTGCCTTCGGGCGGTAACGCGACGCTGCGCAACACCTTCACCAGACCGCCGCCGGCGGTTTTTTCGTCTTTGGAGACCCCATGACATTATCCGAGATCCGCGCCGCGGCCATCGCCCCGGCGCTCGCGCTGCTGCCTGCGCGAATGACCAGTCCGGCGGCCGAGGTGATGCTGCTGGCCATCGGGCTGCAGGAGTCGGCGCTCCGGCACCGCCGGCAGGTCGGCGGGCCTGCCCGTGGCCTCTGGCAGTTCGAGCAGGGCGGTGGCGTGCGCGGTGTGCTGCAGCACCCGCTGAGCCGGCCGCGTGCGCTGTCGATCTGCGAGGCCCGCGGCATCGCGCCGGTGCCGAGCGCCGTCTATGCCGCGCTCGAGCACGACGACATCCTCGCCGCCGCCTTCGCTCGTCTGCTGCTGTGGACCGATCCGGCGCCGCTGCCGGCGGTGGGTGAGGTCGGCAAGGCCTGGGATCTGTACCTGCGGACCTGGCGGCCGGGCAAGCCGCACCGGCACAGCTGGGACCGTCTCTATGCGCAGGCGATGGATGAGGTGCTGGCATGACCCTGCTTGCCACCGCCACGGCCCTGCTGCCAACCGTCGCCGGCCTGCTCGACCGGCTGATCCCCGATCCCGAACAGAAGGCCAGGGCCCAGCTCGAGCTGCTCAGGCTCCAGCAGGAGGGAGCATTCAGGGATCTGGACGCAGTCCTGCAGGTCAACCTGGCTCAGGCGAAGATCAACGAAGTCGAGGCGGCGAGCCAGTCGGGCTTCCAGGCCGGCTGGCGTCCGATGGCGGGCTACGTCTGCGTCGCGGGCCTAGCCTACGAGTTCCTGATCAGGCCGCTGCTGCCCTGGCTGCTGACCGTGGCCGGCGCCGCGGAGGTGCCGCCGTTGCCCTCGCTCGACGAGGTGCTGTTCGAGCTGGTGTTCGGCCTGCTCGGCCTGGGCACCCTGCGCACTGCCGACCGCTGGAAGCGGATCAACGCCATCGCTCCGAAGTAACCACCACCCACTATATATAGGAGATCCCATGATCGACCTTTCCTGCTTCAACCTTGTCACCCCTGAAGTAACCTCAGACGGTGAAGCAGTCACCTACTGGCCATCTAATCTGCCGTCCAACGAGTATTTCTCGATCCTGGACAATGGCGAGAATGCTCTCTGGGCGCCGACCAAGGGCGCGACGACGGAGAACAGCGAGAAGACGCGCACCGAGTTCCGCGAGATCGTCCCCGGCGGCACAACCCTGAAGAACTGGAAGCTGGGCCAATACAGCGAACAGTATCTGCGCGCGGCGCTGACCCTCCAGCAGGTCACGCCAAACGGGCGTGTGTGCATCGGGCAGATCCATGTGAAGGACAACAATCGCCCGCCGATCAAGCTGGTGTGGAACAACGGCAAGCTGCGCCTGATGTACCGCATCACTTACAACCAGGAAGCGGACGTGGGCGTGACCGTGCTGGACAGCGTGCCCATTGGCGAGTGCTTCACCTACTCCATCCATGTAGCCCCCGACGGCAACGTGACTGTGATCGTCGGACATGGCACCCGTTCCGGGACTAAGACGGTTCAGCTCGATTCGAGCTGGAAGGACAAGCTGCTCTACTTCAAGGCCGGGCTCTATAACCAGGAGGAGGCCACGTCGCTGACCCTGCCCACCGACGGCTCCCGTGGTGTGATGTATACCCTCGAAGTTAAGCGGCCGTGACGATCAAAAGGGGGGGGATTGAGGTGCCCGGACGGGCGGGGAGGGAGGCGTGGCGCCTGACTGGAGGGCGAGTGACTTTCCAAGTAACTTTGTTACTCGCCGTTGGGATTCGTTGGGCTTCGATTGCAGCGAGCGCCCGTTGGACATGGCTTGTAGCGTGGCCTGCAGACGTCCCGGCCTGCATGGGGTGCAAGGGGTCGAGTGTTCGAATCACTCCGTCCCGACCAACAAATTCAGTGAGGAAGGCCGGTTCCAAAAAGACCGGCCTTTGTCGTTTCTGGTGGTTGCCAACACGGGTTGATGCCTGATGGCAACTTACACGCCGGCTTTTGCCTTAACTTCATATTCAGCCGCCGTGATCCTTTCCGCGGCGGAATGGCAATGGTGTTCTGTCTGGCCAGCCTTGGCCCTTGGATGGGGTAGTCGCAGTGGCCGTGGTTCGGCATCGACGCATGTGCGAGAGCTGATTTGCGAAACCCGCTCCATACTTGAAGCTCAGCCATTCTTAGGGAGCGGAAAAATGACTGGGCTTGAGTTTGTGAAGGGCGATATCGTTGCGTTGAAGAGCGGTGGGCCGGCGATGACGGTCGAGAGTATCGGCAACTATGCCGAAGGTTTGGCGCATGGGCCGGAGAAGGGGGCGAAATGCATTTGGTTCGAGGGGGGCAAGCCCCAGGAGCACGTCTTCGATGTAGCGGTGCTGGAGAAGGTCGAGCCTTAGGTTCTGTTGTTGCGTCGGCGTAATCACGGCAGAACAGTGGCAAAGGCCAGCATTTCCTTGACGTGGCTGGCCTTCTTCTCAAGACGCGTGGCGATAGCACTTCAGCTTGCCGAGCAGGCACTCGATGACGTGACGCTCCTTGTGCAGGCATCAATCGCAGGGATGTTGCTCGATGCCCTGCTGTCTGGACATTAGCCCTTGTTCACCAATACTGCCGACGTATCCATCTTGCCATGAGCGGGTTTGCCGGGGTGATGGCGACCTGAGCTTGCGTCGGGATGAGGCGAGTCGGAGTTGCCTTGCTCTGCCTGCGGCGCAGGCGAGGTTGCATGCATGGCAATCCCATGGTCAGCGGCAAACTTGCACTGATACCGATACGGCACCTCCTGCGTCCCGGTTTCCCCGCGGCGAGCCCACTCGGGCCGCTACCGACCATGAGTCAGGTCGCTACCCGGTCGGCATTGGGCAGATGCACACACCTTGCGGAGCTTGCATGGCCGACCGGATAGCGCTGACAGACGTGATTCTCGAGCCTGCTTTTCGTCAGCCTGTCAGGCCTCGATCAGCAGGTCCTGCTCCAGTGCCTTCTGCTGCTTCTGCTTGGTGATGCTGGCAGCCTGAAGCGCGGTGAGGGCGATGGTGAAGACGATGTCGTCCACCAGCGCACCGCGCGACAGGTCGTTCACCGGTTTGGCCAGACCCTGCAGCATCGGGCCGACGCTGATGCAGTTGGCATTGCGTTGTACCGCCTTGTAGGTGGTGTTGCCGGTGTTCAGGTCGGGGAACACGAACACGGTGGCCTGGCCGGCGACCGGGCTGTTCGGCGCCTTCTGCTTGCCGACGCTGGCCACGGAGGCGGCGTCGTACTGCAGCGGGCCGTCGATCGGCAGGCCGGGTGCGCGCTCCTGGGCAATACGGGTGGCTTCACGGACCTTGTCCACCTCGGCACCGCTGCCGGAGTCGCCGGTCGAGTAGCTGATCATCGCCACGCGCGGATGCACGCCGAGGGCCACGGCCGACTCGGCGCTCTGCAGGGCGATTTCAGCCAGCTCGCCGGCGCTCGGGTTGGGGTTTACCGCGCAGTCGCCGTAGACCAGCACCTGATCCGGCAGCAGCATGAAGAACACCGAGGACACCAGGTTGTAGCCAGGGGCGGTCTTGATCAGTTGCAGGGCCGGGCGGATGGTGTTGGCGGTGGTGTGCACGGCACCGGAAACCAGGCCATCCACTTCGTCCAGCGCCAGCATCATGGTGCCGAGCACCACGGTGTCCTTGAGCTGCTCGTCGGCCATCTCTGGGGTGAGGCCCTTGCTTTTGCGCATCTTCACCATCGGGGCGATGTACTGTGCGCGAATGCTGTCCGGATCGAGGATCTCCAGGCCGGCCGGCAGGGTGATGTCCTGCTCGCGGGCCACGGCCTGGACTTCTTCCGGACGGGCCAGCAGCACGCAGCGGGCGATACCGCGCGCCTGGCAGATGGCGGCGGCGCGGATGGTGCGCGGCTCGTTGCCTTCCGGCAGGACGATACGCTTGTTGGCTTCCTGGGCGCGCTTGACCAACTGGTAGCGGAACGCCGGCGGCGACAGATTCAGCTCGCGCGGCAGGCTGCAGCGGGAGTGCAGGTACTCCGGATGGAGATGCTTGGCGATGAAGTCAGTGACGCGGGTGGCGCGCTCGATGTCGTCCGCCGGGGTTTCCTTGTTCAGGGCGAACAGGCTGGTGGCTGTGTCATAGGAGCCAGTGGTCACGCTCATCACCGGCAGGCCGCCATTCAGGGCTGCCTGGCACAGGTCCATGATGCGCGGATCCGGCGCGAAGTCGCTGCACAGCAGCAGGCCGGCCAGCTTCACGCCGTTGAGCGAGGCCAGGCTGGCGGCAAGGATGATGTCGTCGCGATCGCCTGGGGTCACCACCAGCACACCCGGCTGCAGCAGTGGCACGGTGCTGGGCACGGCGCGGGCACACAGGACGATCTTGTTCACCCGACGCTGGTCGGCTTCGCCGGCGCTGATCACCTGGGCGCCGAGCAGCTCGGCTACGTCTCGGGTGCGCAGGGCGTTCAGTTCCTCGGCGAAGGGAATGGCGCCGAAGAGCTGGAAGTCGGCGCTGCCGAGCAGCGGCAAATGCTTCTTGAGTCGTTCGATGAAAGCCGCAGCGCCATCCTCGCTATCAATCTTGTTGATGATCGCACCGAGCACTTTCGGGTGCTTGACGCCGCCGAACAGCTGGGCCTGGATCTCGATGCGCTCGGCCAGCTGCTTGAGGTTGTCGCCGTCCTGGACGGCCGTCAGGATGACTTCGGCATCCAGGCTCTTGCTCAGCAGGGGGTTGAGGTACGCGGAGTAGTCGCTGTCGCGGGTCGGCAGCACGCCCTCGACGATCACCACGTCCTTGCCGGCGGCAGCCTGCTGATAGCGGCTGACCACCTCCTCCAGCAGCAGGTCGATTTCGCCGTTGGCCAGATGGCGCTCCACCTGATCCAGCAGTATCGGTTCGGGCGTGCTTTGGCCCAGAGTGCGCTCGACCAGCAGGCAGGAGCGCTCGCGGCCCTGGTCGATGGGGAAGGGCTGGGCGATCGGTTTGAAGAAGCCGACCTTCAGGCCGGCCTGTTCGAGGGCGCGGATCAGGCCGAGGCTGATGGAGTTGAGGCCGACGGCGTAGCCGGTGGGGGCGAGAAACAGAGTGTGCATGGGATCTCTTGCTCAGACTGTAGAAAGCGTGATGCCGGCGGGAAGTCAGGATGACGAAACCCGACGCCATGATGGTCGTCGGGTTCCGTTGCATTGCTGCTTCCCGCCTGTGCGGGTGTTCGATCAGGCGCCGAGCAGGGCGAGGGTGTCCAGGGCGATCTGGCGCTCCTCGTTGGTCGGTACCACGATGACGCGCGGGCTGCCGTCCGCCTGGATCTCGCCGGCCACGCCGCGGGTGCAGCGGGCGTTGGCTTCGGCGTCGAGCTGGAAGCCGAACAGCTTCATGTGCTCCACGGTGCGCTCGCGCACGGCGGCCGAGTTCTCGCCGATGCCGCCGGTGAAGATCAAGCCGTTCAGCTTGGGGAGGGCGCAGGCCATGCTGGCCAGCGACTTGGCCAGGCGGTAGCAGAACACCTCGAAGGCCAGAATGGCGCCGGGATGGCCGTTCAGGCGCGCTTCGGACAGGGTGCGCATGTCGTTGGACAGGCCGGACAGCCCCTTCAGGCCGCTGTCGTGGTTGAGCATGCGATCGACCTGCTCGATGCTCCAGCCCAGGGTGCGGGCCAGGTAGCTGTGCAGGTTGGGGTCGACATCGCCGCTGCGGGTGCCCATCGCCAAGCCCTCCAGCGGGGTCAGGCCCATGCTCGTATCGCGACTCTCGCCGTTGACGATGGCGCAGGTGGAGCAGCCGTTGCCCAGGTGGGCCGACAGCCAGGCGCTGTCTTCCACCGGCAGGCCGGCCATCTCGGCGGCTCGCTTGCTGACGTAGCGGTGGCTGGTGCCGTGGAAGCCGTAGCGGCGCACGCCGTGTTCCTTGTACAGAAATTCCGGCACGGCATAGCGGTAGGCGTGGGACGGCATGGTCTGATGGAACGCGGTATCGAACACGCTGACCTGCGGCAGATCGGGGAACAGCGACATGGTCGCGGCAATGCCGATCAGATGAGCCGGGTTGTGCAGCGGTGCCAACTGGGCGCTGGTGCGGATGCCTTCGATCACCGAGTCGTCGATCAGGCGGGCTTCGGTGAAGTGCTCGCCACCATGTACCACGCGGTGGCCGATGCCGCTGAGCTGGCCGCCGGCAGCTTCCTGGGCCAGCGGAAGGATCTTGCCCAGGACTGCCTGATGATCGGCGCCTGGCAGGCTGAGGGTTTCCTTGGTGTCGCCAAACTGCCGATGAAGGACTGCTTCCGGGCTGCCGAGGCGTTCGGCCAGTCCCTGCAGGGGGAAGGTTGTTTGTGCTTCGTTGACCAGGGCGAACTTGATAGACGAGCTACCGCAGTTGATCACCAGAATATTGCGGGCGGACATTGAGACTCCTGAAACATGTCGCGCATGGCCACTACACTCGATGGCCATACAATTTTTGTAATTGGATTGGGTCCGGCGTTCTTGTGGAACATGGACGAATCAGGGGTTGCGCCATCATGCCATGCAAAACAGGGCTTTGCCGTTCTGCTTTAGTCGAATCGGGCGCCTGGCGGACAGTTGTCCGAGGGCAGGGCATTGGAGCCGATCCGAGCCCGGGGATGTACCGGCAGGTGCCGCTCTTGCGCTGACCGATGTGCCCGATCGGTGTCGCTGTACAGCGGCGCAGCCGCAGCCCTATCAAGGTCCTGCACGGGCGTTCGGCGGACAAGGCAAGGAGCGCAACCCGGCAGGGCAGCCATGCGTATGGGCGCGCAGATCGCGTCTTGCCCGGCCTGCGGGCAATCCAGCGTCAGCGGCAGGCCTGCTGCAGGGTTTGACGTGGCCTGGTTCATGAAACAAGCTGAAATTTGCTCGAATTCACAAGATGCTTGCTCAAGAGAGGCTGGATCGTCGGCCTTGGGCACGACGCTCAGGCGGTTCGGCTCGATTTCGCTGAAATGCTGGAGGCAGGAGGAGCAGTCATGGCAAAAGCTACTCATGTGAAGGCCGATGCGGCCCAGTTTCCGGTCCCTCAAAGTCGTGATGAAGTGAACGAGGCGATTGCCAGGATCGGTCTGCTCCAGCGCGAGCGTGCGCGCATGCAGGCCGACATGAACGATGAGCTGGCCAAGGTAAGGCTGCGTTTCGAAGAGGCGGCCACCCCCCTCAACGAGCAGCTCGCGGAGCTGACCCAGGGGGTGCATACCTGGTGCGAGGCGCACCGCTCGGAGCTGACCAAAAACGGCAAGACCAAGTTCTATGATTTCGCCGCGGGTGAAATCAAGTGGCGCATGCGTCCGCCGCGAGTGACCCTGCAATCTGTCGAAAACGTTCTGGAAACCCTCAAGCGTCTGGGGCTGACGCGCTTCATCCGTGTGAAGGAGCAGTTGAACAAGGAGGCCATGCTCGCCGAGCCGGATGTGGTTTCCGGTGTTGCCGGAGTGAAGATCGAGCAGAGCGAGGACTTCGTCATCGTGCCCTTCGGGAGCAAGCTCGAAGAGGTCGCCTGATCGAATCGCACCCTTCCCGGCGTTGGCTCAGGGCGCAGGCTGCTGCTGTGCCATGCCGGGCCCGGATCGCCGGAGGGCATGGCGCCTGGAGCGGCAGTCGACCGTCTTTATGGCAGCCAAGACTCCCGCCAAGGATCAGCGTGCCGCCGCTGCCAACTGCATGTCGGCGCCTGCCCAGACCTTGCGGAAGCGCTCCATGACGGCGTCCGCTTCCTGGCTGCGGTTCTGCGTACGCAGGGTCTGGGCCAGTCCGTGCAGCGACCAGCCGTTCTCCGGGAAGCGCTTCAGGTCCTCGCGATAGGCCTGCTCGGCTTCCTCGTTCCGGCCCGCCGCGAGCAGCACCGGACCGAGCTCCTGGCGCACCGGCACCGTCCATTCCGGGGGCTCGCCGTAGACCAGGCCGTCCTCCAGACGGGCCGCTGCGCGCAGATGGTCGATCGCGCCGGGAAAATCCGCCTTCCTGGCGGCAATATGGCCGGCCAGCACTTCCGTGGCGATTTTCAGGATTGCCCCCGAAGTATTGAACTCCAGGCGCAGCGAGTCCATCCGCGGATCCTGTGCCGTGGCGCGCAGCTGTGCCAGCTCCGCCTCGGCGCCCGGTACGTCGCCCCGCGCCGCCAGCGCCCGGCCCCGGGCGTAGTGCCAGAGGGCGCGGGCGTGGGGCAGGTCCTGCGGCGGAGCCTCTGCCTGAAGGATCTCGTCCCAGCGCCCGAAGCGCACCAGCATCTGCAGCTGGCGCGTCTGGTGATGCTGCAGGAAGGTCATGCCGGGCTCCCGCAGCATGGGTTGCGGCACCAGTTCGGCCATCTTCTGCGTGGCGCCCAGCGCCTGCCCGCTGCGGCCGATCATGCTCGCGGCGAAGGCCAGAAAATCGTAGTTGTGCGGGTAATAGCCGGCGATGTAGATGCCGAATGCCGGATTCTGGTCGCGGATATAGGTTTCGTCCACATGCACCGCATGTTCGTTGGCCTCGATGGCATCCTCGTAGCGCCCGACGCGGACGTAGATGTGTCCGGGCATGTGCACCAGATGACCGGCGCCGGGCATCAGCCCGGCGAGCCGCTCCGCGCATGGCACCGCACGCTCGGGTTGTGCCGCCTCGACCGCGTGAATGAAGAAGTGACAGGCACCCGGGTGATCGGGGTTCGCGGCGATCACCCGCTCCAGTTGGGCGAGCAGCTCGGGCGTATTCGGCCGTGGCTGGCTGTCCTGAGTCCAGTACTGCCACGGGCTCAGGTCCATGAGGGATTCGGCGAAGAGGGTCGCCGCCTCCTGATCCTCCGGGTACTGGCGAACGACCTCGCGCATCGCGCGGGCATAGGCTTCATCCAGGGCGGCCCGGTCGTCGGGCGGGGGCGAGGCGTAGCGTGTCGCGAGGGCACGGATCAGCGCCTGTTCCCTCGGACTGGCCTTGCGCTCGAGGGCCTTCTGGATCGCGGCATGGGCGGCGGCCCCAGCGCTGGCGTCCATCGGTGCGTTGATATTGGGACCATGCGCCAGGGCGATCCCCCAGTAGCACATGGCGCACTCCGGATCGAGCCGGGCAGCTTGCTCGAAGGCGCGGGTCGCCTCCTGATGGTTGAAGGCGTAGTAGAGCCGCAAGCCCTGGTCGAAATAGCGCTGTGCCAGGGGGACGCCGGTCGTGATGCCGTAATGATGGTTGCCGAGATTGTCGTATAGCGGGACAGCGGTGCCTTCGGCCTGGGCAAGGGCAGAAGGTGCGATGCCCAGTGCGAGGGCTGCTCCCAGTGCGGCGAGAAAGTGGCGACCGAAGGAGGGCAGGACGGGCAGAACTCTGGTGATCCGGATGCTCACGGTATCGCTCCCTTCCAGGCGGCTCTGCAGCAGGCGCGCATGACATGGCATATGTTCTGCACCTCCCATGGAATTGCCTGGTCGATGAATGGACTGTCGGAGGATTGTCTTTATTTCGCTAAAGATGTCTGGAAGAAGAATATAGCGTACGAAAAAGAGTATGCAGTCTTCTGGCGGATCGATCTGCCTGGAGAGATTTTTATTTGGTTTCATGGCAGGTTGGATTCGATGCTGTATGGCCGGCGCGGAAAACTGGCCGAAGTGCACTCGTTATTATCCAGGGAGCATAGGGATGACTGTGGCTCGATCGATTGTTTTCGATGTCGTCGGATTCTTACTAAGACCAGTAATGTGCTTGAGGCAGTAATGCAGTATTTGGCTCTTGGCTGCTAGTGCCGTCGGCCTGCGCAAGACCCCTTGGCGCTCTATCGTGCGATATTCGAGTCATTGGCCGATGTGGTTGGGTTTATATGTTCGGCAATGCTGGTGTCGAGGAATTTGCCCTCAAAAGGAGGCTGATGTTTGGTGTCCGGATGGGGTGGTCACGATTTCTATAGTTGTACGGTATGTCGCGAAGATTGCTGATGCAGGACTTGATGGTTCTGTGATCTGCGATAGTTCGATGATCGGTCGGAATTCGTTGGCGCGAGTGATGTTTTCGAAATCACAAGAATGCTGCTGCAGATTCTTTGCACTTCCAAAGAGTAGGGCCGGATTGACATGAGAACTCGTCAACTAATCGTGGCTTGTACAGGTTTCGACCATCCCTGCACTCAGCCGAAGAGGCGGTCGATGCTCCCGGGCTGTCCTTGTCTGGAGCCGTACCGGAGTTCTGGAGGCTCTGATGTGTCTGGTTCGTCAGCCCGGCCCAGCGGTGCTCCCTGGCATGCTCTGGCGGCTTTTTCAGCCCCTGCGGCCCGAGCCAGAGGGGCAGGCGTCTCATCTGCGCATGACCGGGGCTCCGGATAATGTCTGCCCTGATGCGGACGCCTTGGCTCGCATGTGGTCGACCCCGGGCGAGCTTCATTACATAAGCTGCTATAAAGGCTCAGTAATATACCTTTGATCTATTAATTTGCATCTGTTCGTCCGTTCGTCGGTCATGGGGAAACTTTGATGGCTACCCTATTTTCAAAATTATCGACAAGCGCAAGACGGAAAATCTGCTGGATCGGTGCTTGCGAGAGGCTCCGGGGTAGAGCAGAAATAAAGACGGTGGCCGGGTTTCACCGATTGTAACGGCTGCCAGGCGTAATTATTAATTTATCGATTATTTTGGCTCTGCTCGGGTGTGGCAGAGAAAGACGAATAGAGAAATAGAGAAATAAGGGGCGGTGTAGCCGCCTTTTTTGTGTCGGAAACTTGATTCGGTGAAAAGATGACTATACTAGAGGCGGACGGTATGCCTGAGAGCTCATCAGGCACAGTGATAATCACAGAACGAACATGAAAGTTCAGAAGATTGTCTGGGGGAGTTGCACCAAAGCAACTGCGCACTGACCGTCGATGAGGCGGGCCGCAAAAGCGCCAAAGCCACATGGACGGTTCACAACCACGATTTCCCCATAGGAAATCGGATACGAGGGCGGCGAGGCAGTGAAGGGCAGCCAACGTGTCAGGGAGATGCTTGAACAAGGAAAAGGCAGAACCAATCAACCAAGCCCATGAGCCAACGATCGCCCGAAAACCTGAACTACGTACTATGTAAGGAGTTCATCATGGCCACTGAAAAACAACCAGGTCAACAAGGCAACATGGGACGGCAGGGAGGTAGCGAGTCACAGCAAGGCCAGAGCGCAGGGCAGCGTGCCGGCAGCCAGGACCAGGAGCGGAACCTGAATCAGCGTGCAAGCGATCAGGACTGGAATCAGAGCCAAGGGGCACAAGGTATGAGCAATCAAGACCGGACCCAACAAGGTCATCAAGGTGGACAACAGAGCGGCCAGCAGGGCCAGCAGGGCCAGCAGGGCACCCAGCAAGGTCATCAGGGTGGCCAACAGGGCGGCCAGCAAAGCGGCCAGCAAGGCCAGCAGGGCACCCAGCAAGGTCATCAGGGTGGCCAACAGGGTGGCCAACAGGGCGGCCAGCAAAGCGGCCAACAAGGCCAGCAGGGCACTCAACAAGGCCATCAGGGTGGGCAACAGGGGCAACAGGGGCAACAGCGCAACCTGACCGAGGAAGAGCAGCGCAGGCAGAACCAGTCTCGGCAGGAAGACCAGAACCAACCGGGCCGCAACAGGTAGGCCGTGCGTTCAGGACCGAACCATGGAGCCCTGACGACCTGCTGGCTTGATCCGGTCAGCCACTAGTCTTCTGGTAAACGACAGGATCAATGGATGGCCCCGAGCAGCGAATCGGGGCCATCAGCCTCCAGAAAGAATCAAAACCCCCGCGTGGCGGGCGAAGTCCAGGCCAGCCGCCTCAAGCGAACAGCCGCACTGCTTGTCGCAACCTCTTGTATTCCCCGTCAATTTCTCCGTCGCTTTCCATCACGCCCACAGTTCCCTGCATTCGCCGGCTGGCCATCAGACGGGGAGTGTTGAAAATCGTGTCCGAAACTCATACGGCCGAGGACGACGCCATTCGGCTATCGGACGCCTGTACTCGCCTCGGCAGATGCGCAATCAAAAAATAAATCTTTTATTTCAATAAGTTAAATATCCTCTCCGAACATGGCCCAGGCCTTGCTCCGTTGCTTGGTGAGCCGCGACTGCTGCCCTTTTGGCAGGCAAGGACGCGCGGTCTCGAAAGGTTGTACCGCGACAATTCGAACAACAACGGAGAACCCCATGGACATGCAACGCTCGAAAGTCCAGGTGATGGGCATCGATGCCGGCGGCACGATGACCGACACCTTCTTCGTCCGCGAGGACGGCAACTTCGTGGTCGGCAAGGCGCAGAGCAACCCTGCCGACGAATCCCTGGCCATCTACAACTCCTCCATCGACGCGCTGTCCGCCTGGCAGCTGGGCGTCGACGACGTCTACCCCGAGCTGGTGACCTGCGTCTATTCCGGCACCGCCATGCTCAACCGGGTGGTGCAGCGCAAGGGGCTGGACGTCGGCCTGATCGTCAACAAGGGCTTCGAACAGACCCACTCGATGGGGCGCGCCATCCAGAGCTACCTGGGCTACGCCCTGGAAGAGCGGCTGCACCTCAACACCCACCGCTACGACGCGCCGCTGGTGCCCTATTCGCGGACCCGCGGGGTCACCGAGCGCACCGACGTGCAGGGCCGGATCGTCATCCCGCTGCGCGAGGAGGAGGTGCGCCAGGCCACCCGCGAGCTGGTCGAGGCCGGTGCCCAGGCGATCGTCATCGTGCTGCTGCAGTCGCACAAGAACCCCGCCAGCGAGAAGCGCGCCCGCGACGTGTGCCGCGAGGAGCTCAAGCGGCTCGGCGCGGACCTGCCGGTGTTCGCCTCGGTCGACTACTACCCCTCGCGCAAGGAGAGCCACCGCACCAACACCACGATCCTCGAGGCCTACGCCGCCGAGCCGTCGCGCCAGACCCTGCAGAAGGTCAGCGAGCGCTTCAAGAAGCATGGTGCCAAGTTCGACCTGCGGGTGATGGCCACCCACGGCGGGACCATCTCCTGGAAGGCCAAGGAGCTGGCGCGGACCATCGTCTCCGGGCCGATCGGCGGGGTGATCGGCTCCCGGCTGCTCGGCGAGGCGCTGGGCTACGAGAACATCGCCTGCTCGGACATCGGCGGCACCTCCTTCGACATGGCGCTGATCACCAAGGGCAACTTCGCCATCGCCTCCGACCCGGACATGGCCCGCCTGGTGCTGTCCCTGCCGCTGGTGGCGATGGACTCGGTGGGTGCCGGCGCCGGCAGCTTCGTGCGCCTCGACCCCTACAGCGGCTCGCTCAAGCTGGGCCCGGACAGCGCCGGCTACCGGGTCGGCACCTGCTGGCCGGAGAGCGGCCTGGACACCGTGTCGGTGACCGACTGCCACGTGGTGCTCGGCTACCTCAACCCGGACAACTTCCTCGGCGGCACCATCAAGCTCGACGTGGAGCGTGCCCGCCAGCACATCCAGGCGCAGATCGCCGGGCCGCTCGGGCTGTCGGTGGAGGAGGCCGCCGCCGGGGTGATCGAGCTGCTCGACCTGTCGCTGCACGAGTACCTGCGCTCCAACATCAGCGCCAAGGGCTACAACCCCACCGACTTCGTCTGCTTCTCCTACGGCGGCGCCGGCCCGGTGCACACCTACGGCTACACCGAGGGCCTGGGCTTCAAGGACGTGGTGGTGCCGGCCTGGGCGGCAGGCTTCTCGGCCTTCGGCTGCGCCTGCGCCGACTTCGAGTACCGCTACGACAAGAGCGTCGACATCGCCCTGGCGCCGGACAGCGGCGAAGCCGCCTGCGCCGAGGCCTGCGCGGTGATCCAGGCGGCCTGGGACGAGCTGGCGGCCAAGGTCATCGAGGAGTTCGTGATCAACGGCTTCAAGGCCGAGGACGTCACCCTGCTGCCCGGCTACCGGATGCAGTACATGGGCCAGCTCAACGACCTGGAGATCACCTCGCCGATCGCCAGGGCAGCCTCCGCCGCTGACTGGCAGCAGATCACCGAGGCCTTCGAGGACACCTACGCGCGGGTCTACGCCAGTTCGGCGCGCTCCCCGGAACTGGGCTTCTCGGTCACCGGGGCGATCATGCGCGGCCTGGTCGCCACCCAGAAACCGGTATTGCCCGAAGACCCCGAGGCCGGCCCGCAGCCGCAACCGGCCGCACACCTCGGCAAGCGGCCGTTCTACCGGCACAAGCGCTGGGTCGACGCCGACATCTGGCAGATGGAGGCCCTGCAGCCGGGCAACCGCATCGTCGGGCCGGCGGTGATCGAGTCCGACTCCACCACCTTCGTGGTGCCCGAGGGCTTCGAGACCTACCTGGACAAGCACCGCCTGTTCCACCTCAAGGAATGCGCCCGCGGCTGAGCCCGGATTCCAAAACGACAAGAAGAAAGAGGGAACCTCACATGAATATGCTGGCCAAGAACGCGCCCGGCTCGCTGCTGGGCAACGGCAAGACCCTGCAGGCTTTCCGCGGCGAAGTGATGCAACGCACCAGGGAAACCGGCTTCTACAACGGATTGAGCAGCCTGCCGTTCCGCGAGAGCGACCCGATCGGCTACGAGAAGCTGTTCTCCAAGATCCGCGGCGGCCTGGTGCACGCCCGCGAGACTGCCAAGAAGATCGCCGCCAGTCCCATCGTCGAGCAGGAGGGCGAACTCTGCTTCACCCTCTACAACGCGGTGGGCGACTGCATCCTGACTTCCACCGGGATCATCATCCACGTCGGCACCATGGGCGCAGCGATCAAGTACATGATCGAGAACGACTGGGAGAGCAACCCCGGCATCGCCCCCGGCGACATGTTCACCAACAACGACTGCTCGATCGGCAACGTACACCCCTGTGACATCGCCACCATCGTGCCGATCTTCGCTCACGGCAAGCTGGTCGGCTGGGTCGGCGGCGTCACCCACGTCATCGACACCGGCGCAGTGACCCCGGGCTCCATGTCCACCGGCCAGGTGCAGCGCTTCGGCGATGGCTACCAGATCACCTGCCGCAAGACCGGGGTCAACGACCAGCCGCTGCGCGACTGGTTGCACGAGTCGCAGCGTTCGGTGCGCACGCCCAAGTACTGGATCCTCGACGAGCGCACCCGTATCGCCGGCTGCCACATGATCCGCGGCATGGTCGAGGAGATCATCGCCGCCGAGGGCCTGGAGGCCTACGAGCGCTTCGCCTTCGAAGTGATCGAGGAGGGCCGCCGCGGGCTGCAGTCGCGGATCAAGGCGATGACCCTGCCGGGCACCTACCGCAAGGTGGCCTTCGTCGACGTGCCGTTCAAGCACGAGGACGTGCAGACCTCCTCGGCCTTCGCCAAGGTCGACACCATCATGCACTCGCCGGTGGAGATCACCATTCGCCCGGACGCCAGCTGGCGCCTCGACTTCGAGGGTTCCAGCCGCTGGGGCTGGCACACCTTCAACGCCCACCACGTGGCCTTCACCAGCGGCATCTGGGTGATGATGACCCAGACCCTGGTGCCTACCCAGCGGATCAACGACGGCGCCTGCTTCGGCACCGAGTTTCACTTGCCCAAGGGCGCCTGGTGCAACCCGGACGACCGCCGCACCGGCCACGCCTACGCCTGGCACTTCCTGGTCTCCGGCTGGAGCGCCCTGTGGCGCGGCCTCGGCCAGGCCTACTACAGCCGCGGCTACCTGGAGGAGGTCAACTCGGGCAACGCCAATACCTCCAACTGGCTGCAGGGCGGCGGCATCAACCAGGACGGCGAGGTGCACGCGGTCAACAGCTTCGAGGCCTCGTCCTGCGGCACCGGCGCCATGGCGATCCGCGACGGCCTGAACCACGCCGCGGCGATCTGGAACCCGGAAGGCGACATGGGCGACATCGAGATCTGGGAGATGGCCGAGCCGCTGCTGTACCTGGGCCGCAACGTCAAGTGCAACTCCGGCGGCTACGGCAAGTACCGCGGCGGCTGCGGCTTCGAGACCCTGCGCATGGTCTGGAACGCCGAGGACTGGACCATGTTCTTCATGGGCAACGGCTACATGAACTCCGACTGGGGCCTGATGGGCGGCTACCCGGCCGCCGCCGGCTACCGCTTCGAGGCCCACCGGACCGGTCTCAAGGAGCGCATCGAGCAGGGCCTGTCGCTGCCCTTGGGCGGCGACCGCGATCCCGCCGAGCCGGCCTACGAGCAGCACATCGCGGCCACCGCCAGGGTCAAGCGCGACAAGCAGTGCATGACCACCGAGGATTGCTACGAGAACCACGATCTCTACCTCAACTACCTGCGCGGCGGCCCGGGGTTCGGCGACCCGCTGGAGCGCGAGATCGCCGCCATCGAAGACGACCTGAACCAGGGCTTCGTCCTGCCGGCCTACGCCGAGAAGGTCTACGGCGCGGTGATCGCCCAGGATGCCAAGGGCCTCTGGTCGGTAGATGCTGCCGGCACCGAGGCGCGCCGCCAGCAGATCCGCGCCGAGCGCCTGCAGCGCTCGCAGCCGACTCGCGAGTGGATGCGCGAGGAACGCGAGCGGATCGTCACCAAGCACGCCTCGGCACCGGTGCAGCAGATGTTCGCCAGCAGCTTCGCCCTCTCCGAGAAGTTCCTCGCCCGGTTCAAGGCGTTCTGGGAGCTGCCCGCCGACTGGACGCTGAAGGAGGAGGAACTGGGCGTGCCGGTCTACGGCGCCAAGCACCGCATGGACCTGTCCCTGCTGCCCGACGTGCATACCGTGGTTCAAGTGGAAGAATGAGGAGCGCGAGATGAGCACCTATACCAAGGAACAAGTGAAGAACCTGGTGGACGGCCGCCTGGACTGGGACACCACCACCCGCATGCTGACCATGCCCAAGGACCGCGAGCGCTTCCGTCTCTACCTGGAGGTGTTGCAGGAGCGGGTCGCCTGGCCGGACCGCATCGTCCTGCCGCTGGGGCCGGCGCTGTACATCGTGCAGTCGGCGACCAGCAAGCGCTGGGTGACCAAGTGCCGCTGCGGCCACGAGTTCTGCGACTACCGGGAGAACTGGAAGCTCTTCGCCAACATCCACGTGCGCGACACCCCGGAGAGCATGCAGGAGGTCTACCCGACGCTGCTCGCTCCGGACACCCAGTGGCAGGTCTACCGCGAGTACTACTGCCCGCACTGCGCCACTCAGCTCGACGTCGAGGCGCCGACCCCCTGGTATCCGGTGATCCACGACTTCGAGCCGGACATCGACACCTTCTACCGCGACTGGCTGGAGATGCCGCTGCCCGAGCGCGCCGACTGAGCGTGCGAGCCCGTTGCCTCCCCGGCGTTCGCCGGGGAGCCTGCCGACAGGCCCCGTCCCGGGGCCTGCATCCCGCCGCTGGCCTTGACCGGCCAGCGGCTGCCGCCTGTCCGTACTCGCCGAAGCGCCGGGACGATTGCCGGATCGGACGGGTGGATTCCTGTCTAGAATGCCTTGCAGTTTCTACGGCATTGCATATCTTCAGATGCCCGCTGCAGTAAGGACACTGTGGACGCTTCGCTCGCAGGGCTAAGCCAAGAACAATAACAATCAAGGGTGATGGCTGATGAGTTCGCTCATACCGAAAGGAGTCTTTTCCTGTCCCGAGGATGACCAACGGATAAGGGCCGCCTGGCGGCACTTTGTGAGGGGCACGGATCTGCCCGGCGATCTGGCCGTGCGTCCTCCGGTCGACCAGTCCTGGCGGCGCTGCCTGGACAGCCGGGTCGATCCGGGCCTGCGGCAGGCCCCGGAGCCGCTGACCGAGGCGCAGCTCGAAGCCCTTCGCGATCGGCACCGACGCCTGCTCGATGCCAGCATGCCGGTCATGGCCATGGCCCGCGAGCTCATGGCGCAGAGCGGGAACATCATGCTGCTGGCCGACAGCAACGGCATGGTGATCGAGGCGAGCGGCGATTACGCCACCCTCGGCCAGGCCGAACGTATCCATCTGATGCCCGGCAGCCCCTGGGACGAGAAGCTCTGCGGCACCAACGCCATCGGCACCGCGCTGCTGCTGGGTCAGCCGGTGCAGATCCATGCGGCGGAGCATTTCTGCGAGGGCATCAAGCGCTGGACCTGTTCCGCCTCGGTCATCCGCGACCCGCGCGACGGGCATATCCTGGGCGCGCTGGATGTCTCCGGCGAGTCGCGCAGCTTCAGCCGGCACACCCTGGCCCTGGCGGTGACCACCGCCCACCGCATCGAGTCGGCGCTGGCCAAGCACGAGATGGCCAGCCGCTATCGCCTGCTGGAGCTCAGCGTCGAGCAACTGGCAGCCCATCGCGACGAAGGCCTGCTGCTCTTCGACCCCCATGGCTTTCTGGTTCGCAGCAACCTGCATGGGGCGGCGGCCCTGGCGGCCCGTGGCATCGATCTCGACATCCGCGGCACCTGCCGGCTGCCCGCCCTCGCGCTCGGGCCGGACGGGCGCCCGACGGGGCCCTTGCCCGCCTGGCTGCCCGGCGACTGGCTGCAGCCGGTCCAGGCGCGAAGCGAGGTGCTGGGCATGCTGGTGCGCATTCCCTGGCCTGCCCGGCCATCCCGGGCGCTGGCCGTTCACCACCCACGCAAGAGCGTGCCGGGCGAGCGGGAGGTCGGCTTCGCCCGCCTGGTGGGCAACGGTGCGGCGCTGGCCGCGGCGGTGCACAAGGCGCAGCAGCTGGCCAGCTGCAATGTGCCGGTGCTCTTGCAGGGCGAAACGGGCGTGGGCAAGGAGGCGTTCGCCCAGGGCATCCACTACTCGGGAATCGGCCGCGACGGCCCCTTCGTGGCCATCAACTGCGGCAGCCTGTCCCGCGAACTGCTGGCCAGCGAGCTGTTCGGCTATGCCGAGGGCGCCTTCACCGGTGCCCGGCGTGGCGGCATGAAGGGCAAGATCGAGGCGGCCCATGGCGGCACCCTGTTTCTCGACGAGATCGGCGAGCTGCCGCTGGATCTGCAGAGCCATCTGCTGCGGGCGCTGGAGGAGGGCGAGATCTACCGGCTGGGCGAGTGCGAGCCGCGGCGGGTCGAGTTCCGCCTGGTGGCGGCGACCCACCGGGATCTGCGCGAGGAGGTGGCCCAGCGGCGTTTTCGCCAGGACCTGTTCTACCGGGTGGCGGTCACCAGCATCCGCATCCCATCGCTGCGCGAGCGGCGCGACGACATCCCTCTGCTGGCCGCGCATATCCTGAGGCGCCAGGCCGAGCGGCACGGGCGACCGCTGCCGGAACTCGACCCCGAGGCCCTGCAGGCGCTGATGGCCTACGACTGGCCCGGCAACGTGCGCGAGCTGCGCAATGTCCTCGAGGGCATGCTGCTGCTGGGCGGGCGTTGCCTGACCCGCGACGATCTGCCGGACGAATTGCGCCAGTCGGCACGGGCGGCGGCCGGGCTGGTCGAGGGGCAACTCGAGGAGGCCGAGCGCGAGGTCATCCGGCAGGCCATCGAGCGCAGTCGCGGCAACCTCACCCAGGCCGCCAGGGTGCTGGGCATCGCCAAGAGCACCCTGTACCTGCGGCTCAGGAAGTACGGCATGTCCCGTGTAGCGGAAGCCGGCGAGCGGCTGCGGCTCGAATGATGGCGCCGGACAGGGCCGCGTGGAGGAGGGTACGGCTCGCCCGTCCCCCGCCAAACTGTGCGCTCCTTCACCTTCCCGGCGTCGTGCCCGGCAAGCGGCTTTCCGGGCGTTAACGGCAGAGTATGCTACTGGCGAATAGCCATTCACCTCGTCGGCTCCAGCCGCAGCGCCGTCACCGAGACAGTACACCGCCATGTCGATCACCCCGTCTTCCGCTCCCAGCCTGGGATACGCGGCGCTCACGGCCGCCGGCCGGGTGCGCACGCACAACGAGGACGCCCTGCTGTGCTGTCCGCAATTGCGTCTGTGGGCGGTCGCCGACGGCATGGGCGGACATCACTGCGGCGAGGTGGCCAGCGCCCTGGCGCTGGAAACCCTGCGCCGGCTGATCGCTCGCGGCCAGGACCTGCGCAGTGCCGTACTGGGCGCCAATGCCGCCGTCCTCGCCGCCGCCGAGGCCGAGGAGGGGCGTCGCGGCATGGGCACCACCCTGGTTGCGGTGCGCTTCGCCGGTGCGGATTTCCAGCTCGCCTGGGTCGGCGACAGCCGCGTCTACCGGATCAAGGCCGGCTCCATCCAGCAACTGACCCACGATCACAGCTGGGTACAGGCGATGATCGACGCCGGCCGGCTGACCCCCGAGGAGGCCAGCCGCCATCCGCTGCGCAACGTGGTGACCCGCTGCCTCGGTCAGAGCGAGGCGCTCGAGGTGGCGCTGGTGCAGGGCCGTCTCGGCCACGGCGAGCTGCTGCTGCTGTGCAGCGACGGCCTGACCCGCGAGCTGAGCGACGCGCAGATCCGCCAGCTGTGCGCCCGTGCCGCCACTCTCGACGTCCTGGTCGACAGCCTGGTCCAGGCTGCCAACCGCATGGGCGGCAGCGACAACATCTCCTGCATCGCGCTGGGGCTGACCTCGCCGCCGCCGGTGCAGGCCGCGGCCGAGCGGCCGCGCAGTTTTCTCCGCAAGTTGTTGAAATCCGCAAAGAAATGATCGGCGCCCGACTCCATGAACGACAGCGTGCTTGATATTCCCGGTTACAGCCTGCATGGCCTGCTGGGCAAGGGCGGCATGGCCGCGGTCTACCTGGCCACCCAGCAGTCGCTGCAGCGTCAGGTGGCGATCAAGGTTCTGGGCAAGCCCGAGGACCAGAGCTTCATCCTGCGCTTCATCCGCGAGGGGCATTTGGTCGCGTCCCTGCACCACCCCTCGATCATCACCATCCACGACATCGACCAACTGCCCGACGGTCGCCACTATCTGGCCATGGAATACCTGCCCGGCGGCGACCTGGCGCGCCACAAGGGCGAGCTGTTCGCCCCGGAGCGGGCCCTGGAGATCGTCCGGCAGATCGCCAGCGGCCTGGCGGTGGTGCACGCCAAGGGGCTGGTGCACCGCGACGTGAAGCCGGCCAACATCCTGTTCCGCGGCGACGGCACCGCGGTGCTCACCGACTTCGGCGTGGTCAAGGATCTGGATCTCGACAGCGAACTGACCCAGTTCGGCATCGCCGTCGGCAGCCCGGCCTACAGCAGCCCGGAGCAGGCGCAGTGCCTGCCGCTCGATGCACGCAGCGACATCTACAGCCTGGGCGTGATCCTGCTGGAGATGCTCACCGGCGCCAACCCCTTCCGCGGCAGCAACTACACCCAGACCGTGATGAACCATGTGCAGCTGCCGCTGCCGAGTCTGCCCGGTTCGCTCGGGCCGTTCCGCGGCGTGCTCGAGCGCATGCTTGCCAAGGAGCCCGAGCAGCGCTTCGCCAACTGCCAGGAGTTGCTGGCGGCGCTGGAGGCGATCGAGCTGGGCGATCCCGACGAAACCCGTCTCGGCCCCGGTCTGCAGCTGAGCGCCAGCCGCAGCGAAGAGGAAGCCCCGGCGGCTCGGCCCGCATCGCGCCAGCCGCGCCGTGTGCGCTGGCCTGTCGTACTCGGCGTGCTGGTGCTGGGCGGCGCGCTGGCCGGCGGCGGCTTCTACTGGCAGCAGCAGCGGCAGGTCGAGGCTTTCCTCGCCAGGGCCGAGCAGCGCCTGGCCGAGGGGCAACTGCTGGTGCCGGCGCAGGACAGCGCCGAGCACTACTTCCGCGAGGTGCTGCGCCTGGATGCGCGCAGCCAGGCGGCCCTGGCCGGCCTCGAGCGGGTCCGGGCCGCGCACATCGGCGGCCTCCTGACCCTCGGCAAGCAGCGACTGGCCGAAGGGCGGTTGCTGGAGCCGGCGCAGGACAGCGCCGACCACTACTACCGCCACGTCCTGGCGCTGGAGGCCGACAATGCCGAGGCCCTCGACGGCCTGCGCCGCCTGCTCGAGGCGCGGATCGCCGGCTATCTGGCGCGCGCCGAGCAGAGCATCGCCGACAAGCGCCTGCTGACCCCCGAAGACGACAGCGCGGTCTTCTACTACCGGCAGATCCTCGGCTGGGCGCCGCCAACGAACAGGCCCTGGCCGGCCTGCACCGCGTCGCCAGCCAGTACCGCGATCTGGCCAATACCGCCTACCGGCGCCGGGATTTCCCCGGCGCTCTGGAGATGATCGAGCGCGGGCTGCAGGCCGAGCCGGCAAACGCCGAGCTGCTGAAGATGCGCGAGGAGCACCGGGAACTGCTGGCCTCGGCGCGGGCGGCCAAGACGGCCCAGGCCAGCCGGCCCGTACAGCGAACGTCGGTGCCGCGCAGCGAGCCGCCCCCCGAGGACGGCAATCCGATCAAGCGGGCTTGGAACAACCTATTCGGCAACTGACGGACAGTCGCCGCCCCCAACGAGTCTGCGCAACAGGAACAGGGCTCATACCGCATATGCTCAAGCTGCACTTCAAAGACGGTCGCCAGGCGCCCATCTGGCTGGTCGAGGAACGCTTCACCATCGGCCGTGACCGGCGCAACCACCTGGTACTCGAGGATCCGGGCATCGGCGCCTTCCATGCGGAAATCCGCCAGCAGAACGCCCAGTACTACCTCCACGATTGCAACAGCGACAGCGGCACCTTCGTCAACGACACGCGCATCGCCAGCCACTACCAGTTGCGTGCCGACGACCTGCTGCGCCTTGGCGCCGTGGAGCTGCTGCTGCTCGACCCGAGCAAGGCCAGGCCCAGGGCCGAGGCCACTCGGCGCTGGTTCCTGCAGGTGATCCAGGGCGAACATGAGGGGCGCAAGTTCCTCGTCCAGGGCTCGATGACCTTCGGTCGCTCGACCCGGTGCGAGCTGTGCTTCAGCGACCCCGAGCTGTCGCGCCGCCACGGCGAGTTCTTCCTCAAGGGCGATGTGCTGGAAATCAAGGACCTGGCTTCGGCCAACGGCGTCTACGTCAACCGCAAGCGCATCGAGAGCGCCGTCCTGCAGCCCGGCGACCAGGTGCGCATGGGCTCGGTGACCCTGCTGGTGATCGGCCCCAAGGTCGAGGTGCAGCAGACCGAGGACGAGGACGCCACGCTGTTCATGGAGGCGGTCGACCTGCCCAGGCCGGAAAAGCCCAAGGCGAGCGGCCGTGCACCCGTCGCCAACCCTTTGCACGACGCTGCCCAGGCCGCGCCCCAGCCGGAAGCGAAGGCCGACTCCAGCCCCCTGGCTCTGGGGCTGCTGGCCGGCGGGGCGCTGCTGGCGGTGGCAGCGGTGCTGGTGGTGCTCTTTCGCTAGGAAATCATCCGGAGCACCCTGTTTTCTTTGGAGAAGGGACCCTGCCGGTCAGGATGGCTGGCGTCTTGCCGGGCAGTTCGCCACCAACTACGGGCATTGGAAGGCCAAGATGCTGGCTGCTCACGCCAGTGATTCTATATTCAAAAAAGTTTTATAAATAAAATAATAAATTATTTTTTTGGAATAAGTGGGCGGCATACATTAACCCGCAACGTGGTGCGGCGGATGGGCTGCCGGGCCTCGACCAGTCAACCGGAGGACTCACCAATGCCAGCCGCTGCCCCAGCTCCCCATATCGCCGAAGACATCCGGCGCCCCGTCGACCTGTCCGCCGTGCTCGCCGCCCGTCCGGCGGAGCTGTTCGCCCGGGCTCGCGCCCGCGCCGTTGCCGACGGCCTGGCCTATGCCGGCAGTTTCTATCCGCCGGAGGCCTGGGTGCTATTGCAGGCTGGCGTGGCGACCCTGGTGGATGTGCGCAGCGCCGAAGAGCTGAAGTTCGTCGGGCGTGTGCCGGATACTCTGCATGTGGCCTGGCAAAGCGGCCCGACGTTGATCAGGAATCCGCGCTTTCTCATTGAGCTGGCCGGCAAAGCAGGGCGCGACGGCGTACTGGTGCTGCTCTGCCGCAGCGGCAAGCGCTCCGCAGCAGCGGCGACCGCGGCTACGGCGGCCGGTTTCTCCCAGGTGTTCAACGTGCTGGAAGGTTTTGAGGGCGATCTCGATACCCATCAGCAGCGCGGCGAAAGCGGCGGCTGGCGGCACTGGGGCCTGCCCTGGGTGCAGGACTGAGCCGCCTTCACCCAAACGCTCCCGGCACTTCTTCCCCCGTCCATCCTCGTTCAGGACCGGCCGTTTCCGCGGCCGGCAGGGTTCCCTCATGTCCAACAAACTCAAGGCTGTCTTCGACGGCGTCTCGCATATGCCGGAGGCTCCCGCGCCCGGCCCGGTGAACTGGCAGCTCGAACAGATCGTCGACGAACTGCGCGCCGCCCGCGACGACTGGCGCAAGCGCTGCGGCCGGACGCGCGAGCTGGGTAGCCGCGAGCTGCCCTCGCGGCAGACCGTTGCGGAGATTCTCGCCGCGCTGTGTGGCGCACTCTTTCCGATGCGCCTGGGCCCCAGCGACCTGCGCGAGGAGAGTGAGGATTTCTATGTCGGACACACCCTCGACAGCGCGTTGAACGCTCTGCTCGGCCAAGTGCGCCTGGAGCTGCACTACGTCGCCCGCCAGTGCGGGCAGCGCGAGCCGGATCTGGAGTCGCGCGCGGTGCAGATCGTCCGCGAGTTCGGCGCCGCGCTGCCGGAGCTGCGCCAGCTGCTGGACAGCGACGTGATCGCCGCCTACCAGGGCGATCCGGCGGCGCGCAGCCTCGACGAGGTGTTGCTCTGCTACCCGGGCGTGCAGGCGGTGATCCATCATCGTCTGGCCCATCGTCTTTATGGCGCCGGAGTGCCGCTGCTGGCGCGGATCGTCGCGGAGATCGCCCATTCGGCCACCGGCATCGACATCCATCCGGGAGCACAGATCGGCCACAGCTTCTTCATCGACCACGGCAGCGGCGTGGTGATCGGCGAGACCGCGGTGATCGGCAACCGCGTGCGCATCTATCAGGCGGTGACCCTGGGCGCCAAGCGCTTCACCGTCGACGAGTCCGGCCAACTGCTCAAGGGCCAGGCTCGCCACCCCATCGTCGAAGACGACGTGGTGATCTACGCCGGGGCCACCATCCTCGGGCGCATCACCATCGGCAAGGGCTCCACCATCGGTGGCAACGTCTGGCTGACCCGCAGCGTGCCTCCGGGCAGCAACGTCACCCAGGCGACCCTGCAACACCAGCCAGGCAACGCGGAGCAGTCATGACGACGACGCTTCCGGCCCTGTGCATTCATTCGAATCTTTCTGGAGCGATTCATGAGTGACTTTCAGGACATACGCCAGGCACTAGGCGACAGCGCCGCCCGCCAGCTGGCGAACGCGACCAAGACCGTCCCGCAGCTTTCCACCATCAGCCCGCGCTGGCTGGTGCACCTGCTGCAGTGGACGCCGGTGGAGGCGGGCATCTTTCGCCTGAACCGGGTGAAGAACCCGCTGAACGTGCAGGTCGCCTGCTCGCAGCGCGACGAGGCGGTGCTGCCGCAGACCTTCGTCGATTACGAGGAGCAGCCGCGCGAGTACTTCCTCAACGCGGTGACCACCATCCTCGACGTGCACACCCGGGTTTCCGACCTCTACAGCAGCCCGCACGACCAGATCCGCGAGCAGTTGCGCCTGACCATCGAGACGATCAAGGAGCGCCAGGAAAACGAGCTGATCAACAACCCGGAATACGGTCTGCTGGCCAGCGTCGACCCGAGCCAGCACATCTCCACCCTGAGCGGCGCGCCGACCCCGGACGATCTCGACGAGCTGATCGCCAAAGTCTGGAAGGAGCCGGCGTTCTTCCTCGCCCATCCGCTGGCTATCGCCGCCTTCGGCCGCGAGTGCACCCGCCGCGGCGTGCCGCCGCCCACCATCAGCCTGTTCGGCGCGCAGTTCCTGACCTGGCGTGGCCTGCCGCTGGTTCCCTCGGACAAGGTGCCGTTCGACGAGAGCGGGCGGACCAAGATCCTCCTGCTGCGCGTCGGCGACAAGCGCCAGGGGGTGATCGGCCTGTATCAGCCCGGCGTGGCCGGCGAGCAGAGCCCGGGGCTGTCGGTGCGCTTCATGGGCATCAACCGCAACGCCATCGCTTCCTACCTGATCTCGCTGTACTGCTCGCTGGCGGTGCTGACCGAGGATGCCCTGGCCGTGCTCGATGACGTGGAGGTCGACAAGTACCATGACTATCCGGCCACCTATAAATAATCCGCTGCCGGCGGCTGCTCCGACGCCGGGCCTGCCGGACGTGGCGGAGCTGGCGCGGCTGGCCAACGCCTTCTTCGCCAGCCTGCCGAACAGCGCGCCGGCGCGTCCCGAGGCCGCGCCCGTGCAGGCGCTGGCTCCGGCGGGCCTTGCCGCCGGTCCGGGTGCGGCTGCGCCCGAGGCCCATGCCGCGCCGGTGTCGCCTTTCCCGGCGGCCGGCGGCCTGGCGCCGTCGGCCGGGGGCGCGCCGGCCACGCCGTACTACTATCTCGGTGAAGAAGGCGGCCATGCCGGCGAGCCGGTGCGCTTCGCGGATATCGCCATCAATCCGCACGGCCTGGCGGTGCCGGGTGGTGACAGGTTGGAAACGCTGCTGCAATCGATCCTCGCCGAGCCGTCCGGACGGTTCAGCGCGCCGGCTCCGGCCGGAGCGGGAGGCGGGCAATTCTACTTCCTCGACCTGGCCACGCCACGTCTGGAGCAGGCGCCCGAGCTACCCGGCCAACCACAGGCCCGCAGCGGTTTCGACGTACAGGCGATCCGCCGGGACTTCCCGATCCTCGCCGAACGGGTCAACGGCCGGCCGCTGGTGTGGTTTGACAACGCCGCCACCACGCAGAAGCCGAAGGCGGTGATCGACCGCCTGACCTACTTCTACGAGCACGAGAACTCCAACATCCACCGCGCCGCCCACGAACTGGCGGCGCGGGCGACGGATGCCTACGAAGGCGCACGTAACAAGGTGGCGCGCTTTCTCGGCGCGAAGTCGGCGGAGGAGATCGTCTTCGTGCGCGGGGCGACCGAGGGCATCAACCTGCTGGCCAATACCTTCGGCCGCCAGTTCATCGGCGCGGGCGACGAGATCATCGTCTCCCACCTGGAGCACCACGCCAACATCGTGCCCTGGCAGCTGCTGGCCAACGCGGTGGGCGCCAGGCTCAAGGTGATCCCGGTGGACGACTCGGGGCAGATCCGCCTCGACGAGTACGCCAGGCTGCTCGGCCCGCGCACCAGGCTGGTGAGCATCACCCAGGTGTCCAACGCCCTCGGCACGGTCACCCCGGTGGCCGAGGTGATCGCCCTGGCGCATGCCGCCGGTGCGCGGGTGCTGGTGGACGGTGCGCAGTCGGTGTCGCACCTGAAGGTCGACGTGCAGGCGCTGGATGCGGACTTCTTCGTGTTCTCCGGGCACAAGATCTTCGGTCCGACCGGCATCGGCGTGGTCTACGGCAAAAAGGCGCTGCTCGACGGACTACCGTCCTGGCAGGGCGGCGGCAACATGATCGCCGATGTGACCTTCGAGAAGACCCTCTACCAGGAGGCGCCGGCGCGTCTGGAGGCCGGCACCGGCAACATCGCCGACGCGGTGGGGCTCGGGGCGGCGCTGGACTATGTCGAGCGCATCGGCCTCGACGCCATCGCCCGCTACGAGCACGAGCTGCTGGAGTACGCCACCCAGGGGCTCGCGGGGATTCCCGGCCTGCGCCTGATCGGTACCGCGGCGAACAAGGCCAGCGTGCTGTCCTTCGTGCTGCAGGGCTACCGTACCGAGGAGGTCGGCGCTGCCCTCAACCGCGAAGGCATCGCCGTACGCTCCGGCCACCACTGCGCGCAGCCGATCCTGCGCCGCTTCGGGGTGGAAACCACGGTGCGGCCGTCGCTGGCGTTCTACAACACCTTCGAGGAGATCGATCTGCTGGTGAGTACCGTGCAGCGCCTGGCGACCCGGCGCTGAAGCGAGGACAGCCCCCGGCCGTGCGGCCGGGGGCTGTCTTTTTTCCGCTCCGCTCAGGCCGGCTGGAAACGCTTCAGGCGCAGCGCGTTGCCGAGCACGAACACGCTGGACAGGGCCATGGCGCCAGCGGCGAAGATCGGCGAGAGCAGCATGCCGTTGACCGGGTAGAGCGCGCCGGCGGCCAGCGGGACCAGCGCGGTGTTGTAGGCGAAGGCCCAGAACAGGTTCTGCCGGATGTTGCCGAGGGTCGCGCGGGACAGGGCGATGGCCGTGGGCACGCCGCGCAGATCGCCGGACATCAGCACCACGTCGGCCGCCTCGATGGCGATGTCGGTGCCGCTGCCGATGGCCAGGCCGACATCCGCCGCGGCCAACGCCGGGGCGTCGTTGATGCCGTCGCCGACATAGGCGATCTGCCCGTATCCGGCCTTGAGGCGCTTGACCGCCTCGACCTTGCCGTCCGGCAGCACTTCGGCCACCACCTCGTCGATGCCCAACTGTCGGGCGATGGCTTCGGCGGTGCGGCGGTTGTCGCCGGTGATCATCGCCACCCGGATGCCCAGCGCGTGCAGGGCATGGATCGCCGCTGGGGTGCCGTCCTTGATCCGGTCGGCCACCGCCAGCATGGCGGCCAGGCGGCCATCGACGGCGGCGTAGAGCGGCGTCTTGGCCTCGTCACCGAGGCGCCGGGCCTCGCTGGCAAAGAGCCCCACGTCAAGGCCCAGCTGAGCCATGAAGCGGTCGGCGCCGATCTCCACCCGCATGCCGTCCACCGTGGCGCGCACGCCATAGCCGGTGACCGCCTCGAAGTCGTCCAGCTGGCCGAGGGCGAGGCCCTCGGTCTGTGCCGCATCGACGATGGCGCGGGCGATCGGATGCTCGGAGCGCGCTTCGACGGCAGCGATTCGACCCAGCACGGCGCCGCGTTCGAAGCCCTCGGCGAGGATCAGGTCGGTCAGCTCGGGCTTGCCGCGGGTCAGGGTACCGGTCTTGTCCAGCGCCACCACGTTCGCGTCCTTGAGCAGCTGCAGGGCCTCGCCCTTGCGGAACAGCACGCCTAGCTCGGCAGCACGGCCGGTGCCGACCATGATCGAGGTGGGCGTGGCCAGACCCATGGCGCAGGGACAGGCGATGATCAGCACGGCCACCGCGTTGACCAGGGCGAAGGTCAGCGCCGGAGCAGGGCCGAAGAGCATCCAGGCGAAGAAGGTGAGCAGGGCGGCGAGCATCACCGCCGGGACGAACCACAGGGTGACGCGGTCGACCAGGGCCTGGATCGGCAGCTTGGCGCCCTGGGCCTGCTCGACCATGTGGATGATCTGCGCCAGCACGGTGTCGCCGCCGATGCGGGTGGCGCGCAGGGTCAGGGCGCCGTTCTGGTTGATGGTGCCGCCGACCACGCCGGCGCCGGGCGCCTTTTCGACCGGCACCGGCTCGCCGGTGATCATCGATTCGTCGACGAAGCTCGCACCCTCGGTCACCTCGCCGTCCACCGGAATGCGCTCGCCGGGACGCACCTCGAGCAGGTCGCCGCTGCGCACTTCCTCGATGGCCAGTTCCTCGACCTGGCCGTCGCGGCGGACCCGGGCGGTCTTGGCCTGCAGGCCGATCAGACGCTTGATCGCTTCCGAGGTGCGCCCCTTGGCACGCGTCTCGAGGAAGCGGCCGAGCAGGATCAGGGTGATGATCACCGTCGCCGCCTCGTAGTAGACGTGCACGGTGCCGGACGGCAGCAGGCCGGGGGCGAAGGTGGCGACCAGCGAGAACAGCCAGGCGGCGCTGGTGCCGACCGCGACCAGCGAGTTCATGTCCGGCGCCCCGCGCAGCAGGGCCGGGACGCCTTTCTGGAAGAAGCGCAGGCCGGGGCCGAACATTACCAGCGCGCTGAGGACGAACTGCAGGATCCAGTTGGCCTGTTGCCCGAGGGTGGCGAGGATCAGGTGATGCAGGGCCGGAACCAGATGCGCGCCCATCTCCAGCACGAACACCGGCAGGGTGAGGACGGCGGCCAGCGCCAGGGCACGCTTGAGCGAGGCCAGTTCGGCACCGCGCCGAGCCTCCTCGGCGTCGAGCAACTCGCTGGTGGCGGTTACGGGTTTGGCCGCATAGCCGGCACGCTCGATGGCGGCGATCAGGGCGGTCGTCGGCACGCCGCGCAGGACGCGCACCTGGGCCCGCTCGCTGGCCAAGTTGACGCTGGCTCCCGTCACCCCGGGCACCTTGTTCAGTGCACGCTCGACGCGGCCGACGCAGGATGCGCAGGTCATGCCGGTCACGCTCAGCTCGATGCCGTCTTCGGCGACCTGGTAGCCGGCCTTGTGCACCGCGGCGATGGCGGCGTCGACATCGGGGGCGCCGGCGAAGGCGACATCCGCCCGTTCGCTGGCCAGGTTGACGCTGGTACCCGTCACGCCGGGCACCTTGTTCAGGGCGCGCTCGACCCTTCCGACGCAGGACGCGCAGGTCATGCCTTCGATGGTGAGGCTCAGATGCGCCGCCTGGTCTGGATGGTGGGCGCTGATCGATGACTCCATGGAGGTTCCTCGCAAATCTCGACTGCCGGCTACCTTAGAGCTTGCCGTGGTGGCAAGGTCAACGCTCGAGAGGCATCTGCGTGCGTGCGGCTTGTCCCAAATCATCGGTTGGGGGAGAGCTGGCTGGCAAAATGCTACACATGCAGGAGTGGCCGCGGGTACGACAGTGCCCGGATGTCGGCCTGGCCAGGGAAGGAGTCAGTTCATCAGATTTTCAGTCGCCATTATTTTGCCCGACTCCGTTCCATCGGCATTGGGAATGGCAAAGATCAACAACATGTTCCTCGGAGGGAACCGCTGTCATGAAAACTTCCGGTGTCCTAACCCTGACCCTCAGTCTGTCGATGCTCGCCGGCGCCGTGAAGGCCGCCGAGGTCCGCGAAGACGCCGATTCCAATGTCTCGCACGGCAAGTCGCTGGGCGGCATGAACGGCATGATGATCGGCGCCATCGGCGGCCCGATCGGCATGCTGATCGGTGCCGGCGTCGGCATGCTGGTCGGTGACGGTGCGGAGGAGGTGGCCGAGAACACCCTGTCCAGCTCCGGCAAGCCCCAGCCTGCCGAGTCCTCCACCAATTCCAGCAAAACCGTCACCCGCTGAGAACTTTCCGGCCCGGCCTTGAGCCGGGCCGTTTTCTCACCCCACCAAACCCATCCGCTCTTCGCCGGACCTGAAGTCGGCGAAGAAGGCCTGGACCTGCTCGGGCCGGACCTCGGCGAGGGTCGGCGGATTCCAGCGCGGCGATTTGTCCTTGTCGACCAGCAGCGCCCGCACGCCTTCCATGATGTCGCCCCGTTCGAACCACTGGCGATCCAGATGCAGTTCCAGGGCGAAGCAGTCGTCGAGGGACAGATGGCGACCACGCTGCAGCAGCTCCAGGGTCACGCAGAGCGCCAGTGGCGAGCGGCTGTCCATCAGCCGGACGGTTTCCTCGGCCCAGGCGCGGTATTCCGGACGGTGCTCGGCGAGCAGCGAGGCACGGATGGTCGGAATATCCGGCTGCGAGAAGTGGGTTTCGATGGCTGGGTGCAGCTTCTTGAGCTCGGAGCCCGGCAGGTGACGCTTGCCGAAGGCGGCCAGCAGGTTGCCGAGCGCCTGGCGCGGATGCACCTCCCAGGTCAGGTCATCGAGGCTGCGCTCCAGCTCGGCGAAGCCCTCGCTGGGCAGGTACCAGTCGGCCAGGCCGGCGTAGAGGGCATCGGCAGGCGACAGATGCACGCCGGTGATGCCCAGGTAGAGGCCGAGGGCGTCGGGCAGGCGGGAGAGGAAGTAGCTGCTGCCGACGTCCGGGAAGTAGCCGATGCCGACTTCCGGCATGCCGATCCGGGTCCGCTCGCTGATCACCCGCAGCATGCTGCCCTGGACCAGGCCCAGACCGCCACCGAGAACGAAGCCGTCCATCAGGGCCAGCACCGGCTTGGGGTAGCAGTGCAGGTAGTAGTCGAGGGCGTATTCCTTCTCGAAGAAGGTCAGGTGGCGGCCGTCGCCGGCGCGGAAGCTGTCGTACAGGGCACGGATGTCGCCGCCGGCGCAGAAGGCCTTGTTGCCGGCGCCGCGCAGTACCACGGCGAGGATCGTCGGGTCCGCCGCCCAGGCTTCGAGCTGGCGATGCAGGGCGCAGACCATCGGCAGGGTCAGGGTGTTGAGGCTGGCCGGACGGTTCAGCGTCAGGTGGCCGATGCGGTTGCGCTCCGTAACCAGTACGGGGCAGTCGGAAAGGTGCGTCATGGGTGATTGTCCTTGTTGTAGAGGTGGATAATCGCGGAGAAATCCAGGGCTTCGTTGCCCTGGGTGACGAAAACCTGGTAGAGCTGCTGGGCGAGGGCGCCGAGGGGCACCGGCTGGCCGACGTGGCGGGCAGCCTCGCTGGCCAGTCCGAGGTCCTTGAGCATCAGGTTGCTGCGAAAGCCCCCGCTGTAGCCGCGGGCGGCGGGGACGTTTTCCAGCACGCCGGGAAAGGGGTTGTAGGTGTCCGAGCTCCAGCAGCGGCCGCTCGAGCTGTTGATCACCCCGGCCAGCACTTTGGCGTCCATGCCCAGGGCCACGCCCAGGCTCATCGCCTCGGCGGCGCCGATCATGGAAATGCCGAGCAGCAGGTTGTTGGCGACCTTGGCCACTTGGCCATTGCCGGCATCGCCGCAGTGAACGATGTTGCGGCCCATGGCGGCGAGGACCGGCCGGGCCCGCTCGAAATCCTCCGCGGCGCCGCCGACCATGAAGGTCAGGGTGCCGGCCGCGGCGCCCGCCGTGCCGCCGGAGACCGGCGCATCGAGCATGGGGTTGCCGCACGTCCGGGCTGCGGCGGCGACTTCGCGGGCGCTCAGCGGGTCGATGGTGGAGCTGTCGATCAGCAGGACGCCGGGGCGGACATGGGCGAGCAGACCGTCTTCGCCGAGGTAGACCGTCTTCACATGGGTGGCGGCGGGCAGCATGGTGATGATCAGCTCGGCTTCGCTGTGCGCCACGGCGGCGGGCGAGTCGCAGGCGCTCGCCCCGGCCTCGACCAGGGCGGCGACGGCCGCTTCGGAGAGGTCGCAGACGCTCAGGCGGTGACCGGCCTTGAGCAGGTTGCGCGCCATCGGCGCCCCCATGTTGCCGAGTCCGATGAAGCCGATGTGCATGACGATTTCCTCCGCGGCTCACTTGAGGGCGATGGTGGTGTCCAGCGGACCGCCGACTGCGTCTTCGCCGAACCAGCGCTGGGGGGCGGTCCTGGTCGGGGCGAGCTCCACGGTCGGCTTGCCGTAGAGGGCCGGGTCGCCGAGCTGCCGGCCCCGGAGTCCGCCACCTCCGGCATCGGCCAGGGACTTGACCTGCTTGGCGGTGCGGATCGCCGCCAGCTTCTCGAGGTTCTTGCGGATCGGTTGCCGGTAGTTGAGAGGAATCCGTGTGCCGGCGGCGATCGGCGTCTTGCGCCGGCTCCTGGAAGCCATGAGGGCGCCAGCCGCCGCCGCGTTCGGCTCCGCCGCAGGGGCGAAGGGGACGCGGGCCAGAACTTGCCGGCTGGCCGGGTCGGCCACGTTGCGCCACTGCCCACCGGCGGAGTCGACGAACTGGCCGTCGATCAGTCGCCCGACGCGGGGAATGGCGCCTTGCTCGCTCATGGGAAACCCCATTCTTATTGTTGTTCTCGCCCGATGCTGGGGCGGACTCTGCCTAGGAGGCTAGCAGTGCGACTCTGCCGCTGCCATTGGCGCTATTGCCAATTGCAAATTCGTCGAAATGCGCTAGTGTGGTGAATCACAAGTTCGCTTCATTATTTATTTGCAAGGCTCGAGCAGCCCTGCCGACAGAGGCCAGGATTTCACCTGCTCCCTTACTCCAGCGGAAGGGCCTTGGATTCTGGTTGTAAGTCGCCAGGTAATACTCGATGGCCTGCTCGAGATCCTTCACGCTGGTATGGGCCTGGCGCCTTATCCACTTCTGGGTGAGCATCGAGAAAAAGCGCTCCACCAGATTCAGCCATGACGCAGACGTCGGGGTGAAATGCACATGATGACGCGGGTGTGCGACAAGCCAGGCACGCACCTTGTCGGTCTTGTGCACGGCATAGTTATCCATGATCAGGTGTATGGCCTTGTCGCTCTCGACCGTTTCCTCGATGGCCCTGAGAAACTCCAGGAATTCTGCGCTGCGGTGACGGCGCTTGAGACGTCCGATCACCTCGCCGGTGGCCACATCCAGGGCGGCAAACAAGGACGTCGTGCCATGGCGCTGATAATCATGGGTACGGGTCGCCGGATACCCAGGCTCCAGCGGCAGCCCCGGCTGTGTTCGATTGAGCGCCTGGATCTGGCTTTTCTCATCGACGCACAGTACCAGCGCTTTATCCGGCGGATTCAGGTAGAGCCCTACGATATCCTGCACCTTGTCGACAAAGGCAGGATCGGTGGACAGCTTGAAGGTGTGCTCCAGGTGAGGCTTGAGCCCGAAGGCTCGCCAGATACGCTGTACGCTCGCCGGTGAAATATGGGTGGCCTTGCTCATCCGGCGCGAGCTCCAATGACTGGCATCGTCGGGCCTGGTCTGCCGCACCCGGTCGACCACTTCCTGGACCTTTTCATCACTGATGCTGCGTGGGCGGCCTGAGCGCGGCTCGTCATTGAGGCCTTGCAGGCCCAAACGGGCGAAGCGAAGGCGCCACCTCGAAACGGTTTGCGCCGTAATGCCGAGCCGTCGAGCAATGGAAGAGCCGGACTCGCCTCGAGCGCAGGACAGAATGATCTCGGCGCGCAGCTGCATATCGGCAGGCCCCTTGTGCCTGGCTCGGCGGCGGGTGAGTTCGGCATGCTCGTGTTCGGTCAGTTCGATCCGAACGGCTGGGCGGCCTGTTTTCATCGCATGCCCTCCGAAAAAACTCTGTCAGCTCCGCGGTAGACAAGTCTTATCCTGAGTAGTTGTGATTCACCACACTAGCTTCGGCGCAGACTGTGCCCCATTGCGGCATGCGAAGTACCGCCGGGGATCAATGTCCGGCACTAAAACGTGCGATGTCCGCACGCTTCAGTCGATCCGCGCCCCGGCGGCGATCCAGGCGCCGATCAGTTCGCGTTCCTCCACTGTCATTCCGGTGATGTTGCCGAGCGGCATGAGCTGACTGGCCACCGCCTGGGCGTGGATCTTCGGCGCCAGGCTGCGGATCTGCTCGGGACTGTCGAGCACCACCCCGCCCGGTGCGCTGGCGAACAGCGGGCTGGTGGGCCTGGCGGAGTGGCAGACCGTGCAGCGCGTGTGGATCACGTCGGCGACTCGGTCGAACCGGCCGGCCGGCGCCTTGTTGCCGGCGGCCGGCGCGGACACCTGACGCGGCGCGCTGACGAAGGCCAGGCAGAGCATCCCTAGGGCTGCGGCCGGCAGCGCCCAGGCGAAGCGCTGGCTCCGGTGCCGGGTGTTGAAGTAGTGGCGCACCAGCACGGCGAGCGCCGAGAGGCCGGCGAGGATCGCCCAGTTCCACGAACTGCCGTAGGTGCTGGGGAAGTGGTTGCTGATCATGATGAACAGCACCGGCAGCGTCAGGTAGTTGTTGTGCCGCGAGCGCAGGAGGCCCTTGGCCGGCAGGCGCGGGTCCGGTGCACGGCCTTCCTCGATGGCTTTCACCAGATCGCGCTGCGCCGGCATGATGATGCGGAACACGTTGCCGACCATCAGGGTGCCGATCAGCGCGCCGGTGTGGATGTAGGCGGCGCGCCCGCCGAACACCTGGCTGTAGCCCCAGGCGGCGAGGACGATCAGCGCGAACAGCACGCCGCCGAGCAGCGCCGGGCGTTTGCCCAGCGGCGAATCGCACAGGCGGTCGTAGACGAACCAGCCGGCGATCAGCGAGCCGAAGCCCAGAGCCACCGCCGCTGCCGGCGGCAGCGCGCTGCCGGGGGCGAGCAGGTAGAGGCCGGGATTCAAGTAGTAGACCGCCGTGAGCAGGGCGATGCCGGACAGCCAGGTGCTGTAGGCCTCCCACTTGAACCAGTGGAGCTTCTCCGGCATGCGCGGCGGGGCCAGCTTGTACTTTTCCAGGTGGTAGATGCCGCCGCCGTGGATCGCCCAGAGATCGCCGGCGAGTCCTTCGCGGGGATTGCACCGGTCGAGGTTGTTCTCCAGCCAGACGAAATAGAAGGAGGCGCCGATCCAGGCGATGCCGACGATCATGTGAATCCAGCGGATGGCGAGGTTCAGCCATTCGGTCAGGTGTGCTTCCACGCAGGATACCTCTGGCCCGCGCCAGCGGGCCTGTCTGTCACGGATGGCGCAGGAGCAGTTGCTCGCCTTCGCCGAAGAAGTGCTCGTCGCAGTTGGCGCCGGCGCCGCTGCGGTCGATCACCAGAAACTCGTCGTCGTCCACCAGCGCCAGCACCGGATGGTGCCAGACGCCGCGCTGGTAGTTGATGCCCTGGCGGCCGTTGCCGAGGAAGGCGCGGACCTGTTCCGGGCGCGGGGCGTCGCCCGGCGGGGCGACCACGATCAGGAAGGGGTTGCCGCGCAGCGGCACGAACGCCTGGCTGCCCAGCGGGTGGCGCTCCAGCATGCGGATGGTCAGCGGCATCGGCAGGGGGCGGGCGACGAAGATGCTGACGATGGCCCGGTCCTCCGGCGCGCTGGTCTGCACCTGGGCGAGGGCGTGGTAACGGCGGGTCGAGCCGTTGTTGATCAGGAAATGGTCGCTGCCCTCGGTTTCGATCACCTCGCCGAAGGGGGCGAAGGCGGCCTTGCTCAGGGGTTCGATGCTCAGGGTGCGCATGGGGCCTCCAGTGGCTCGCTCTCCCCTCGGGGGAGAAGGGTGGGGATCAGCGGGCCAGCCGCCCGAACAGTCGCAGGCGGCTGACGCCGCCGTCGGGGAAGACGTTCAGGCGCACGTGGGTGATCGGCCCGAGCGGCTTGATCTCTCCGACGAACTCGTGCTCCTGGTGCATCGAGAGCTTCTGGCTGGGCAGCAGCTCGCGCCAGAACAGGCTCTGGGTCTCGATCTGGCTGTCGGTACCGCCTTTCACGAAGGCCGCCTGGATCGAGCAGCTGTCCGGGTAGTTGCCCTTGAAGTGCAGGGTGTCGACGACGATCCGCTCGATTTCGCCGGGATGGCCGAGGGCGACGATCACCCAGTCGTTGCCCGGGGTGCGGCGGCGCGCGGTTTCCCAGCCGTCGCCCATGTTCACCCCGCGTCCCGGGTTGAGCAGGTTGCCCATGCGCCCGAAGTGCTCGTCGGAGCAGGCCAGGGCGCGCCCGCCGTTGAGCGCGGCGGCCAGATCGAGCGACTCGTCGGCGCCGACCGCGCTCCAGTCGCGGTAGGGGATGCCGTAGACGCGCAGGCGCGCCACGCCGCCGTCCGGGTAGATGTTGAAGCGCAGGTGGCTCCAGGGACGCTGGTCGGCGATGGCGTGGTAGTGGTGGCTGTTGCCCTGAAGCTCCACCGCCGGCAGCAGCTCGACCCATTCGGTGTGCTCGTCGGGATCGCCTTCGGCGAGGAAGCAGGCTTCCAGCGAGGCGGACGGTGGGTAGTTGCCGGTGAAATGGCGGGTGTCGATGTCCACGCCCTTGATCGTGCCGGGTACGCCGAGGCGCAGCACCACGTGGTCGTAGCCCTCGAAGCGCTTGCGCCGCGACTCCCAGCCGTCCATCCACTTGCCGTTGTCGTCGTAGACGCCTTCCTTCCACTCGGGCTCGGTGGGCTGGAGCATCCGCTCGACCGGCGCGAACCAGTCGTCGGTGACGTGGAGGGCGCGGGTGCCGAGGCGGGCGTCGGCGAGGTTCAGGTATTTCTCGAAGGGGGCGGCGTAGTTCTTCATGTGTGGTCCTTACATCGCCTGCAGGCGGAACAGGGCGATCTTGTCGATTTCGGCCAGGGCGCGGGCGAATTCCTGCTCGGGCGTGTGGTTCAGGCGCTCCTCGAAGGCGGCGAGGATCCGCTGCCGGTCGCTGCCCTTCACCGCCATGATGAAGACGAAGCCGAAGCGTGCCTGGTAGGCGGCATTGAGGCGCTCGAAGCGCTCGAACTCTTCGGGCGTGCAGTCCTGAATGCCGGCGCCGGCCTGCTCGGCCGTGCTGGCCGCGCTCAGCTCGCCGCGCACCGCGGCCTTGCCGGCCAGGTCCGGGTGGGCCTGGATCAGCGCCAGCTGCGCTTCGTGGGGCGCGGCGCGGACGACCTGTGCCAGGCGCGCGTGCAGGCGCTCGATGTCGTCGTCTTCCTGGCCGATTCCCTGGTCGAAGACGGTTTCGGCGATCCACGGCGAGTGCTCGTAGACGCCGCCGAAGGTTTCGATGAACGCCTCGCGGGACAGGGACGAGGGCTTGACGGTGGCGAAGGCGGTCATTGGCCGGCTCCCGGAAAGGGGTGGGTGGCATGCCAGTGGCGGGCGATGTCGATGCGTCGGGCGAACCAGACCTTGTCATGGCCCTTCACGTAGTCGACGAAGCGCTGCAGGGCGGCGAAGCGCGCCGGGCGGCCGAGCAGGCGGCAGTGCATGCCGATCGAGAGCATCTTCGGCGCGCCGGCCTCGCCCTCGGCGTAGAGCACGTCGAAGGCGTCCTTGAGGTAGGTGAAGAAGTCGTCGCCGCTGTTGAAGCCCTGTACCTGGGTGAAGCGCATGTCGTTGGTGTCCAGGGTGTAGGGGATCACCAGATGGGGTTTTGCCGCTGTGGAGGCCGGGTCCCAGTAGGGCAGGTCGTCGTCGTAGGCGTCCGAGTCGTAGAGAAAGCCGCCTTCCTCGCGCACCAGCCGACGGGTGTTGGGGCCGAGGCGCCCGGTGTACCAGCCGAGCGGGCGTCCGCCGGCGATCCGGGCGAGGATGTCGATGGCCCGGTCCAGATGCGCCTTCTCCTCGGCCTCGTCCATGTACTGATAGTCGATCCAGCGGTAGCCGTGGCTGCAGATCTCGTGGCCGTCGGCGACCATCGTCCTGATGACTTCGGGATGACGCTCGGCGGCCATGGCCACGGCGAACACGGTGAGCGGAATGCCCTCGCGGCGGAACAGCTCGAGCAGGCGCCAGACCCCGGCGCGGCTGCCGTATTCGTAGAGCGACTCCATGCACAGGTTGCGCACGCCCGGCAGCGGCTGGGCGGCGACCATCTCGGAGAGGAAGGCCTCGGACTCCTGGTCGCCGTGGAGGATGCAGCGCTCGCCGCCTTCCTCGTAGTTGAGCACGAAGGACAGGGCGATGCGCGCCTCGCCCGGCCAGTGCGGATGGGGCGGCTGGCCGGCGTAACCGATCAGGTCGCGGGGGTAGGGGCTGGTCACGAGAGTCTCCTATCGGCGGGTGTCTGGGCTTGAAACTATCGAGCCAAGGGTATTTCCTGCAAATCTACCGCTCATCCGGATGCAGGAGGAAGGGGCCGCCGGCTCCGCAGTACCCATGGCCAGACTGACCACCCACGTGCTCGACACCACCCACGGCTGCCCCGGCGCGGGCATCGCCATCGACCTCTACCGGCTCGACGGCGAGCAGCGGCAACTGCTGGCGCAGGCCGTGACCAATGCCGACGGGCGCTGCGACGCGCCGCTGCTGGAGGGCGAGGCGTTTCGCGCCGGCGTCTACGAGCTGCATTTTCATGCCGGCGACTACTACCGCCGCCGCGGGCTGAGCCTGGCCGAGCCGGCCTTTCTCGACGTGGTGGTGCTGCGCGTCAGGCTGGGCGGCGAGGGGCATTACCACGTGCCGCTGCTGGTGTCGCCCTACGGGTATTCGACCTACCGCGGCAGTTAGAGCAGCCTTGTCGTGGGGCACTCTCGACTGGAGTGCCCTCGGTGGTACTGCGCAACCTCCACGGCCGCGCCGAGCCGCTGGTCGACGACCTGGCCAGCCTGGCCCTGGCCGAGCAGGGCGAGTACCTGTGCAGCGGCTGCAATCCCTTGCGCGTCTCCGGCAACTGCAGTTCCTGCCAGGAGCCGATTGATGGTCTGCTGCGCGTCACGCCAGGTGGCGTTGGGTGAGTAGCGGACGCTAGCGTCAGATTGAATCAATTCAGAACAATGATCTTGGAGACCAAATCTGCGCTGTTCTTTGCCGTTAGCTTCTTCATCAGGCGCGCCCGATGTACTTCCACAGTTCGGTGGGAAATTCCCAGCTTGCGGCCGATCTCCTTGCAGGTAAGGCCGTTGACGATGTACGCCGAGATTTCCCGCTCGCGAGGCGTCAGGTTCACTGTCGCGCGGATGGAACGGTCGATGCGCTCGAAGTGCCAGACCATCAGCCGGAAGGGTTCCTCGGGCGTCAGCGTGTAGCCATCGGCATGCGCCCAGAAGACTTTGCCGTCGCACTGCTGCATGAATCGTTCGTCGGAGTAGGAGCGACTCTTGCGCAGCCAGCTCAGGCAACGCTCGCCAATCGCCCGGTAGTCGGCGCGCGAGGGATAGAGCCGCAGGATCAGCTGGCCAAGCAGTTCCTGACGCTCATAGCCGAACAGACGTTGGAACGCTTCGTTGCAGTCGAGTATCAGGCGATTTCCGGTGATCACCTGCGGCGCTGGCGAAACCCGGAACGCCAGGCCGGCCAGATCGCCAGGTTCGGACGTATGTGCTGCCATACCTTGTCCTTCATGCGATTTGCCTTCAAGTACAGCCTAAACGACCTGATCCGCCCGGCCACCAATACTCACGCTTGTACGTAGTTGCACGCATACCGGGCGTGCCAATCGTGCGCCATCGTAAATCCAGCACACCGACAGCGCCGCTGCGTACCGGTCGATGTCGCTACAAGACCTCATGGTTTTCGGTCCTCATAACAACAACGGGAGACCGTGGCGAAAGCCGCCTTCTCGGCCGAGCCGCCGTCACCCGGTCAGCAACAGAGGCAATTCAAATGATCACGGATTCGGTATCCATCGTGGCCAGCGGCCACACCCGTTTCGGCAGGCTGGAAGGCCGCACGCTCGAGGACCTGATCGTCGAGGCGACGCGCGAGGCGCTGGAAGAGGCCGCGGTGGACGCGGCGGAGATCGATGCGGTGTTCCTCGGCCATTTCAATTCGGGAATGGTGGCGGATGGCTTCCCGGCCTCGCTGGCGCTGCAGGCGGACCCGGCGCTGCGCTTCAAGCCGGCCAGCCGTTGCGAAAACGCCTGCGCCTCGGGTTCCGCGGCGATCCGGGCCGGGATCTGCGCGATCCGCTCGGGCGCTGCCGAACTGGTACTGGTGGTCGGTGCGGAAAAGATGACCTCCAACTCCACCAGCGTCGTCACCCGTGCCCTGGCTGGCGCCGGCTACCAGAATGATCCGCAGGAGGCCGCCTTGAGCTTCCCGCAGCAGTTCGGCATGGCCGCCCGGCAATATGGAGAGCGCTACCGGGATCCGCTGGGAGCGATGGCAGCCATAGCGGTTAAGAACCATGGCAATGCCATGAGCAACCCGCTGGCGCAGATGCACAGGGAGATGAGCCTCGAACACTGCAACACGGTGTCCGAGAGCAACCCGCTGATCGCGCCGCCACTGCGCCTGACCGATTGTTCGCTGATCTCCGACGGCGCTGCGGCAATCGTGCTGGCCTCGACGAAGCGGGCCAGGCAGTTCCGCCGCAGCGTGGCCATCCGCGCCATGGCTCAGGTCAACGACTTCCTGCCCCTCTCGAGGCGGGACTTCCTGGCCTTCGAAGGTCCGCAGCGGGCGATCCGATCCGCCCTGGAGCATGCCGGTGTGACCCTTGCCGACCTGCACTTCGCCGAGGTGCATGACTGCTTCACCATCGCCGAGCTGATGATCTACGAAGCCATGGGGCTGGCACCGAAAGGCGAGGGATTCCGCGCGCTGGAGGATGGCACGGTACTGGCCGACGGGCGTCTGCCGGTGAACCTCTCCGGAGGCCTCAAGGCCAAGGGCCATCCGGTGGGCGCGACCGGGGTGTCGATGCACGCCATGGCGTTCCGCCAGCTCACCGGCAAGCCCATGGGCATCGCCCTGCAGCAGCCAGAGTTCGGCCTGGTGTTCAACATGGGCGGCATGGCGGTGGCGAATTACGCCAGCGTGCTGCAAGCGGAGAGGGCCTGACCATGAACCTCGCCAACTGGCTGAACGATGCCGCGCGCCGCTGGCCCGAGCGGCCGGCCCTGTACGAAGGCGAGCGGCCGGTCGCGAACTACCGGACGTTCGCGGCCAGCGCCGGCGCGCTGGCAACGGCGCTGCGCGATGACTACGACATCGCGCCGGGAGAGCACGTCGCGCTGTTCATGAAGAACTGCTGCGAGTACCTGGAGCTGCTCTACGCCATCTGGTGGGCCGGCGCGGTAGCGGTACCGATCAACTGCAAGCTGCATCGCAGCGAGGCTGCCTGGATCGCCGACGACGCTCAGGCCCGGCTGATCTTCACCGACGACGGAAGCCTGTTCGCCGAGGGCGAACTGCCCGCGCAATGCCGGGAGTTGGCCGGCCGCGGAAGCACGATCGAGCGACTTAAGCAGGCCGCCCCTCTATGGGCAGGTCCCACCCGGCGCAGCCCGGACGACCTCGCCTGGCTGTTCTATACCTCCGGCACCACGGGGCGCTCCAAGGGGGTGATGCTTTCCCACGGCAACCTGACGGCGATGTCCCTCTGCTATCCGGTCGATGTCGATCCAGTCAGCGCGGACGACGCTTGCGTCTATGCCGCGCCCATGTCCCATGGGGCGGGGTTGTACAACTTCATCCATGTTCGCTGCGGAGCCCGGCACGTGATTCCCGCCTCACGCGGCTTCGATGCCGCCGAGCTGTTCGGGCTGGCCAGGAGGCTGGGGCAACTGACCCTGTTCGCGGCACCGACCATGGTCAAGCGCATGGTCGAAGAGGCACGGCGCCAGGGTTATGACGGCGACGGCATCAAGTCCATCGTCTACGGCGGCGCACCCATGTATCTGGCCGATCTGCAGGAGGCGGTGGCGACCTTCGGCCCGCGGCTGATCCAGATCTACGGCCAGGGCGAAAGTCCGATGACGATCACGGCGCTCTCTCGCGAGCTGATCGCCGACCGAGCCCGGTCGGATTGGCAGCGGCTGGCGTTCTCGGTCGGCTATGCGCAGTCGTGCGTCGAGGTCTGCGTGGTGGATGGATCGCGTCATCCACTGCCACCAGGCCAGCCCGGCGAGGTTGTCGTGCGCGGTCCCAGCGTAATGCAGGGCTATTGGCGCAACGAGGCGGCAACCGGTGCGACTCTGGTGGACGGCTGGTTATATACCGGCGACATCGGTTACCTGGACCAGGATGGATTGCTGACTCTCACCGACCGCTCCAAGGACGTGATCATCTCCGGGGGCAGCAATATCTATCCCCGCGAAGTGGAGGAGGTGCTGGCGCTGCATCCGGCGATCTCCGAAGTTTCGGTGGTCGGCGAGCCGGATCCCGACTGGGGAGAACGCGTGGTGGCCTTCGTCGTCCTTCGTCCGGGCGAGCAGGCGAGCGCGCAGGCTCTCAACGCCTGGTTCATCGAGCGCATGGCATCGTTCAAGAAGCCCAAACGCTACCTGTTCAGCCAGGAGCTGCCGAAGAACAGCTACGGCAAGACTCTCAAGAGCGAACTGCGCCGCTGCCTATGACCCGCGCCGATGCACCGAACGCCCGGCAGCGAAGGTTTCCCGCACCGCCCGGTCGTCGCCAAGGATCATCAGGGCGAAGAGTTTTTCCTCGAGGCTGCGCGCCTGTTCCAGGCGGCGGGCGAGCAGCGGCGTGGCCTTGTAGTCCAGCACCACGAAATCGGCGTCCTTGCCCGGTTGCAGGTTGCCGATCTGTTCGTCCAGATAAAGCGCCCGGGCGCCGCCGAGGGTGGCCAGGTACAGGGCCTTGAACGGATCGAGCTGCTGCCCCTGCAGCTGCAGCACCTTGTAGGCCTCGTTGAGGCTCTGCAGTTGGGAGAAGCTGGTGCCGCCGCCGACGTCCGTGCCCAGGCCGACGCGCACGCCGTGCCCTTCCAGCCTGGCCAGGTCGAACAGGCCGCTGCCGAGGAACAGGTTGGAGGTCGGGCAGAAAGCCACCGCCGAGCCGCTCGCGCCGAGGCGCCAGCACTCGTCGTCGCAGAGATGGATGCCGTGGGCGAACACCGAGCGGGCGCCGAGCAGGCGGTGGTGGTCGTAGACGTCCAGGTAGTGCTTGCGCTCGGGGAACAGCTCCTTCACCCACTCGATCTCCGCGCGGTTCTCGGACAGGTGGGTGTGCAGGTAGAGCCCGGGGTATTCGCGCAGCAGCCGGCCGGCCAGCTCGAGCTGCTCGGGCGTGCTGGTCGGCGCGAAGCGCGGGGTGACGGCATAGTGCAGGCGGCCCTTGCCGTGCCAGCGCTCGATCAGCGTCTTGCTCTCGTCGTAGCCGGAGGCGGCGTCGTCGCGCAGGTCGTCCGGGGCATTGCGGTCCATCAGCACCTTGCCGGCGATCATCCGCAGGTCGAGTCGACTCGCCTCCTCGAAGAAGGCATCCACCGACTGCGGATGCACGGTGGCGAACACCAGCGCGGTGGTGGTGCCGTTGCGCAGAAGCTCGGCGAGGAACAGGCGCGCCTGGGCGCGGGCATGCGCCGGGTCGGCGAAGCGCGCCTCGGCGGGGAAGGTGTAGGTTTCCAGCCACTCCAGCAACTGGGTGCCGTAGGAGGCGATCACGTCCAGCTGCGGGTAGTGGATGTGGGTGTCGACGAAGCCGGGAAGGATCAGCGCGTCATGGTACTCGACCACTTCGACCCCGGCCGGCAAGGTCGGCAGCAGGCTGGCGGCGTCGCCGATCTGCGCCACCTTGCCGTCCTCGACCAGCAGCAGGCCATCCTCGAAATACTGGCAGGAACGCTCGATGCCGACCACGCGGGGATCGGCGAGGCAGTGGAGCAGGGCGGCGCGGTAGGCGTGCATCGGACGGTCCTTCATGTGTTGAGTCGGTCCCGACAAGGTAGGAGCCAGCTGGCTGGCGATCAGTTTGTAGGGTGGACAACGCCGCAGGCTTGTCTGCCATGGTGAATGGCTTCGGCCATCCACCCTACAGACTTTCAGGCCGGGCTGCGTCGCGAGGCTGGCAGCAGTCTGGCGATGCGCTCGCCGCCCTGGCTTTCCTCTCCGAAACGGGCGTTGTAGGTGGCGATCACCTCGCCGGCGATGGAGATGGCGATTTCCAGCGGCAGCTTGCCCTTCACCTCGGGCAGGCCCATCGGGCAGCGCATGCGCTGCACCACTTCGGCGGCCAGGCCGCGTTCGTGCAGGCGGTGCTCGAAGCGGGCGCGCTTGCTCTTCGAGCCGATCAGCCCGAAATAGGCGAAGTCGTTGCGTTTGAGGATGGCCTCGGCGAGCTGCAGGTCGAGCTGGTGATCGTGGGTCATGACGATGAAGTAGCTGCCGGCGGGCATCCGCTCGACCTCCACGAGCACCTCGTCGTTCACCACCTGTTCCACCCCGGCCGGTACGGGGTCGGGGAATTCCTGCGCGCGCGCGTCGATCCAGCGCAGCCGGCACGGCAGGCCGGCGAGCAGCGGCGCCAGGGCGCGGCCGACGTGGCCGGCGCCGAACAGGGCGATACGCGCCTGCGGCTGGCCCAGCGGTTCGAACAGCAGCACGGTGGCGCCGCCGCAGCACTGGCCGAGGCTGGCGCCGAGGGCGAAGCGCTCCAGGCGCGCGGCCTGGCTGCGGCTCTCCAGCATCTCGCGGGCGATCTGCAGGGCCTTGAATTCCAGGTGGCCGCCGCCGATGGTGTCGTGCAGCCGCTCGCGCTCGACCACCATCTTCGCCCCGGCATTGCGCGGCGTGGAGCCCTGCTCCTCGACGATGGTCACCAGCACGCAGGGTTCGCCGCGTTGCTTGAGGTCGGCGAGGGCGTCGATCCAGCTCATGTTGCTCATGGTTTGGTCCTTGGTAGGGTGGACAACGCTTTGCTTGTCCACCTTGAGCCCCCGAAGATGGATACGGTGGAAAACGCTTCGCGGTTTTCCACCCTACGTTGATTCGCCCGTGTGCTCGTGCACCGCACCTTGGGGCTGCTGCAGCCTTTTCATCTGCTCCACGCCCCAGAGCACCCGCTCCGGGGTCGCCGGGGCGTCGATGGCCGGCTGCAGGCGGTAGTCGGCGAGGCTGGCCACGGCGTCCTTGATCGCGCACCACACGGAGATGCCGAGCATGAACGGCGGCTCGCCGACGGCCTTGGAGTGGAACACCGTGTCCTCCGGGTTGCGGCGGTTCTCCACCAGCTTGACCCGCAGATCGGCCGGCACATCGGCGACCGTGGGGATCTTGTAGCTGGCCGGCCCGGCGGTGAGCAGGCGGCCCTTGTCGTCCCAGACCAGCTCCTCGCTGGTCAGCCAGCCCATGCCCTGGACGAAGCCGCCCTCGACCTGGCCGATGTCGATGGCCGGGTTCAGCGAGGCGCCGACGTCGTGGAGGATGTCGGCGCGCAGCAGGCGGTACTCGCCGGTCAGGGTGTCGACCAGCACCTCGGCGCAGGCCATGCCGAAGGCGTAGTAGTAGAACGGCCGGCCGCGCGCCTGGGCGCGGTCGTAGTAGATCTTCGGCGTACGGTAGAAGCCGGTGCTGGAGAGCGACACCTGGCCGACGTAGGCCGCCTGGATCAGCTCCTCGAAGCTCAGGTAGCGGTCGCGGATGCGCACCTGGCCGTTCCTGAACTGCACATCTTCCTCGCCGACCTGCCAGTGCCGGGCGGCGAATTCGACCAGGCGCTGCTTGATGGTCTGCGCAGCTTCCTTGGCCGCCTTGCCGTTCAGATCGGCGCCGCTGGAGGCGGCGGTGGGCGAGGTGTTGGGCACCTTGCCGGTGTTCGTCGGGCTGATCTGGATGCGCGCGATGTCCACCTGGAACACCTCGGCGACTACCTGGGCAACCTTGGTGTTGAGGCCCTGGCCCATCTCGGTTCCGCCGTGGTTGAGGTGGATGCTGCCGTCGGTGTAGACGTGCACCAGTGCGCCGGCCTGGTTGAGGAAGCTCGACGTGAAGCTGATGCCGAACTTCACCGGAGTCAGCGCCAGGCCCTTCTTCAGCACCGGGCTCTGCGCGTTGAAGGCGCGGATTTCCTCGCGGCGTGCGGCGTAGTCGCAGCTTGCTTCCAGCTCGGCGGTCATCTCCTCGAGCAGGTTGTGTTCCACCGTCTGGTGGTAGTGGGTGACGTTGCGCTCGCTCTTGCCGTAGTAGTTGAGCTTGCGCACCGCGAGCGGGTCCTTGCCGAGCCGGCGGGCGATGGCGTCCATGATCTCCTCGATGGCGAGCATCCCCTGCGGGCCGCCGAAGCCGCGAAAGGCGGTGTTCGAGGCGAGGTTGGTCTTGCAGCGGTGGCCGTCGATCAGCGCTTCGCCCAGGTAGTAGGCGTTGTCGGCGTGGAACATCGCGCGGTCGACGATGGCCCCCGAGAGGTCCGGCGAATAGCCGCAGTTGGCCGCCAGCTGGATGTGCACGCCGTGCAGGCGGCCGTCGTCGTCGAAGCCGACCTCGTACTCCAGCTGGAAGGGATGGCGCTTGCCGGTGATGCGCATGTCCTCGTTGCGCGGCAGGCGCATCTTGGTCGGCCGCCCGGTGAGGCGGGCGATCACCGCGCATAGGCAGGCCGGCGCCGCGGCCTGGGTTTCCTTGCCGCCGAAGCCGCCGCCCATGCGGCGCATGTCCACTTCCACCTTGTTCATCGGCACGCCGAGCACCTCGGCGACCAGCTTCTGCACCTCGGTGGGGTGCTGGGTCGAGCTGTGGACCAGCATGCCGCCGTCCTCGGTGGGCAGCACCGCGGCGATCTGCGTCTCCAGGTAGAAATGCTCCTGGCCGCCGATCCGCAGGCTGCCGGCGAGGCGATGGGGGGCGCTGGCCAGCGCCGCGGCCGCGTCGCCGCGCCGGTGGCTGTGACTGTCGAGGACGAACTGCTGGCGGCGCAGGGCCTCGTCCACCGTCAGCACCGGCTCCAGGTCCTCGTACTCGATCACCGCCGCCAGCGCCGCGCGGCGGGCGTTCTCCAGGCTGTCGGCGGCCACCGCCAGCACCGGCTGGCCGAGGTACTGCACGGTGCCGTCGGCGAGCAGCGGGTCGCCGGGGAACACCGGGCCGATGTCCAGCTTGCCGGGCACGTCGGCGCTGGTGATGGCGATGGCCACGCCGGGGACGGCGTAGCATGGCGCGGTGTCGATCCTGAGGATGCGCGCATGGGCACGCTCGGACAGGCGCGCGTAGACGTGCAGCTGGTTGGGAAACTCCAGGCGATCGTCGACGTAGAGCGCCTCGCCGGTCACGTGCTTGGCCGCGCTCTCGTGCCTGACGCTGCGGCCGACGCCGCTGACCAGCTCCGCGCGGAACAGCGCGGCGAGTTCTTCCTGGGTATGGGGTGTGAGGTTAGACATGATCGGTCACCCGGGTCGGCAGTGCCGGCGTGTGCAGTTCGAGGAAGGCCTTGCGCAGCAGGTTCTGCGCGGCGAGCAGGCGGTACTCGCGGCTGGCGCGGAAATCGCTGAGCGGCGCGAAGTCGCCGGCCAGCGCCGCGCAGGCGCGCTCGATGGCAGCGGCATCGAACGGCTGGCCGAGCAGGGCCTGCTCGCAGGCCGCGGCGCGTCTGGACGTCGCCGCCATGCCGCCGAAGGCGATGCGCGCTCCGCGCACCCGGCCGTCCTCGATCTGCAGGTTGAAGGCGGCGCAGACCGCCGAGATGTCGTCGTCCAGGCGCTTGGACAGCTTGTAGGCGCGAAACGCCTGGCCGGGACGGGCGCGCGGCACGAGGATCTTCTCGATGAACTCGCCCGGCTCCAGGGCGGTGACCCGGTAGTCGAGGAAGAAGTCCTCCAGCGCCAGGCTGCGGCTGGCCTCGCCCTTGCGCAGCAGCAGGCGCGCGCCGAGGGCGATCAGCAGCGGCGGTGCGTCGCCGATCGGCGAGGCGTTGCCGATGTTGCCGCCCAGGGTGCCCTGGTTGCGGATCTGCAGGGAGGCGAAGCGCGCGAGCAGGGCGCCGAAGTCTGGGTACTCGGCGGCCAGCGCGGCATAGCAGTCGGTGAGCGGCGTGGCGGCACCGATCTCGATGGCCTCGTTGCCCACCGTCACCCGCTTCAGCTCCTCGATCCGGCCGAGGTGGATGGTCAGCGGCAGGGCGCGGTGCTGCTGGGTCACCTCCAGGGCGAGGTCGGTGCCGCCGGCGAACAGCCGCGCTTCGGGGTGGGCCGCGTAGAGCGCGGCCAGTTCGGCGACGCTGGCCGGCAGCAGGCAGCGCCTGTCGCCGTCGGCCAGCTCGGTGCCGTCCCGGGCGATGGCCTTGAGCGCGGCGACGATCTCGGCCTCGGCGGCGTCGAACTGGTCCGGCGGCGCAGCGCTGCAGGCCTGCTCGGCGGCGGCGAGGATCGGCCGGTAGCCGGTGCAGCGGCAGAGGTTGCCGGCCAGGGCCGTGCAGGCCTCGTCCCGGTCGGGACCGCCGGCGTTCTTCTGCAGGGCGAACAGCGACATGACCACGCCGGGCGTGCAGAAGCCGCACTGCGAGGCGTGCTGGTCGACCACCGCCTGCTGCACGCTGTGCAGCTGCCCCTGGTGCCGGAGGTCTTCCACCGTGAGCAACTGCTTGCCGTGCAGGGCGGCGACGAAGGTCAGGCAGGCGTTGAGGCTGCGGTAGCGCAGGCGTTCCCGGCCGCCCTCGTCGACCAGCTCGCCGACCACCACGGTGCAGGCGCCGCAGTCGCCGGAGGCGCAGCCTTCCTTGGTGCCGGTGCGGTGCAGGTGCTCGCGCAGGTAGCGCAGCACCGTGAGGTTCGGGTCGAGGGCGCGTTCGCTGCGCAGCTCGCGGTTGAGAAGAAACTGGATCACGGCATTCTCCGGGGATTCGACGGTAGCGCATGTAGGGTGGGAAACGGCCGCAGGCCTTTCCCACCAGCGGTGCGGTCATGGTGGAAAATCGCGACGCGAGTTTTCCACCCTACAAGAGCCATAGGCCGGCCCCTCAGACCAGGCGGGCGTCCAGGCTGTTCTGCGCCAGGCGCTCGGCCTGCTCGCAGGTCATGCCGAGGCTCTCCTGCAGGGCCACGAAGTTCTCTGTGACATAGCCGCCGAAGTAGGCCGGATCGTCGGAGTTCACCGTCACCTTCACGCCCATCTCCAGCAGCCTGAGGATATTGTGCTCGGCCATGTCCTTGAACACGCGAAGCTTGACGTTGGACAGCGGGCAGACGGTGAGCGGGATCTGCTCGTCGATCAGCCGCTCCAGCAGCCTCGGGTCCTCCGCGGCGCGCACGCCGTGGTCGATGCGCTTGACCTTGAGCAGGTCGAGGGCTTCCCAGATGTACTCCGGCGGGCCTTCCTCGCCGGCATGGGCGACGGTGGCGAAGCCCTCGGCGCGGGCGCGCTCGAACACCTGGCGGAACTTGCGCGGCGGATGGCCAACCTCCGAGCTGTCCAGGCCCACGGCGATGAAGGCGTGGCGGAAGGGCAGGGCCTGGTCGAGGGTCTTGTGCGCCTCCTCCTCGGAAAGGTGACGCAGGAAGCTGAGGATCAGCCCGCTGCTGATGCCGAGCTGCCGGCGGCCGTCCTCCAGCGCCTGGCCGATACCGCTCAGCACCGTCTCGAAGGAGATGCCGCGGTCGGTGTGGGTCTGCGGATCGAAGAAGGGTTCGGTATGGACGACGTTCTGTTCCTTGCACCTCTGCAGGTAGGCCCAGGTCAGGTCGTAAAAGTCCTGCTCGGTGCGCAGCACGTTGGCGCCCTGGTAGTAGAGGTCGAGGAATTCCTGCAGGTTGTGGAAGGCATAGGCCTTGCGCAGGCTTTCCACGTCGGGCCAGGGCAGGGCGATCTTGTTGCGTTCGGCGAGGGCGAACAGCAGTTCCGGCTCCAGCGAGCCTTCCAGATGCAGATGCAGTTCGGCTTTGGGCAGGGCATTGAGCCAGGCGTACATGGGGGCGGCCTCTTGTCGTCGTGGGCAAGGCGGGCAGGGCACTTGGAACGGCCCTGCGCTCTATGTCTAGCTTGCCTCTTGTCGCCGCGCCCTGCCACTGCCGCGAGGGCAGTGGGCGCGGTCGCGACGCTCCGACGAAGGCGATCCTGATGCCTGGCGCACAGGTCGTTGGTGAAGCAGCGCACGGATGGCACCGAGTGGCCGGGGGCCACCGGGTGCCTTTGCAGGGAGTGGAGGGGCCTCAGCCGGCCTTCTTCAGCGCCGCCTTGTCCGCTTCGCTGCGCGGGATGCGGCTCTCCGGGGACGGCTTGATCGCCCGGCTGCTCTCGCCGCCGACCGATACCGGGATCTCGCCGAGCACCGTGGTGCGGCGCACGATGCGCCGGGCGCTGCCGTAGTCGTCGACGGCGATGTGCTGGGTGGCGCGGTTGTCCCACAGCGCCACGTCGCCTTCGCTCCAGCGCCAGCGCACGATGTTCTCCAGCCTGACGGTATGCGCCTGGAACAGGTCCAGCAACGCCCGCGAATCGCGCGAGTTGAGGCCGACGATCTTCTGCGCGAAGTGGCCGAGCACCAGTGCCTTCTCGCCGGTTTCCGGATGCACGCGCACCAGCGGGTGCTCGCTTTCGTACACGGTGGAGGTGAACTGCTCGCGGAAGCGCTTGTTGGCCGCCACCTCGATCTGCTTGGGCGCGGCGTAGTCGTAGTCGTTGGTGTGGCGTACCCACAGGCTGTCGGCCAGCCGCTGCAGCGGCTCGGGCAGGTCCTGGTAGGCGCTGACGGCGTTGGCGAACACGGTGTCGCCGCCCGCCTCGGGGATCACCTCGCCACGCAGGATGGTGATCTTCGGGTAGTCGACGACGAAGGTGATGTCGCTGTGCCAGGAATTGGCCCGCGAGCGCTCGGAGTCCACATCGAGGATACCGGCGGTGTTTTCCGCGGTATGCACGGTCGGATGCACCACCAGCTCGCCGAAGCGGCGGCCGAAGGCTTCCTGTTCGGCGTCGGTCAGGTGCTGGTTGCGCAGGAACAGCACCTTGTGCTCGAGCACGGCCTGCTGCAGCTCGGCGAATTGCGCATCGTCCAGATCGGTCAGGCGCACGCCGCTGACGATGGCGCCGATGCGGCCGGTGACGGGGCGGATATCCAGGGACATGGGATTTTCTCCTGTGGGGCTGCCGCGGCTCCTTGCCGCGGGCGAATGGTTGAGTCTGCGCGGCGCGTCGCCAGCGGCAGATCGTTCGGCGGACGGTGGCCGCGCCGCTCTCGTCCAAGGCAGGAGCAGAAAGCGTGCCAGTGCTCGAAATCCTGTTATTTCGCGGCTTTTGACCGCTTTATGGCCGCAGGGCTGTTGGATTTCGCGCAGCTTGCGCAGAAGGCTGGCGCTTATCCGGCAGCGGGAACATGCATTCCGGCAGACGGCTTTATGTGAGTAATGGAATATACAAATCTAATTTGATTATTTTTAAATATATGCATTGGCCGCTAGAGTCCTGCCGCACCGATATATCTGTCCGCGAGGCCGTCCATGAACGCACCCGTCCTGACTCTGGCTCCCCACGAAAACAGTCGCATGGAGATCCGCGCCAAGGCTCTGCTGTTCGCCGACGCGCGTTCGCAGCAGTTGCTGGCCCAGGCCGAGCTGGTCGCCGACAGCCCGGTACCGGTGCTGATCCAGGGCGAGACCGGCACCGGCAAGGAGTTGCTGGCCCGGCACCTGCACCAGCGCAGCGGGCGCAAGGGCCCCTTCGTCGCGGTGAACGGGGCGGCGATCAACGAGAGCCTGGCCGAGAGCGAGTTCTTCGGTCACGAGGCCGGCGCCTTCACCGGCGCCGTCGGCCGCCGCGAGGGCTGGTTCGAGGCGGCCAATGGCGGCACCCTGTTCCTCGACGAGATCGGCGACCTGCCGCTGGCGCTGCAGGTCAAGCTGCTGCGCGTGCTGCAGGAGCGCGAGGTGGTGCGGGTCGGCGGACGCAAGCCGATTCCCATCGACGTGCGGCTGATCACCGCGACCCACGTCGACCTGCAGTCGGCGATCGCCGCCGGGCGCTTTCGCGAGGACCTGTTCTACCGCCTGAACATCGTCACCCTGGCCATCCCGCCGCTGCGCGACCGGCCCGGCGACATCCTGCCGCTGGCCCGGCACTTCCTCGGCCAGTTCGCCCGCGAGCACGCCCGCGAGGAGCCGGCGCTGACGCCGGCCGCCGTCGAGTGCCTGCTCGGGCACAGCTGGCCGGGCAATATCCGCGAACTGGAGAACGTGCTGCTGTCCGCCGCGCTGATGGCCGGCGGCCAGCCGATCGGGGCCCGCCACCTGCAGCTGCGCCCGCGCAGCACGCCGCCGGCGGCGCCGGCCGAGGAGGCACCGGTCGATCCGCTCTGGCAGGGTATCCGCAAGCAGCTCGGCGAACTGCTCGACCGCGGCGACGACGGTCTGCTGGCGCGCTGGGAGTCGCTGCTCCTGGAAACCACCCTGCAGCGCCATCGCTACAACCAGGTGCACAGCGCCGACCGCCTCGGCATCAGCCGCCACGCCCTGCGCACCCTGCTGAAGCGCTACGACCTGCTGCCCGAGACGCGCGCACCGCGGGTCTGAGGTGTTCTCGGGGCAGCAGTAGGATGGATGGCCGAAGCCATCCACCATGGTGGACAAGCCTGCGGCGTTGTCCACCCTACGAAACTGCGGGGATGGATGTAGCAGTAGGGTGGATGGCCGAAGCCATCCACCATGGCGGACAAGCCTGCGGCGTTGTCCGCCGCTACGAAAGCGGCGGCTTTCAGGGCGCCGGGTTGGGCTGCTCGGTGTGGATGCGCTCGATGCCGGCCAGCAGCTCGTCGCTCGGCTTCAGCTCCAGGCTGGCGATGTTGCTGTCCAACTGCTCCAAGGTGGTCGCGCCGATGATGTTGCTGGTGAGGAACGGCCGGCTGGTGACGTAGGCCAGGGCCAGCTGCGCCGGATCGACGCCGTGCTCGCGGGCCAGGGCGATGTAGGCGCTGGCGGCGCGGCGCGCCTGCGGGTTGTTGTAGCGCTGGAAGCGCTCGAACAGGGTCAGCCGCGCCTTGGGCGGCTGTGCACCGTTCTCGTACTTGCCGGAGAGCAGGCCGAAGGCCAGCGGCGAGTAGGCGAGCAGGCCGACCTGTTCGCGGATGGCGATTTCCGCCAGGCCCACCTCGAAGCTGCGGTTGAGCAGGTTGTAGGGATTCTGGATCGACACCACCCGCGGCCAGCCGCGGGTCTCGGCCAGGTGCAGGAAGCGGTGCACGCCCCAGGGCGTCTCGTTGGACAGGCCGATATGGCGGATCTTGCCGTTCTTCACCAGGCCGTCCAGGACCTCCAGCGTCTCCTCGATCGGCGTGATGTGGGCGTCCGGGTCGTGCCGGTAGCCGAGCTGACCGAAGAAGTTGGTCTGCCGGTCCGGCCAGTGCAGCTGGTAGAGGTCGATGTAGTCGGTCTGCAGGCGCGCGAGGCTGGCGTCCACGGCGGCGGTCAGGTTGGCCCGGTCGAAGTGGTTGCGGCCGCCGCGGATGTGGCTGATGCCGTTGCCCGGGGGCGCCGCCTTGGTGGCGAGGATCCAGTCGCCGCGCCCGCCATGACGCTTGAAGTAGTTGCCGATGATGGTCTCGGTGGCCCCGGCGGTTTCCGCCTTCGGCGGCACCGGGTACATCTCGGCGGTATCGATGAAGTTGATCCCGGCCGCCTGGGCGCGGCGGATCTGCTCGAAGCCCTCGGCTTCGCTGTTCTGTTCGCCCCAGGTCATGCTGCCGAGCGCCAGCGCGCTGACCTGGAGATCGGTTCTGCCGAGTGGACGGTAAAGCATTGGAAATTCCCTTTGCTGAGCTGGGTGGAAGGGCAGAGTACCCCATGTGGCGGCCTGTCGCAGACAGGTAGGACCGGCGTTCGGCGGCGGGGCCGGGCGCCCCGCCGTCGGAATCACAGGAGACCTTCGGTGGCCAGCGCCTGGCGGACCGCCGGGCGGGCGCGGAAGGCCGCGCCGATGCGGGCGATCTGCGCAAGGTCGCCGAAACGCTCGCCGAGGCGCGGCAGCCAACCGGCGAACACCCCGAGATAGGCGTCGGCGATGGTATAGCGCTCGCCCACCAGCCACTGCCGCCCGTTCAGCTGGCGTTCGATGTGCGCCAGCGCCTGATGCAGTTGCTCGGTAGCCTGGACGCGGATGCCCGGGTGCGCGCCCTCGTCGGCCGAGTAGCGCTCCGGACGGTTCAGCGGGCGGAAGCCGCCGACATGCACCTCCGAGGTCAGGTAGCCGATCCAGCTCTGGATCTGTGCGCGCTCTCTGCTCCCGGCCGGGGCGAACAGCCCGGCTTCCGGCCTGAGGTCGGCCAGGTAGGGCAGCAGTGCACTGTTCTCGGTGAGCACGCTGCCGTCGTCCAGCCGCAGCGCCGGCACCCTGCCCAAGGGGTTGACGGCGTGGATCGGCGAGTCGGGGGTGCGCAGGGCCACCGATTCGATGCGGATCGGCAGGTCGAGCTCGTGGATCAGGCTGTGGGCGGCCAGGGAGCAGGCGCCGGGGGCGATGTACAGAACGGTCATGCGATACCTCATGGGCAGGGGGCGCATATCCCCCAGTGGATGGAAGGAAGGGATCAGGCGGCCAGCACCGGCTCGCCGGCGATGGCGCGGGAGGGACGGCCGTCCGGGCCGACGGGGATGTCGCCGACCAGGGTGATGCGATAGAGCTGACGGGGCAGATCGGTGGCGTGGATATCCGTCGGCGGCTGGTGGGCGGTGACCCGGTTGTCCCAGAAGGCCAGCGAGCCGGGCCGCCACTTGAAGCGCACGCTGTATTCGGGACGGATCGCGTGCTCGAAGAGCAGCTCCAGCAACTGTTCGCTCTCGCGCGGGCTGAGGCCGACGATGCGCTTGAGGAAGGCCGGGCTGACGAACAGCGCCTTCTCGCCGGTCTCCGGATGCACCCGCACCAGCGGGTGTTCGCTGACCAGCGGCCTGGCCGCCAGCGGCTCGCTGAAGCCCGGCCGCGCCTCGGCGCCCTCCGGCGGGGTGAAGCGGTGCTCGCCGCGCAGGCCATGGACGAAGGCCCGCAAGGTCGGCGACAGGCCATTGTAGGCGGCCACCAGGTCGGTCCACTGGGTGTCGCCGCCATAGGGAGGGATGTCCACGCCGCGCAGGATCGCCGCCGCCGGCGGGTTGACCGCGGCGCTCACGTCGGTGTGCCAGCCGCTCCAGGGGCGCACCAGGCGCTCGTCGGTGAAGCGCGCCTTGAAGCGGTCGCGGCCGACCGAATAGATCTCCGGATAGCCCTCGACATGGCCGAATACCGGGTGGCCGACGGTCAGCTCGCCGAACTGTCGGCCGAACGCCACCTGCTGGGCGTGGTCGAGGTGCTGGTCGTGGAAGAACAGCACCTTCCAGCGCAGCAGGGCGGCGCGGATGGCTTCGCGCTGGGCGGAGGGCAACGGGCGCGACAGGTCGACCCCGTCGATCTGGGCGCCGATGTGCAGGGACAGCGGGGTGACGACGATCGCCTCGGCGGCGGGCAGCGCGGCCTGCTGCGAGCGGGCGGAAGACGGCATGGGCAACTCCTTGTGCGGATGAAACGCTGGGGCGGGCCGCGGCGGCCCGCCGGGACGGGGGATCAGCTCGCCGCGCGCTGGTCGCGCCCGGCGGCATGGCGGTTTTCCGGACGGGCCAGGCCCAGGTGCTCGCGCAGGGTGCTGCCGCGGTACTCCTCGCGGAACAGGCCGCGGCGGCGCAGTTCCGGCACCACCAGCTCGATGAACTCCTCCAGCCCGCCCGGCAGCCAGGGCGCCAGCACGTTGAAGCCGTCGGCCGCGCCCTGCTCGAACCAGCTCTGGATCTGATCGGCGATCTGCACCGGGGTGCCCACCACCGTCCAGTGGCCGCGGGCGCCGGCGATGCGCAGGTAGAGTTCGCGGATGGTCAGGTTCTCGCGGTGCGCCAGCTCGAGCAGCAGGGCCTGGCGGCTCTTGTTCTGGTTGGTGGCCGCCAGCTCGGGCAGCGGGCCGTCGACATCGAAGCCGGACAGGTCGCTGCCGATCAGCGCGCTGAGCAGGTTGACGCCGACCCGCGGGTCGATCAGCTCCTGCAGCTCGCGGTACTTGGCCTGGGCTTCGGCCTCGCTGCGGCCGACCACCGGGAAGATCCCCGGGAGGATCTTCAACTCCTCGGGCGCGCGTCCGTACTTGGCCAGGCGCCCTTTCACGTCGGCGTAGAAGGCCTGGGCGCTTTCCAGGGTCTGGTGCGCGGTGAAGATCGCCTCGGCGCTGCGCGCCGCGATCTCCCTGCCCGGCTCGGAGGAGCCGGCCTGCACCAGCACCGGGTAGCCCTGCGGCGGGCGCGCCACGTTCAGTGGACCGCGCACCCGGTAGTGCTCGCCCTGGTGGTTCAGCACATGCAGCTTGGCCGGATCGAAGAACTGGCCGCTGGCCTTGTCGCGGGCAAAGGCGTCGTCCTCCCAGCTGTCCCACAAACCCTGCGCCACGTCGAGGAACTCCTCGGCGCGCCGGTAGCGCTCGCCGTGTTCGGGCAGCTCGCTCTGGCTGAAGTTCAGCGCCTCGGCCGGCGCCGAGGAGGTCACCAGGTTCCAGCCGGCGCGTCCCCTGGAGATCCAGTCCAGCGAGGCGAACTTGCGCGCCAGGTGGTAGGGCTCGTTGTAGGTGGTGCTGACGGTGGCGATCAGGCCGATCCGCTCGGTCACCGCGGCCAGCGCCGAGAGCAGGGTGAAGGGTTCGAGGCGGGTGCCGCGGGCGGTCAGTGCCAGTTCCTCCAGGCCGCTGCCGCCATTGCCCGCGTTCACCGCCACCGAGTCGGAGACGAACAGCGCATCGAACTTGGCCGCCTCGGCCAGGCGGGCCACGCGCACGTATTCGCCGAAGTCGTGGTTGGCGTGCTCCGGCACGTCCGCGCGCCGCCAGGCAGCGATGTGATGGCCGGTCGGCAGGATGAAGGCATTCAGCGCAAGCTGGCGTTTGCTCATGGCGCATTTCCTTGGCAGGGAGTCGTGAAGAAGGCTTCCGGATAACGCCGGAAGGTCGCGAGGAGTGCCGAGGCAGAATGCATGCCAGCGTCTTGTCTCTTCGCCGCAGGCCGCGCCGGCTCTGGGCCGCAGGGAGTCGCCGGCGTTTGCGGCGGGCGCTTCGGCGAAAAAGGCGAACAGGCGCTGGGGGATTTTCAACACTTGGCCGCGGCGGCTGCGCCGTTTGCAACAGTTGCCGCGGCCGGACAGGGCGCCGATCCGGCCGGTTTCCCCGCGATAACGCCCCGCTGCGCCGCGCCATGCGCGGACCGCGCCCGGCGCCGCATGCGCCTGGGCACAGCGCTTGCTCCGTGGGATTCGGGCAGTCGCCCTGCGCACCGCCAAGTCTTCCAAGCCGAATAAGGAAATCCGCGATGAAAAAGAACCATCCCTTGGCCTCCCTGCTGCCCGGATTGCTGAGTGCAGCCCTGCTGCTGGCGCCGCTTCCGCTCAGCGCCGCCGAGTCCGTGACCATCCGCTTCGGCGTCGCCCAGGTCGGCAAGGGCGGCGTGCCCTTTTCCAGCGGCGGGGTGGCCGGTCTCGCCGACCAGCGCAAGGCTATCCAGCAGGAACTGGAGGGCAGCGACGTGCGGGTGGAGTGGTTCTACTTCAAGGGCGCGGGACCGGCGGTCAACGAGGCGCTGGCCAACCGGCAGCTGGATTTCGCCGTGCAGGGCGACCTGCCGGCGGTGGTCGCCAAGGCCGGCGGCCTGGACACCCGGCTGATCACTGCCGACAACCTGCTCACCTCCACCTACCTGGTGGTGCCGGCCGATTCTCCGGCCAGGAGCCTCGCCGACCTCAAGGGCAAGCGCGTGGCGCTCTTCAAGGGCACCAACCTGCACTTGGCGATCCTGCGCGCGCTGAAGCAGCAGGGCCTCGGCGAGCGCGACTTCCGCACCCTCAACATGGATTTCGCCACCATGGCCGCCGCGCTGACCTCGAAGAACATCGACGGCGCCTGGTTCGATGCGCGGGCCTTCGATCTGCAGGCTTCCGGCGTCGGCCGGATTCTCTACGACACCCGCGCCGTCGATCCGCGGCTGACCCGCCAGGGCCATGTGCTGGTACGCGGCGAGTTCGAGCGCGAGCATCCCGAGCTGGTGCAGAAGGTGGTGACCGCGCTGGTCAAGACCGCGGCCTGGGCCTCGGACCCGGCCAACCGGGAAGCGGTGCTCGCGCTCTGGGCCAACTCCGGCACACCGGTCGAGGCGCTGCGCGCCGAGCAGGAGGGGCAGTCGTTCCAGCGCCGCTATTCGCCGCTGCTGGACGAGTTCTTCGTCGAGCGCTACCGCACCACGGTGCAGGAATCCAGGGAGCTCGGCCTGATCCGCGGCGACGTCGACGTGGCCCGGTGGATCGAGCCGAAGTACGTCCAGGCCGCCATCGAGCAGCTCGACCTGCAGAAGCTGTGGCCGGCCCACGATGCCGGCAACCGCCCCGTCGTCCGCTGAGCCCCGTTCCGGCGAGGACGGCCGTGCCTTCGCCGGCTTCCGGCGGCTTCGGGACCGGACGCCGGCGAATGATCGTCCCCATCCCGCCGCCGATGCAGCGCAATGACCATGGGCCGCGCCGAATGCGCCTATGGTTAATGGCGCGAGCGCTCTGTCTCCAGCATTGGCAATGCGCCATGGCCGAGTCATATGCCTGCGGGCGGGAGAGCGAGATGACTTTCATTGCGACAGTCAGCATGGGGGATTGCACGATACTGGCCGCCGATCGCGCGACCTTCTATGTCGGTGCCGGCATTTCCATTCCGTCGGCGCATCTGGAGCGGAAGATCGCCGGGAACCGGCATGGCTATATCACGGCCGCCGGCTTCGTCGAGCTCATCCGGCCGGTGAAGGAGCGCTTCGTGGCGGAAGCGCCCGGGAGCCTGGAGGCGGTGATGCGGCTCATCGCGGACGAGCAGGAGCGCTTCAGGCGGCGGAATTATTTGAAGGCGGTGGTCGAGTCCCGGGTGAAAAGCTGCTCATGGACGCTAACCCTTGCCGACGGAGAAAAATCCGTCCTGGCGGCCGTATACGATTATGCGGGCGATGGATTGCTCGCCCTTGCCAAGGGGCATTCGATATTCAACTACCCGTCCGATGTGGCCGAGCATGAAAAACGGCATGTCGAATCCATGGCGGCCGAATTCAGCTTCGGATGCAGGGGTGAAGGCGCATCTCTTCAGGATATTCGCCATAACATGTCCCAGATCCTGTCGATTGCCGGATACCTGAGAGGACGTGGTCGCTGTCTGACGTCCCAGATCGACTTTGCCGTGCATGCCGTCGGCTGGCGGAGGGAAGTCGACTCCGGCCAGTTTCTGGAAAAAGGCCTGTCGTTGCGCTGAGCGAACGCTTCGTGCCCGGATAGCGAGGCTGCAAGGCACGACAGGCCTTGCAAGCGGCGCGGTCAGAACAGCGAGAGCGGGTACTGGACGATCAGCCGGTTGTCGTCGAACTTGTTGTTGGCTCCCCAGTCGCGGCGGATGGTCGAATTTCGCCAGCGCAGGCTCAGGGCCTTCAGCGGGCCGCTCTGCACCACGTAGCTGAGCTGGGTCTCGCGGTTCCATTCCTCGCCGTCGTCGATGGCGCCGGCGTGCACGTTGGTGCCCTTGATATAGCGGGTCATCAGGGTCAGCCCGGGAATGCCGAGGGCGGCGAAGTCGTAGTCGTAGCGCACCTGCCAGGAGCGCTCGCGGGCGTTGTCGAAGCTGCCGTTGTAGCTGTCGTTGGCCGCCGTGCCGCCGCTGGTGCCGTTGACCCGCAGCCACTTGTCGTCGCCCGTGACCCGCTGCAGGCCGAGGTAGAAGACGTGCGCGCCATGCTTGAGGGAGAACAGCCCGGAGAGCAGCGTGTTGTCGAGCTCGCCGGCCTGGGCGCTGCCGTCCTCCTCGCCGTCGAAGTAGCCGATATTGGCGCCGAGCGCCCAGTCCTTGCCCAGCGGCTGGGTGTGGGTGAGCTGGAAGTAGCGCTGCTTGTAGATGTCCTCCAGCTGGCCGAACCAGGCGCCGACCAGCGTGCGGTTGTCGTTGAAGGCGTATTCGGCGCCGGCGAAGCTGAAGCGGTCGGAGGTGACGCTGGAATTGCCGACCCAGCTCATGTCATTGAGGCTGCTGTCGTCGCGCGGGCTGTTGCCGCGAAAGCGTCCGCCGTAGACCGTCAGGTTCCTGATCTCCTTCGAGGTGAGCATGCCGCCCTGGAAGGTCTGCGGCAGCGAGCGGCCGTCGTCGGAACGCAGGATCGGCAGCGCCGGCGACCACTCGCCGGCCTTCGCCTCGGTTTTCGAGAAGCGCAGCTTGCCGGCCACCGCCAGACGGCCGAACTGGTCGGCCGGGTCGCCGTCCTTGCCGACTGGCAAGAGTTGGGTGCCGCCGGTGCCCTGGCCGCCGTCGAGCTTGACCGACCAGAGGCCGAGCACGTCGAGGCCGAAGCCGACCGGACCTTCGGTGTAGCCGGACTGCAGGTCGAGGATGAAGCTCTGGGTCCATTCCTCGGCCTTGCTGCGGGTGGCGCCGTCGTCGACGAAGTTGCGGTGGATGTAGAAGTTGCGCAGGGTCAGGGTGCCCTTGGCGTCGTCGACGAAGGCCGCCTGGGCAGTGGGCAGGAAGCCCGCCAGAAGCAGGGGCAGAACAAGCGTACGGGGGCAATCCAGCAGCGAGGGTCTATTGCTGTTTTTCATTATTGTTGTCCTGGCAATCGATAAAGATCGGGCGGCATCCGACGCCGCCGCCATGGGGTGAAAGGGGGGGTATCGGTCGCTGCCGGCACTGGCCGGCCGGAGCGAACCGCTTGGGGGAGTTGTCTTGGGGTTGACAGCCGACCGGCGTGGCGACCGTGGCGGGACTGGCGATCCCGACTCGCCGAGCGAGCCGGGATCGCCTCCCCGCCCGCTCAGACCACCAGCGAGAGCAGCAGGATAAACACCAGGCCGACCACGGAGAGCAGGGTCTCCATCGCGGTCCAGGTCTTGAAGGTTTCGCTGACGCTCATGTTGAAGTACTGCTTGACCATCCAGAAGCCGGCGTCGTTGACGTGCGAGAGGATCAGCGAGCCGGCCCCGGTGGCGAGCACCAGCAGCTCCCGGTTGACCCCCGGCATCATCTCGATCACCGGCACCACGATGCCGGCGCCAGTGATGGTGGCGACCGTGGCCGAGCCGGTGGCGATGCGGATCAGCGCGGCGACCAGCCAGGCCAGCAGGATCGGCGAGACCTGGGCGTTCACCGCCATCTGGCCGATCACGTTGCCCACTCCGCTGGTCACCAGCATCTGTTTGAAGCCGCCGCCGGCGCCGATGATCATGACGATGGCGGCGGTCGGCGCCAGGCTCTCCTCGAGCAGCTTGAACACCCGCTTGGGCGCGAAGCCGCGGGCGTAGCCGAAGGTGTACAGCGACAGCAGCAGGGCCAGCAGCAGGGCGCTGATCGGGTGGCCGATCAGGTCCATCCAGGCGCGGACGATGTGCCCCTCGGCCAGGGCCACGTCGGCGAAGGTCTTCAGCAGCATCAGGAACACCGGCAGCAGCACGGTGACCAGGGTCACGGAAAAGCTCGGCAGGTTGCCGGCCTCGGACTCGTGGGCGAGCTGCTCCATCAGCTCGGGCGAGGGGGTGCCGGGCACCCGGCGGGCGATGAAGGAGGCGAACAGCGGGCCGGCGATGATGGCGGTCGGCAGGGCGACGATCAGGCCGTAGAGGATGGTCTTGCCGATGTCGGCGCCGAACACGCCGATGGCCAGCAGCGGGCCGGGGTGCGGCGGCACCAGGCCGTGGACCGCGGAGAGGCCGGCGAGCAGGGGGATGCCGATCCGGATCAGCGAGACCCCGGTGCGCCGGGCGACGATGAACACCAGGGGGATCAGCAGGACGAAGCCGATCTCGAAGAACAGCGGGATGCCGACCAGGAAGGCGGCGAACATCATCGACCACTGCACGCGTTCCTTGCCGAAGGCCTGGATCAGGGTGCGGGCGATCTGATCGGCGCCGCCGGACTCGGCCATCATCTTGCCGAGCATGGTGCCCAGGGCGAGGATGATGCCGACGAAGCCGAGGACGCCGCCGAAGCCGTCCTGGAAGGCCTTGATGACCTGGTCCACCGGCATGCCGGAGGTCAGGCCGAGGAACAGGGCGGAGATGATCAGGGCGAGGAAGGGGTGCAGCTTGAAGCGGGTGATCAGGACGATCAGGCCGACGATGGCGATCAGCGCATCGAGCAGCAGCAGGGTGGTGTGGGACAGGCCCGGCATGGGAGTTCTCCTATTTGTCGTTGTTTTGGATGGAGCAATACGAGACAGCGCTATCTTTGCGGATTAAAAAAATATGGCCTTGATCAGTCCGGCCGATGCCGGCGCCACCAGTCAGCGGCGGCCGTGGCCAGTTGCCGTATGTCTTCGCGCGCGGCGTCCAGGACCAGGGTCAGGGGTTCGCCCTGCGGCGGCTCGAGGGTGGCGAACTGGCTGTCGATCATGCTGGCCGGCATGAAGTGGCCGGGGCGCTCGGCGACCCGGCGGGCGGCGACGGCGGGGCTCAGTTCGAGGTACACGAAGCCGAGCCCGGGCACGGCGCTGCGCAGGCGTTCCCGGTAGCTGCGCTTGAGCGCCGAGCAGGACAGCACCGGACGCCGTCCGGCGGCGATGGCGTGGCGCAGCTCGTCGCACAGGATGCCGAGCCAGCCGTCGCGGTCCTCGTCGGTCAGCGGGATGCCGGCGCTCATCTTGCGGATGTTTTCCGGTGGGTGGAAGGCGTCGCCCTCGATGGGCATGGCGCCGTTGAACTGGCAGAGCGCATGGCCGACGCTGGACTTGCCGCAGCCGGCGACGCCCATGATCACCAGGGCATGGATGGGTGGAAGCATAAGGCACCTCAGCAGAAAGACAGCGCTATCTTTGAGAAATTGAGAAAAGTCGCAAGATAAAACCGTTACCGCTTTGTTGTCGTTAACATTGGGTGGGCCGGATTTAGCGGTCTACAGGCAATGACGCTGCACTTCAAGAGTACATGAGTCCTGCAAACGCCCTAAAGACAGCGCTATCTTAGGATTGGTCTTTTCGTTTGACAAGTAGCCAGCCACATCCCCCCGAAGCGAGGCGTTGGTTCGGGTACTTCCCCATACACCGGAGCGGATTCGAAAAAACTCGTCGGGTTTATAGAGATCACTGCGGAAAACCATGCACAGAGGTCCCATCACAGTCCCGCGCAGGCGAGGGCATGACCGTCAGCTGTGGCATTTCCCGCAGCCTGCGGCACCTTCTGCCGGGATTCCCGCAGCACCGTCCGTGACAGCCGCATGCCGGCGAGCCGATCCGGCAGGCGCGCACGGGCGGGCGAGGGCATGGCAGGGCCTGCGCAGCGTCCAGGCCGGCTGGTTATGTCTTTTCTGCATCATGATCTGGAAAAAATAGAAGCGGTTGGCATAACCCCTGCAACACCGGCCTTCACCCGCCAGGACTGCACGGGGCAGTCCGGCATCCGGCTACAGGACGCCAACCCATGAAACGCACGCTGCTCCTTCCCCTCATCGCCGCGCTCGCCGGCACCTGGCTGGGCACCGCCCCGGCCGGCGCCGCGGACAATCCGCAGGTGATCCGCTTCGGCCTGGCCACCGTCGGCAAGGGCGGCATCCCCTTCGCTTCCTCCAGCGTCACCAGCCTGGCCCACCAGCGCCAAGCCATCGAGAAGGAACTGGAGACCGACGGCATCAAGGTCGAGTGGACCTATTTCAAGGGCGCCGGTCCCGCGGTCAACGAGGCGCTGGCCAACAAGCAGCTGGACTTCGCCTGGCAGGGCGACCTGCCGGCGGTGATCGCCAAGGCCGGCGGCCTCAATACCAAATTGATCGCCGCCGACGGCCTGCTCGCCTCCAACTACCTGGTGGTGCCGGTCGACTCGCCGGCCAGGACCCTGGAGGATCTCAAGGGCAAGAAGGTGGCGCAGTTCAAGGGCACCAACCTGCAACTGGCCACCGCGCGCACCCTCAAGCGCGCAGGCCTGCAGGACCGCGACTTCCGCACCATCAACATGGACTTCCCCACCGCCGCGGCGGCGCTGGCCTCCAGGGACATCGACGGCGCCTGGCTGTCGTCCACCGCCTTCGAACTGCAGAAGAACGGGGTCGGCCGGATCATCTACGACACCCGCGCGGTGGACGCCCGCCTGACTCGCCAGACTCACGTGTTGGTGGACGGCGACTTCGAGCGGCAGCATCCGCAGATCGTGCAGAAGGTGGTCGACGGCTTGGTGAAGACCGCCGCCTGGGTGTCGGCGCCGGAGAACGATAACGCGGCGTTCGAGCTGTGGGCCAAGTCCGGCACCCCGGTCGACTCGCTGCGTGCCGAGCAGGGCGAGCTGAGCCTGAAGCGCCGCTACTCGCCGCGCCTCGACGAGTTCTTCGTCGACCGCTATCGCGCCACGGTGCGCGAGTCCCGCGAGCTGGGCCTGCTGCGCGGCGATGTCGACGTCGACGGCTGGATCGAGCCCAGGTACGTGAACGCCGCCATCGACCGGCTCGGCCTGCAGACGCTGTGGCCGGCCTACGATGCCGACAACCGCCCGCAGGCCCGGTGAGGTGCCCATGACCCGGACTGCCCCCGGCCTGGCCGATACGCGTGCCCTGGCGGCCTTCATCCTGCTGGCCAGCCTGTCGGGGATCGGCGTGGGCCTGGCCAAGGTCAACTTCGCGCTCTATGCCCTCAGCCTGGAGGCCTCGCCGCTGGAGCTGGGCCTGGTGGCAGGGGCGCAGACCGCCGGCCTGCTGCTCGCCAGCCTGCCGTGCGGGATGCTGGTCGAGCAGTTCGGCCCGCTGCGCCTGTACCTGTTCGGCAGCCTGGCGGCCGGCGGCCTGTTCCAGCTCCTGCCGCTGGTCGGCCAGCCGCTGCTCCTGCTGTTGCCGACCTTGCTGATCGGGCTGTGCATGCCGTGCCGGCTGGTCTCGCTCAACGCGGTGTTCATGCAGCAGCTGGCCCAGGTCGGCGAGGCGCGCGCCGGCTGGTTCCGCGGCTCGCAGATGATCGGCATGCTGCTGCTCGCACCGCCTCTGGCGGCGCTGTTCGCCGGCTGGCTGGGGGCGGGCGGCAGCTGGCTGCCGATCGGCCTGCTGTTCGCCATCCCGGTGCTGCTGGCACCGCGGGTGCTGCACATCTACCCGACCCGCCAGCAGAGCGCCGAACCGCTGAGCCTGGCCGCGCTGGGCCGCCAGCTCGGGGTTCTGCGCGAGCAGCCGACGCTGCGCGACAACTGCCTGCTGGAGTTCTGCGTGCAGGCGGCGGCGATGTTCTTTTCCTGGTTCATCGTCGCCATCACCGTGCAGGACTACGGCTGGTCGGCCGGTGAGGCCGCCGCGCTGCTCAGCACCCACGGGCTGGCCTACATCTTCGCGCTGTTCGGCCTCGGCCGGCTGCTCGGCGGCAGCGGCCAGGCCGGTTTCGCCGCCAGCCTGCTGCTCTGCGTCGTCGCCCTGGCGAGCCTCGGCCTGAGCGGCCGGGCGCCGCTGCTGTGGGGCGGGGCGCTGCTGCTCGGCCTGGGCCTGGGCATGTTGCAGGTGGTCACCCTGTCTGCCTATGCCCGGCACGGCGCGCAGCTCGGCCACGGGCGGATCGCCGGCCTGGCGGTGCTGGCCGGGCCGGGCGGCAGCCTCGCCGGCAGTCTGCTCGGCGGCGCGCTCGGCGAGTGGTTCGGCCTGCAGCCGCTGTTCCTGCTCTTCGTTCCGCTGTTTCTCGGCTTTCTCTTGCGGCCCTCGCCGCAGCATCCGCAACCCGCGCTCTGCGCAAGGAGGATTTCCCGATGAGCACGATTCAGGCTTCGCATCCGTTCCACGCGTTCCACGCGTTCCCGACCCGCCCCTGGCCGGGGTTCGCCCGCGCCCTGCGCCGGGTCGGTGCCGGCGGCGCCGCACTGCTGCTGCCGGCGCTGCTGCTGGTCGTCTGGCAGATCGCCGTCGAGCGGCACTGGGTGTCGGCGCAGATCCTGCCGCCGCCGTCGCGGGTGCTGGAGACCTTCGGCGAGCTGTGGGCGAGCGGCGATCTGTGGTTCGAGCTGTCGATCAGCCTGCAGCGGGTGCTGATCGGCTCGCTCATCGGCGGCGCCTTCGGCCTGCTGCTCGGCCTCGCCATGGGCCTGTCGCGCCAGACCGAGGCCTATCTCATGCCGCTGTTCCAGGCGCTCAGCCAGGTGCCGGTGCTGGGCTGGATTCCGCTGTTGATGATGCTGGTCGGCATCGACGAGACGCTGAAATACCTGGTGATCGCCAAGGCGGTGCTGGTGCCGCTGACCCTCAACACCTTCTCCGGCATCCGCAGCATCCCGCCGAGCTACCTGGAGGTGGCCCGGGTGTACCGCCTCGGGCTGCTGCTGCGCCTGCGCCGGGTGATCCTGCCGGCGGCGCTGCCGAGCATTTTCACCGGGGTGCGCTTCGCCCTCACCAAGGGCTGGATCGCCCTGGTCACGGTGGAGCTGCTGGCCTCCAGCGAGGGCATCGGCTACCTGATGGTCGACGGCCGGCAGCTGTTCCAGCTCGATCTGGTGATCGTCGCCATGCTGGTGGTCGGGCTGGTCGGCCTGGTCCTCGACCAGGGGCTGGCGCTGATCGAAACCCGCCTGCAGCGCTGGCAGCGCCAGGCCTTCTGAAGGAGCGCGCGCATGTCCGAAGCAACCCGCAAACGGCCCGATCTGCGCGGCTGGGTGGTGCCGGGAGTCCTGCTGCTGCTCTGGTGGCTGGCCACCGCGCAGGACTGGGTGGATACCAAGCTGGTCGCCAGCCCCGTGGCGGTGCTGGAGACGGCCTGGCAGGCGGTGGCCAGCGGCGAGCTGTGGCGGAGCCTCGCCGCCAGCCTCGGCCGTAACCTGTCGGGCTTCGCCCTCGGCAGCCTGGCGGGCCTGGTCTTCGGCGGCCTGCTCGGGCTGTCGCGGCTGGCCGAGCGGCTGGTCGGGCCGACCTTCCACGCCCTGAAGCAGATCGCCCTGTTCGCCTGGATTCCGCTGCTCTCGGCCTGGTTCGGTTTCGGCGAGCCGGCCAAGGTAGCCTTCATCGCCCTGGCGGTGTTCTACCCGGTGGCGCTGAACAGCTTCGAGGGCATCCGCGCCACCCGCCACGAGCTGCTCGAGGTGGCCCGGGTGCTCGGCCTGACCCCGGCGCAGCGGCTGCTGCGCCTGGTGCTGCCGTCCGCCGCGCCGGCGATCTTCACCGGCCTGCACCTGGGGCTGATCTACGCCTGGCTGGCCACGCTCGGCGCCGAGTACTTCTTTTCCGCCGGGCCGGGGATCGGCAACACCATGATCGACGGCCGCGAGCATTTCGAGATGGACCAGGTGATCTACGGCCTGCTGGTGGTCGGTGCCGTCGGCCTGGTCCTCAATCGCCTGGCCGCCTGGATCGAGGCGCGCGCGCTGGCCTGGCGCGGCGGCGGGCGCTGAGTGCCGCTGGTGGGAAAGGCCGGTGGCCGTTTCCCACCCTACACAACGGACAGTCCTGGATTCACCGTTTTGCACTTCAACTGATGGGAGTTTTCGATGAGAGGGACCGGTTTTCTGAGTTTGCACGGCGTGGACAAGCGCTTTCCCTTGAAGGAGGGCGAGCTGCACGTTCTCGACGACATTTCCCTGGACATCCGTCAGGGCGAGTTCGTCAGCATCGTCGGCGGCAGCGGCTGCGGCAAATCCACCCTGTTGCGCCTGCTGGTCGGCCTGGAGGAGGCCAGCGGCGGCAGCCTGCGCCTGGACGGCGCACCGATCCACGGCACCGATCCGGCGCGCGGCATCGTCTTCCAGGATCACCGCCTGTACCCCTGGCTGACGGTGGAGGACAACGTGCTGCTGGCGCTGGCCAACTCGCCGCTGGACAAGGCCGAGCGCCTGGCCCGGGTCCACGCGCACCTGGAGCTGGTCGGCCTGAAACACTTCGCCAGGGCCTGGCCGGCGCAGCTCTCCGGCGGCATGAGCCAGCGCGTGGCGATCGCCCGCGGGCTGGTCAACCGGCCGAAGGTCCTGCTCCTCGACGAGCCCTTCGGCGCCCTCGATGCGCTGACCCGCGCCCAGTTGCAGGACGAGCTGGCGCGCATCTGGCAGACCGAGGGCATCACCACCGTGCTGGTCACCCACGACGTCGACGAGGCGGTGCTGCTCGGCGACCGGGTGGTGGTGATGGAGCCGCGCCCCGGACGCATCCGGCGCATCGTTCCGGTCGATCTGCCCCATCCGAGGAGGCGCGACGATCCGCGGCTCGCCGAGCTGCGCAGCGACATCCTGCAGGACTTCACCCGCCGCCAGGCCATCGCCTGACGCCGCGGGTTTCCTCCAAGCCGACACCTTCACGGGGGTCGGTCCGCGACAGCCCATTCGACGACGAAACGTTCTCCCGGCCGACCCGACCAATTGCACGCTTCCGGAGCTGAAGCATGAGAACGTCCATTCTGGCCATGGCCACGGTGGCGGGCGTCGTGGGTCTGCCATGCGCATCCGCCGCAGGTTTCATCGATGACAGCAAGGCCAGCCTCGGCCTGCGCAACTTCTACTTCAATCAGGATTACCGCAGCGGCGAGGCGGCGCCCTCGAAGGCGGAGGAGTGGGGGCAGGGTTTCATACTCAATTTCCGCTCCGGCTACACCCAGGGACCGGTCGGCGTCGGCCTCAATGCCATCGGCCTGCTCGGCGTCAAGCTGGATTCCGGCGGACGCACCGACAAGGCCGGGCGCAGCCGCAATCCCGGCCAGCTGTTCCCCCTCGACCACGACAACAGCGCGGTCGACCACTTCGGCTCTCTCGGCCTGACCGGCAAGCTGCGCATCTCCAGGACCGAGGCGCACATCGGCACCCTGCAGCCGCGCCTGCCGGTGGTGGTGTTCAACGACGGCCGCCTGCTGCCGCAGACCTTCGAGGGCGGGCAGATCACCTCCGCCGAGTTCGCCGACCTGACGCTGATCGGCGGCATGCTGGAGCACGCCAAGGGGCGCGCCTCCACCGACCGCCAGGCGCTCAGCGTGCCCGGCAACCGCACCCGGCGCAGCAACAAGTTCTACTACGGCGGCGCCGACTACCGAATCGGCAAGAACCTGCTGCTGCAGTACTACTACGCGACCCTGGAGGACTTCTACGAGCAGCACTTCGTCGGCCTGACCCATACCCTGGCGCTGCCGGTCGGCAGCCTGACCAGCGACCTGCGCTATTTCCACAGCGAGCCGGACGGCGACAACGCCAGCGCCGCCGGCCGCGCCGACGGCTACACCATCGGCGACGCGCGGCTGGCCAACGACCTGGAGAAGGGCGAGGTGGACAGCCGGCTGTGGAGCGCGCTGTTCACCTACCGCCTCGGCGGCCATGCGCTGGGCCTCGGCTACCAGCAGAACGAGGGCGACAGCGAGCTGCCCTATCTCAACCAGAGCGACGGCGCCACCAGCTACACCATCGCCACCCGCCAGATCGGCGGCTTCAGCTGCGCCGGCGAGCGCGTGCTGGGCGCGACCTACAGCTACGACTTCGCCGCACTCGGCCTTCCCGGCCTGAGCGCCCGGGTGATCTACAACAAGGCTTGGCACATCGACGTTGCCGGCCGTGCGCGCAGCGACCGGGAATGGGAGCGCGACCTGCGCCTCGACTACGTGCTGCAGAGCGGCCCGCTCAAGGGGCTGGGCATCGCCTGGGCCAACGCCTCGCTGCGCAGCCACGTGGCCAGCCAGCGCGACATCGACGAGAACCGGCTGATTGTCCTGTACAGCGTGCCGTTGTTCTGAGGGGAGAGGGCAGGGCGAGCGCCCGGCATCCGGGCGTTCCGGAGGGCGCGCCCGCGCGGGGGCGGGCACGCCTGGCGGCGGGGATCAGTCGTTCTCGCTCCAGAGGTACTGATCGATTTCCTGCATCAGGTAGGCGTTGTTCCTGATATTGCGTGCCTCCGCCTCGGCCTCTTCGCGGGTGTAGCCGTTCAGGGTGAAGCTGGTCCGGCCCGCCGGATGGGTCTCGTAGAACAGGCGCACGTCCAGCAGCCAGGTGTCGGCGCGGTGCCGGTCGGGCAGCAGGCGCAGATGCGCCTTCAGCTTTCGCTCGAGCGGGACGATCAGGTTGAACACTTCCGTCGATACAGGCGATGAATTCACCTCACCCATTTTTCTCCCCTTGTCACTGCAAAGCCGCTGCGCCTACGCCGGGCTTTCCGGTTCATGATGTTCTTCCGCCTGTGCCCGGGCCTGTCGTTGCCGTCCGACGAGCGGTTTGGCAACATCCCCGCAGCCTGCGGGCTGCCCTGGCGGGGGCGATTGGCGCATGGCCGACCGCTGATCGGGCCGCATTAGAGCAGATCGTCATCCGCCGTGATACCGCGTGCAACGCTCGGTTTTTTGCAACCGGTTTTGAAGAATGCTGTTTCGGAAGCGGTGGGAGATACGGAGCGCGAGCATGAATATCTGGGCGCTGGACAAACATCAGGACATTCGCCATGTGTTGTTGCTGCTGAGCGAGCAGCTGGGGCCGGATGCCTTCGGCATCGATGCCACGACCTCGCTGGACCCGCGGGCCGTCTATCTGCTGCACCGCGAGGAGCCCGGCGTGCGCGCCTGGCTCTACACACTCGGGCAGAGTGCGGATCGCTACGGCGTGCATCTGGAATACCCGAACAGCACCGATACCCACGAGAACGTGCCGCTATCGGAGCTGGTGGCGATGCTCGCCGTGCATTTCGACGTGCCGACGATCCGGCCGCTGCCCTGATTCCTCCGGCTTAGGGCCTGTTAACCCTACTCCACACGGCCGCGGCAACGCGGCTTGCGGAGAGTAGTGTTAACAGGCCCTAGGCGACCCCCAGGCGCTCGGCGAGCCAGGGCAGCACCTGCTCGCAGGGCCGCTCGATCTTCAGGGTCAGCAGGGCTTCGGCGCGCATCGCGCCCTGGTTGATCGCCGCCAGCGGCTTGCCCAGCTCGGCGATCGAGCGACACAGCCGGAAGCTGGAATAGGTCATCACCGTCGAGCCGATCACCAGCAGCGCCGGCGCCCGCTCGATGCTCCGCGCGGTCGCCTCGGTCTGCTCGGCCGGCACGCCCTCGCCGTAGAACACCACATCCGGCTTGAGCAGGTCGCTGCCGCAGCAGGGGCACCAGGGGACGCGGAACCCCTCCAGCCAGGCCTCCGCCAGCCGGGCGTCGCCGTCCGGGGCGAGGACGGCCTCGGCGCCCTGCAGGTAGGCGTTCTCCGCTTCCAGCACGGACTGGATCTCGCTGCGCCACAGCCGTTTGCCGCAATCCAGGCAGCGCACCCGGTGCAGGTTGCCGTGCAGCTCGATCACGTCCTCGCTGCCGGCCGCCTGATGCAGCCCGTCCACGTTCTGGGTGATCAGGCCGGCGATCCGCCGTCCGGCCGAGAGCCTGGCCAGGGACTGGTGCGCCGCGTTCGGCTGCGCCTCGCGCATCTTCGGCCAGCCGATCATGCTGCGCGCCCAGTAGCGCCTGCGCGCCGCGGCCGAGCCGGTGAACTCCTGATAGGTCATCGGCGTCCGGCCATGGCGGACGCCCTCCTTGTCGCGATAGGCCGGAATGCCCGAGGGCGTGCTGAGGCCCGCGCCGGTCAGGACCAGCAGCGGCTGCCGCGCCATGAGCGCGCACAGCTCCAGCAGGGCGGCGGGGGGATCGAGGTCGTGCGGCATGGGTGTCTCCACATCTGTCGGTTCGGCGGAAGCGGCCGGCCGGTCGTGCGCTGTCTCGGCGAACGGCATGGGGTGAAACGGAAAGGCTGAGCATAAGGCAGAGTCGATCCGGCCGCTTGAGTGCGCCATTGCCCACAGGGTTATCCACAGATTTTTTCCCGGCCGGCAGTTGACAAGCAAGGGCTTGTAGTACCTCCGGGCGTGTCGGTTATCTCCTGTCGGCCTACTGGAAATGACTTGATATTTCAGGTGGTTATGTGCTGGCAGGAGGCTTCGTCATGCCGCTGGTCAAAAAGTGAGCGCTGCCCTCCAGGCCAGGTTTCATCGGCTCTGCGGCCAGTCATACCGCATTTGTCCACAGTTCGATCCACACTTTCTGTGGGCAAACATGCAGGCCCGATCCGCTGTTCCGTAGGCGGAGTCCGCAGCTCGATCGGCGTCCGGTTGCCGGGATCGGGAGCCGTTTTTCCGGAGTCCGGCAGATAAGATTTCGTCAACCTCTACCGCGGTGGCCGCGGCGACGCCAGCCACGGCGTCTGTCAGCCGTACGGCGAGAGCCGGAAGCTGGGGGCTGATCGGGTGGCACAGGCGATCTGCCCGGCCTCATGGCGCGCAGCGCCGGGGCGTCTGGGCCGAGGGCTGGTGCGGCATGGTCTGGCCATGGCCGGCCGGAGGAAGGCGCAGGCCGCGGCAGTGGCGAGCCGACTCCCCGCAAGATCGCACTCCAGCCGACTCCGGGCGGTGTCCGCTGGTTTTCGATGCTCTGTTAGCAGAGGCGACGGGGCCGTTCTAAGATTGCCGGGCGAGCCGAGCAATTCGTCGATCGAGGAGAAACCATGAAGCTCTACTACACCCCGGGGGCTTGCTCCCTGGTTCCGCACATCGTTCTTTGCGAACTGGGCCTGCCCTATGAATTGGAGAAGGTAGATCTGAAGAGTCATACCATCGAGGGCGGTGGGGATTACTACAACGTCAATTCCAAGGGTTATGTGCCGACCCTGCAGCTGAACGACGGCCAGCGGCTCACCGAAAGCGGGGCCATCGCCCTGTTCCTCGCCGAGAAGTTGCCCGAGGCCGGTCTGCTGCCCTCCAACGGCACCCTGGAACGGTTCCGCGTCCACGAATGGCTGTTCTTCATCAGCAGCGAACTGCACAAGGAGATCGGTCAGCTGTTCAATTCGCAGATCACTCCCGAGTGGAAGCAGGCCGCACTGGCCGCCCTCGAGAAGCGCCTGGCCTACGTCGACAAGGTGCTCACCGGCCAGGACTACCTAAACGGTGCGCGCTTCTCCGTGGCCGACGCCTATCTGTTCACCGTGCTGAGCTGGACCAAGCCGCTGGACATCGATCTGTCCCCCTGGCCGGCCTTGCGCGCCTTCCACGACCGGGTGGCGGCGCGGCCCGCCGTGCAGAAGGCGATGCAGGCGGAGGGGCTGATCTAGCGGGACGGGCAGCGCCACCCTGACCGTTTGCCGTGGGACAGGGGGAGGGCCGCCCCCGCCCACGACGCTCCGCCCAGCGCTTCCCGGACGGTCCGTGGCGCGCCGCGCCCGATGCGAGTCCTTCGCGTTTTGACAGCCACGGATAATGCTGCCATAGCTTTTGAGCGACGCCGGGCCAGCCTGCCGCCCGGCTCCGGGCATTCGCCGGCAGCGCCCGGCCGCAGGCGGGCGGCGGATCTCCCCCGCCAATCCATCCGAATCGCCGTGGGGAGGTTTCCCCGATGCTCAGCTTCGATGAACTGCGCGGCTACCTCGTCTACATCCGCATCGCCCACCACATCCACGGGCGTATCCGCCTCAAGCTGGTGGCCGACTACGAGTCAATCGTCCGCCAGGGCCGGCAGGCCCGACAATTCAAATCTATTCTGGATCGCACGCCGGGCGTGCACTCGATAAGGGTCAATCTGCTGGCTCGCTCGTGCTCCGTGGAATACGACCCGCAGGTGATTCCGGCCGAGGCCTGGAGCGATTTCCTGGCCGGCGTCGAATCGCCTGCCGCGGCGACTCTCGAGCAGATTCTGCGTGAGATCTACGGGGAGATCATGCATGAGAAACTATGACGAGCCGATCCTGCGCAGCCAGCGGATCGATCCCGCCGCTCCCTTTCCCATCCTGCATCAGGCCGTGCGCATCGCCCTCTACGACGAATACGCCGCCCAGAGCTTCTATGCCGGAGTGGTCGAGGCGTTCGGGGCGCGTCAGCCCTTCGCCAGCATCCTGCGCTCCGAGGAGCGGCACATCGCCGCGCTCTCGAACCTGTGCCAGCGCTTCGGCATTCCCCGCCCGTTGAATCCCTTCCCGCAGGAAACCAGCGTCTCGCCCAGCTGGCTGGTCAACTGCGAGCGGGCGGTCGCCGGCGAGATCGCCAACATCCGCCTGTACGACTATCTGCTCTCCCAGGCGGCCGAGCCCGAGGCGCGCCGGGTGTTCCAGAGCCTGCGGGCGGCCTCGCTGGAGCGGCACCTGCCGGCGTTCCGCCAGGCGGTGCTGGAGGCCATGGCGCAGGAGCGCTACCACGCGGACAGGGGCATCCCGCCGCAACAGGCCTACGTGCAGCACGGCCCGCTTTCCGACTTCATGGAGCGGGCGTTCGCCCATCTGGGCATCCAGGCCGGTCCGCTCGGCATTTTCAGCCCCCTCTTGCGTCACAGCCATCCCGCCATGCTGGCCGGCATGCTGGCAGGCGGGACGGGGGTCTATCTGCTGAAGAACCGGCCCGGTCGAAATCGAAAGGAGGACTGAGATGTTCCATATCATTCCCTTTGCCGTCGGCGTCGTGACGGGAGCCGCGTTGCTCAAGCTGTTCAAGAGCGAGAAGACCCAAGAGGGCCTGGACAAGGCCCAGGGCGGTCTGCGCGGCGCCACCGTGTCCAGTCTGGAGGCGATCGAGAACGCCTCGGCGCGGGCCCGCGCCCGTCTCGCCGGGAGGCAGGAGGCCGCACCCGGGCCCGAGCAGGCCGCCGCCGGCGAACCCCCGCACCTGAACGAGGAGGAGGCGGCCACGGCGCGCGCCGCCGCCGAGCCGGTGACGGGCACGCCGGGCACCCAGGGCGCACAGGGCAGGCAGGGCGGAGCGGTCGGGGGCGAGCGCCATCTCTGGACCGCCAGCGAGTCCCTGGAAGGCACTGAGGGCAAGAGGGGGGATCGGGCACCATGAGATACCAGCCCCTCGGCCCCGGCCATGTGGCCTATCCGGCGTATCCGCTCTATCCGCCGCCGCTGCCCATGAGCACCGAATTCACCCGCGCCTTCGTCGCCACCGCCTGTCTCTCGGCGTTCCAGGGCGGCGCCCGCCCGCAGTCGCCGACCCAGCTGCGGAAGGTGCTGCGCCAGGCCCTGCAGGGCGGCACGGCATTCGCCGCCGGGTCGCGGGCCGCGACGGCCGTCCGCCAGGGCGACTATTCCAGCGCGCTGGTCGCCGCTGCACTCGGTGCCGGGGGCGTGCTGCTGCTCGAACAGCTGCTGCGCGATGCGGCCCGGCTCGACAAGGAGAAACAGGATGGGCAAGAAGCATAAGTACAAGAAGCAGTACGCCGGCGGCGGACCCTATGGCATGGGTTATGGCGAAATGCCGCCCCAGGCGGCCGGGTCGCAGTACGGCGAGGGCGGCGGCTATGGGACGGCATATGGCGGTTACGGTGGGTATGGCGGCGGGCCGCAGCCGCAGCAAGGTTTCGATGGCATGCATGGCGGTACCTACCACCACCATGGCCACGGCTATGGATACGGCTACGGTGGCAATGGCGCGTTCGGCGGCGGCTTCCCCGGCGCCGGCCTGTTCGATGCCGGCCTGCTGCAGAACATGCCGGCCTTCCTGCGTTCGGGCAATGCCGAGCAGTTCCTGCTCGGCGCGGTGCTCGGCGCCACCGCGGCCTGGGTGCTGGCCGACGAGGAGCTGCGCGGCAAGCTGATCAAGGCCGGCATGAAGCTCTATGCCGGCGTCGCCGGCGGCTTCGAGGAGATGAAGGAGCAGATGGCCGACCTCAAGGCCGAGGTCGCCGCCGAGCGTCACGGAGAGGACTGATGGACGGCGACTGGTTCGTCCGGCTGCAGCCGCTGCACCAAACGCTCGGTCGGGTGCGCTTTCGCTACCGCTGCCGGGCGGGCATGCCGCTCGATGCGCACAGCATCGAATACGAGGTCAGAACCCTCAAGGGCGTGCTGCAGGCGCGCGCCAATCCGGCGGCGCGCTCGCTGGTGGTGGAGTTCGAGCCGGGCGTCACCGACCCCGACAGCCTGGCCGCCGCCATTCTCGCCCTGTCGCCGTCGGGCCTGCCGCTGCCGGCCGCCAACCACCGGCACAGCGAGGCCGCGCGCCTGGGCGCGGTGGCCATGAGCGGCGCTACATTGCTGGCCACCTCCAGCCTGCAGCCGACCCTGCAGGCGCCGGTCGCCTTCGGCGCCGCCGTGCCGCTGCTCGGCGAAGCGGTCGACGACTTTCTCGAGAAGGGCATCACCTCCCATGTGCTGGAAGCTCTCGCCGTGGGCATCTCCATCGGCCGCAGCGATTTTCTCGCCGCCAATACCACTTCCTTTCTACTGGCGCTCGGCGAATACCTCGAGGAGTCCATCGAGCGCCGCTCCGACGAGCTGCTCAAGCACCTGTTGCGCCCGCCGGGCGGCGAGGTGTGGGTCGAGCGCAACGGCGTCGAGACGCTGATCGATGCCGCCGAGGTGCAGGTCGGCGACAGCGTGATCGCCGCCACCGGCACGGTGATCCCGGTGGACGGCACCGTGCTCGGCGGCGAGGCGCTGGTCAACGAGGCGACCATGACCGGCGAGAGCGTGCCGGTGGTACGCCGGCGCGGCGACCGGGTGCTGTCGGCGACCCTGATCGAGGAGGGGCGCCTGCGCATCTACGCCGAGCGGGTCGGCCGGCAGGCCGCCGCCGCGCGGATCGCCGAATTCGTCGAGCAGTCGCTCTCGGTGAAGAGCGAGACCCAGCTCGAGGCCGCGCGCCTGGCCGACCGCCTGGTGCCCATGGTGCTCGGCCTGGCCGGCGCCACCTGGCTGCTGACCGGCGACGGGCAGCGCGTCGCGGCGGTGCTGCAGGCCGACTATTCCTGTGCCTTGAAACTGGCCACGCCGGTGGCCTTCAAGGCGGCGATGTACCGCGCCGGACAGTCGGCGATCCTGATCAAGAGCGCCAAGGCCCTGGAGCGCCTGGCTCGCGCCGACACCTTCGTCTTCGACAAGACCGGCACCCTGACCACCGGCGTGCTCAAGGTGACCGATTCGATCGCCTTCAGCGCCGCCTATACCTCGGAGGACCTGACCAACCTGGCCGCCTCGGTCGAGGAGCATTACGTCCATCCGGTCGCCGAGGCGGTGGTGGCGGCGGCCCACCGCCTCGAACATCCGCACCACTTCGATCACCAGGCCGTGCAGTTCGTGGTCGCCCATGGCGTGGCCAGCGTGATCGACGGCAAGCGCGTCGTGGTCGGCTCGCGGCACTTCATCGAGGACGACGAGGGGATCTCCACCGCGGCCCATGCCGAGGTGATCGAGCGCCTGCACGGCGAAGGCAAGACCCTCCTCTACATCGGCTTCGGCGGCGAGCTGATCGGCGTCCTGGGGCTGACCGAGAGCGTGCGCGACAATGCCGCCCAAACCGTGGCGCGGCTGCGCGCGCTGGGCGTCCGGCGCATCCTGATGCTCACCGGCGACCAGCCGGAGCGCGCCCGTGCGCTGGCCGAGGAGTTGGGCCTCGACGAGTTTCGCGCCGGCCTGCTGCCGGAGCAGAAGGCCGAGGTGCTGCAGCAACTCGCCGCCGAGGGCGCGCGCATCGCCTTCGTCGGCGACGGGGTGAACGACGCGCCGGCGCTGACCGGCGCCCTGGTCGGCATCGCCATGCACCATGGCGCCGACATCGCCCGCCTGGCTTCCGACATCACCTTGCTGGAAGACGATTTTTCCCGGGTCGCCGACGCCCGTGCCCTGGCGCTGGCCACCCGGCGGCTGATCGACGGCAACTTCAAGCTCACCGCCGGCCTCAACACCAGCATCCTCGGTGCGGCGGCCTTCGGCCTGCTGACCCCGGTGGCCGCCTCGATGCTGCACAACGGCAGCACCATCGCCATCCTCCTGCGCGCGCTGGCCGGCGCCGGCCTGCCGCGCGAGCCCGGGACCCGGGTGAAACGCTGCGCCGCGAAGCGTTCCGATGCCGGACCCGCGACCGCCACAGGCCACTGACCGACATCCGAACAAGGAGGTTTTTCCATGCTGCTCAGGGATCTTCACGTCGGCGAGCGCGCCAGGGTCCTCGGCTTCGCCGAGGGCGGCAGCGCCTACCGCCGCAAGCTGCTGTCGATGGGCCTCACGCCAGGTGCGGAAATCAGCATCACACGGGTGGCGCCGATGGGCGATCCGGTGGAAATCCGTGTGCGCGGCTTCGCCCTGTCGCTGCGCCGGGACGAGGCCGACGCGCTCTCGGTGGAGCGGCTATGAAGGACCTCTACCTGATCGCCCTGGTCGGCAATCCCAACTGCGGCAAGACCACCCTGTTCAACGCCCTGACCGGCTCGCACCAGCGGGTCGGCAACTGGCCGGGGGTGACGGTCGAGCGCAAGAGTGGCGAATACCTGTTTCGCGGGCTGCGCTTCGAGGTCGTGGACCTGCCGGGCACCTACTCGCTGGACGTGACCGACCAGGAGGTCTCCCTCGACGAGAAGCTCGCCCGCGACTATGTCCACGGCAGCGAGGCCGATCTGGTGATCAACATCGTCGACGCCGCCAACCTGGAGCGCAACCTCTACCTGACCAGCCAGCTCGTCGAGATGCGCGTGCCGCTGCTGGTGGTGCTCAACATGGTCGACGTGGCCGAGGCCCGGGGCATGACGCTGGATGCCAGGGCCCTGGTCGAGCGCCTGGGCTGCCCGGTGGTGCCGGTGGTCGCCTCCGAGGGCGAGGGCATCGAGAAGCTCAAGGCGGCCATCGCCGAGGCCGTCGCCGAACGCCGCGGCGCGACCGCCGAGGTCGCCTACGCGGCGGCGCTGGAGGAGGCGATCGCTGCCCTGGCACCGCAGCTGGCGGCGACCGCCGCCCATGCCGGCACCTCGACGCGCTGGCTGGCGGTGCGCCTGCTGGAGGGCGACGATCTCGCCCGGCAGACCGCCGGCAGTGCGCTGAGCGGGCAGGCGCAGGCGCTTGCCGCGAAGCTGGGCGAGGACCTCGACATCCAGGTGGCCGATGCCCGCTACGGGCTGGCCAACCGCCTGGCCGGCGAGGTGGTCGGCGTCGGCGGCCGGGTCGGGCGCGACCTCACCGAGCACATCGACCGCGTGGTGCTCAACCGCGCCCTGGGCATCCCGATCTTTCTGGCGATGATGTATCTGATGTTCATGCTCACCATCAACCTCGGCGGCGCCTTCATCGATTTCTTCGAGCAGCTCGTCGGGGTGCTGCTGGTCGACGGTCTGGGTGCGCTGCTGGCCAGTCTCGGCGCGCCGGGCTGGCTGGTGCTGCTGCTGGCGCAGGGCGTCGGCGGCGGCCTGCGGGTGGTGGCGTCCTTCATTCCGATAATCGGCTTTCTGTTCCTGTCCCTGTCGCTGCTGGAGGATTCCGGCTACATGGCCCGGGCCGCCTTCGTGATGGACCGCTTCATGCGCTGGATCGGCCTGCCGGGCAAGTCCTTCGTGCCGCTCCTGGTCGGCTTCGGCTGCACGGTGCCGGCGATCATGGCGACCCGCACCCTGGAACACCGCCGCGACCGCCTGATGACCATCGCCATGGCGCACTTCATGTCCTGCGGCGCCCGCCTGCCGGTCTATGTGCTGCTGGCCGCGGCCTTCTTCCCCGAGGGTGCGCAGAACGTGGTGTTCGGCCTGTACCTGATCGGCATTGCGGTGGCGGTGCTGACCGGGCTGGTGCTGAAGAACACCCTGCTGCAGGGCGAGGCCACGCCCTTCATCATGGAGTTGCCGCCCTACCATGTGCCGACCGTGCGGGGCGTGCTGATCCATGCCTGGGACCGCCTGAAGCGCTTCATCTTTCGCGCCGGGCGGGTGATCGTGCCCATGGTACTGGTGGTGAACGTGCTCAATGCGCTGGGCACCGACGGCAGTTACAGCAATGAGAACAGCGACCGATCGGTGCTGGCCGCCGTGGGCCGCGGCGTCGCACCGGCCTTCGCGCCGCTGGGGCTGGACGAGGACAACTGGCCGGCGGTGGTCGGCATCTTCACCGGCGTGCTGGCCAAGGAGGCGATAGTGGGCACCCTGAACGCCGCCTATGCGTCCCTGGCGGCAGGCTCGCAGGATGCCGGCGAGAGGTCACCCCTCGCCCTGGGCGCCGGCATCGCCGCCGCCTTCGCGACCATCCCCGCCAACCTCGCCGCGCTGTTCGACGGCTGGCTCAAGCTGCTGCCGGGCAGCACTTCCTGGCGCCGGGATGTCGCCGGCATCGAGGCGCAGAGCCAGAGCCTGCCGGAGGCGGATCAGGCCCGAACCAGCAGCGTCTTCGGTGCCATGGCGAGCCGCTTCGACGGGCGTGCCGGCGCCTTCGCCTACCTGCTGTTCATTCTGCTCTACATGCCCTGCACCTCGGCAACCGCGACGGTCTACCAGGAGTCCGGTCCGCGCTGGACGCTGTTCGTGGCGCTCTGGACCACCGGGCTGGCCTATGGCGTGTCGACCCTGTTCTACCAGGCGGCGACCCTGACCCGTCACCCGCTGTCTTCGCTGGTCTGGATCGGTGCGCTGCTGATGTTCTTCGGCCTGGTGCTGTACGCCATGCGCCGTTTCGCCGGGCGCGGCGCCCCGGCAGCTGTTCCCCAGCGAACCTGAGGAGGAAGACCATGATCCTGTCGGAGATCGGCCAGTACCTGCGACTGCACGGCCGGGCCAGCCTGCGCGATCTGGCGACGGCCACCGGCAGCACGCCGGAGGCGGTCGAGGCCATGCTCGCCACCCTGGAGCGCAAGGGCCGCGTGCGCCGCCTGCCCGCCGGCTCCACTTGTGGATCGTCCTGCTGCCAGTGTGATCCGGGCACGCTCGTGCTCTACGAGTGGACCGGCGACTCCTGAGCGGCGCCGATGAACACCCCCCCGACGCTGCTGGTGATCGGCATCCACCGCGAGGAACTGGCCTTCGGCCAGGCCGTGGCCGGAGGCATGGACCCGGCGCAGGTGGCGGTGCTGGAGATCCCGGAAGGGCTGTCCGGGCAGCCGCCGCCCGCCGCGCGGCGCTTCCAGTACGAGGCCCTGCACCGGGCACTGTACCTGCAGCTGCTGCCCCATGTGCTCAATCGTCACCGTTTGCTCATCGACCTGCACAGCGGCTCCGATCCGCAGCTCGGCGCCGACCTGATCTGCGCCGACCCGGCACTGTGCGCCTGCCTGCGCACGGCGTTGGCCGGTGCCGAGCGCCTGACCGGCGCGGAGGTCCGTGTGGTGCCCCTCGGCGACGAGGGCGCCGACCTGCACGCGCGCACCATCATCCCACCGCAGGTGTGGCGCAACCCGGCCTTTCTCTACCTGGGGCTGGAGATCTACCTGCCTGAGCTGGCGGATGCCTGGCCGGGCGCCCGCGAGCTGGCCCGCGAACTGATCGCCATCGCCGCCGGCTGCGTCGGGCGGCTCGATGGGCGCTGAGCGAGTGTCGCTGCTGTGCCGGCTGGTGCTGCTGTTTCTGCTCGCAGGCCCGCCTTCGGCGTTCGCCGAACCGCCAGCGGACCACGCCGGGGAGCAGACGGTCGAGGTGTTCGTGCGCGACGGCTGTCCGCACTGCAGCGTGGCCAAGGCCTTTCTCGCCGAGCTGGCCGCCGAGCGCCCCGAGCTGCGCATCGTCCTGCGCCCGGTGGACCGCGATGCCGCGGCGCGCGAGGATCTCTTGCGGATTTCCCGCAAGGCCGGCGTCTGGCCGTCCGGCGTGCCGACCTTCGTGATCGGCGAACGGGTGCTGGTCGGCTTCGACGCTGCCGGGCGCACCAGCGCCGAGCTGGTCGCGCTGCTCGATCGGCAAGCGTTGCCTGTCGATTCGCTCGAAACCGGGCTGTTCGGCACCCTCAGCGTGGAGCGCCTGGGGCTGCTGCTGTTCACCCTGGCCCTCGGCCTGCTCGACGGCTTCAATCCCTGCGCGATGTGGCTGCTGCTGTTTCTTCTCTCGCTCCTGGTGCGCCTGCACGACCGCCGGCGCATGGCGCTGGTCGCCGGCACCTTCGTGCTGGCCGGCGGCGCGGTCTACTACGCCTTCCTGACCGCCTGGCTCAACCTGTTCCTGCTGGTCGGCGTCTCCGCGGCGCTGGCCCGGCTGCTCGGCGGCCTGGCCCTGCTGATCGGTGCGCTCAATCTCCGGGACGGACTGCGGCCGGGCGGCGACTTCACGCTGTCGATACCGGCCGCGGCCAAGCCCGGGCTCTATGCCCGCCTGCGTGCCATCCTGCAGGCCGAGCGGCTGCTGCCGGCGCTCGCCGGCGTCGCCGTGCTGGCGCTGCTGGTGAACGTCGTCGAGCTGCTGTGCACCGCAGGCTTCCCGGCGCTCTACACGGCGATCCTCGCCCGCCAGGACCTGACTCCGGCCGCCCACTATGCCTACCTGGGCCTGTATGTGCTGGGCTAGCTGGCGGACGACCTGCTGATGGTGGCCAGTGCGCTGCTCGCCCTCGGCGGGCGGCAGCTGTAGGAACGGGCGGGGCGCTGGCTCAAGCGTGTGAGCGGGGCAGTCATGCTGGCTCTGGGGGCGGTCATGTTGCTGCGGCCGCAGTGGCTGGCGTAGCGCCCGGCCATCTGCACGCTGCTGGCTCTTCGCCGTTCACCGACGGCGGCGTGGACCGTCACTTTCAGGGCTAACCTTTTTCTGCTGGGGGCGTCTTCCGCTTTTCCGGATGCTCCAGAAAGCCCGCTTCCCGCTCGGGAATGCCCGGTTCCTGGCAAGGCTGGCCGATTCGGTCGACAGCATGGCTTCGCCCGGGCATCAGGAAGGTCGTTTCTTCGAGAGGAGTGTTCCCATGGAAAACCGCAAAGCCAAGCTTCCCGCCATCGATATCGGCATCGAGGCCGCGGATCGCGAGCAGATCGCCAACGGCCTGTCGGCACTGCTCGCCGACAGCTTCGCGCTCTATCTGATGACCCACAACTTTCACTGGAACGTGACCGGCCCGCAGTTCAATACACTGCACCAGATGTTCATGACCCAGTACACCGAGCAATGGGATGCCCTCGACCTGATCGCCGAGCGCATCCGCGCGCTGGGCTTTCCGGCGCCGGGCACCTATGCGGAATTCGCCAGACTGGCTTCCATCGAGGAGGTGAAGGGGGTGCCGAAGGCGAGCGAGATGGTCCGTCATCTGGTCGCCGCCCAGGAAGCGACCGCCCGCACCGCCCGCAAGCTCTTCCCGGTGGTCGAGAAGGCCGGCGACCAGCCGACGGCCGATCTGCTCACCCAGCGGCTGGAGGTGCACGAGAAGACCGCCTGGATGCTGCGCAGTCTTCTGGAGGAGTAGACCATGCGCGGAGCGTGGCCTGGGATGCTCAGCGCACCAGCGAGCGCCGATGCACGCCCAGGTGCACGCCCAGGCAGGCCACGAACAGGCCGCCGGTGACGGCATGCGCGCCTTTCTTGCCGGCCGCGGCCAGCGCCAGCGAGGCGGCCAGGCTGCCCAGCATGCCGAGCTTGGCGCCGCGGTTGATCTGCATCTTCAGCGAGCGCCGGCGCGGCGCGTGGGGCCGGGCCAGTTCGGCGTCGATGATCGAGTCGACCTTCGCCTCCAGCGCCTCGACCGCGGTCCGCGCGGCATCGAAGTGCAGGACGAGGCTGCCGGCACGGGCGTTGGGCTGCAGGCTGTCGACGCCTTCGAGGCCGGCCAGGGCCTCCTCAATCCGGGCCAGGCGCGCCCGGTCCCGCAGCACTCGGTCACGGATGCGGATGCGCCCGGGCAGCGCGGAAACGATACGACTCATGGGTGATTCATCCTGTACGGCAGATGAGCGACTCTCCGCCAGTCATGGCTCGGCATGGCTGTGCGCAGGACGGGAAGGGGAGTCGGCATCAACGGGGTGGGTGCGAGAATTGGCAACTGATAATTATACGCATTTGGCTTCCGTGGCAAGCCGAACCGGATGTTCGGTCAGCCTGGCGTTGCGCCTTCGCTGAAGCGGAATGTATCCCGAGTCATGCGGCCAGCCGGGTGGCTGCAGTATTTTCCGCCTGCCATCCTTCCGGGACGGCCTTCCGATGGCCACTGCCTCACGCCGTAGGATGGGTATCGCTGCGTCAACCCATCCTACGGCTACACGAGGGCGTCGCCACGGCTGCGGGTGGCAAGGCCCTGTGCGGACCTGCAGGACGGCGAAGTAGCAGCGCCTTCAGCGGGTGTGCTCCACCCGGTTGCGTCCGTTGCGCTTGGCCTTGTAGAGCTCCGCATCCGCCAGGCTGAGCATGTGTTCGAGGTCCAGCGAACCGTTCTCGCAGACGGCGACGCCGAAGCTGGAGGTGCAGCGGATGACGACCGGCGCCGTGCGCGAGGCTGGTGGCGGCGATGGCGCCGCGCAGCCGTTCGGCGACGGTCAGCGCCTCGGGCAGGGAGGTTTCCGGAAGGATCAGCGCGAATTCCTCGCCGCCGAGCCGTCCGGCGATGTCCGCCTCGCGCACCTGCGCGCGCATGCTGTCGGCCACCGCGACCAGCACCTTGTCGCCGACGAGGTGGCCATGGACATCGTTGATCTGCTTGAAATGATCGAGGTCGAACATGATCACGGCGATGGGGCTGGCGGCACGCGCGGCCTGCCTGAAGGCCTGCAGGCCCAGCTGGAAGAACGCCCGGCGGTTGTTCAGGCCGGTGAGCTCGTCGATCTGCGCCAGGGCTTCGGCCTGGTGCTTGGCCTCGGCGAGCTCCGCCTCGATGCGCTTGCGCTCGGTGATGTCGGTGGCGATCTCGATGCGCACCAGGCGGCCGTCCGCCCAGTAGCGCGCCCGGTCGCGGCATTCGTACCAGCGGCCGGTACGGGTGTTGCGGATCTCCCAGACGTGGACGCCGGCCGGCTCGCCGTTGCCGTCGAGCAGATAGGGGTTGCTGCAGAAGTCGCAGGGGCCGGACTGTCCGGCCTGCATCACCTGCCAGCACTTCATCCCTCCGGGATTGCCGTAGTACTGGCGTCCGTAGCTGTTGAGAAACAGCAGGTCATGGCTGTGCATGTCCGCCACATAGACGATGGCGTCGATGCTGTCGAGGATGATCTCGAGGCTGGCGGCCCGGCTGCAGTCGCAGGCCGTCCCTGGCCCGCGACCGGTTTCTTCTGGGGTGCTTTCTGGCGAATGCATGTCCGCTCTACTGCTGGGCCGGCACTCCGGCCGGCGGGAATACACCCGTCTGCCTCACAGGCGGCAGACGGAGCCAGGGGCAGAATAGATCAAACTGCCATTATGCGGAGGCTTTCGCGCCGAGCCGCCGGCCTTCTTTAGTCGAGCCCGCCGAGCACCTCGCCCACGGCGTCGAACAGGCGGTCGAGTTCGCTGGCGGAGCTGGTGAAGGGGGGGCCGAACTGCAGGGTATCGCCGCCGAAGCGCACGTAAAAGCCCCGCCGCCAGAGCTGCATGGCCGCCTCGAAGGGCCGGATCAGGGCATCGCCGTCGCGCGGGGCGAGCTGCAGGGCGCCGGCCAGGCCGCAGTTGCGGATGTCGAGGATGTGCCGCGCACCGCGCAGGCCGTGCAGGGCGTTCTCGAAGTGGGGGGCCAGCTCCGCCGCCTGCTGCACCAGGCTCTCGCGCTCCAGCAGCTCGAGCGTGGCGAGGGCGGCGGCACAGGCGACCGGGTGGGCCGAGTAGGTGTAGCCATGGGCAAACTCCACCGCGTGCTCGGGCAGGTCCTGCTGCATGAAGGTGTCGTAGATCGCCCCGCTGACCACCACCGCGCCCATGGGGATGGCGCCGTTGGTGAGCTGCTTGGCCAGGTTGAGGATGTCCGGCGTCACGCCGAAGCGCTCGGCGCCGAACAGCGCGCCGGTGCGGCCGAAACCGGTGATGACCTCGTCGAAGATCAGCAGGATCTCGTGGCGGTCGCAGATCTCCCGCAGCCGCGCAAGGTAGCCCTCGGGCGGGACCAGGACGCCGGCCGAGCCGGACATCGGCTCGACGATCACCGCGGCGATGTTCGAGGCGTCGTGCAGCTCGATCAGCCGGAGCAGCCCGTCGGCCAGCGCCGCGCCGCCGTGCGCGGGCAGGCCGCGGCTGAAGGCGTTCTCGGCGAGCAGGGTGTGCGGCAGGTGGTCGACGTCCAGCAGCGGGCCGAAGGCCTTGCGGTTGCCGACGATGCCGCCCAGGGCGGTGCCGCCGACGTTGACTCCGTGGTAGCCGCGGGCGCGGCCGATCAGTCTGGTCTTGCCGGCCTTGCCCTTCAGGCGCCAGTAGGCGCGGGCGATCTTCAGCGCGGTGTCGGCGCATTCCGAGCCGGAGTTGGTGAAGAACACGTGGTCGAGGCCGGCCGGGGTCAGGCCGGCGATCCGCTCCGCCAGGCGGAAGGACAGCGGGTGGCCGAACTGGAAGCCGGGGGAGTAGTCGAGGGTGCCGAGCTGGCGCGCCACCGCCTCGGCGATCTCCCGGCGGCCGTGCCCGGCGCCGCAGCACCAGAGGCCGGAGAGGCTGTCGTAGACCTGCCGGCCTTCGGCGTCGGTCAGGTAATTGCCCTGCGCCGCGACCACCAGGCGCGGGTCGCGCTGGAAGTTGCGGTTGGCGGTGAAGGGCATCCAGTGGGCGCGCAGGTCAAGTCCGGCGACGGAGAGGGTGGGGATTTCCAGCGGTCGATTCATGAGGCCTCGCAGGCTGGGAAGGGGGCTGATTCCAGTCTAGCGGCCTGTGCCGTCGTTGGGCGACTCGGCCCCGGAGGGGCGAAGACGCCTGCCTAACGCCTGGCGCCGAGGATCGTCAGGCCGATCAGGCGCGAGACCACCAGGGTGAAATACATGACTCCGGCGAATTCCTCGAGCATCACCAGGGCGCGGGAAAAGGGCTTGAGCGGCAGGATGTCGCCGACGCCGACCCCGGAGAGGGTGGTGAAGCTCAAGAACAGCAGGTCCATCCAGCTGCGCGTCGCGCCGGGATTCACCTGGCCGACGAAGCTGTCCGGGGCGACGAGCTGGCAGGCCATGAACAGGTAGGCGAAGGCCCAGGCCAGCAGGGTGAAGGTCGCGCCGGCGGCGAAGAGCTCGTCGGTGGTCGCCCGCTGGTCCTCCATCATGTAGAAGATCAGGCTGCCTGCCGCATAGAAATAGAAGGCGCTCTCCAGCAGGGCCAGGCTCAGCTTGATCTCCCAGGCGGAGACCACGGTGTTGGCCAGCATCAGGACGAGGATGGCGACGGCCAGCACCAGGGCGATCCAGGTCACCGCGGCGCTGCGGCGCACCATGCGCAGCGCCGCGCCCAGCACGACGATCCCGAAGGCCCCGAGCAGCGCCGGTCCGATCTGGGTGTCCTCCATCAGCGGATAGAGCAGCACGCCCAGCAGCTGGATGAACAGCAGTCCGGCGGAAGGCAGGCGGATGAAGTGCTGGAAGAGTGGCTGCATCGGCGGCAGAGGCGTCGGCACAAGACTGGGGCAGTGTAAATAGGCGCGGCGGGGCTGTCATGGGGCGCAGCCATCGGATAGATTTTCGCCCTCCCAATCTCCGGCCTGCTCCACGCCCATGGACCTCCCGCGCGCCCACCGCTCGCTGATCGCCTGGATGCTGTATTTCAGCGTCCTGCTCGGCGCGTTGCATTGCAGCCTCGGTCATGGACAGATGGTCGGCTTCATGCCGGCCGGGGTGGAGGGCTCCTGTGCGAGCGAAGGGCATGCCGGACCGATGTCCCATGGCGATGAGGAGGATTCGACGCAGATGCCGGCCTTCTTCAAATGCCCGCTCTGCAGCTGCCTCGCCCTCGTCGATCTGGCCCTGCTGTTCGTCCTCGGCGCCTGGCTGCGCCCGCTGCACACCTGGCGTCGCGGTCGGGCCCGGCGCGGCAAGGCGCCGCCCCGCCAGCACTGGCCTCCGGCCAATCCCCGCGCGCCCTGATTCCCGCCTGGCTTCGCCGTCGCTCCCATCCCCGGGCGTCTGCCCGTGGCGGGAGCGTGCGCCCGCGAAGCCGACCCTTCCTGCGACTTCGGCGTGGTTCCGGCCACGGCCGGGCCCATGCCCGACACGGAACGAAGAAGAATCAAAGGAGACGACGGGGATGCGCCCTTCATCCATTCTGAGCCTGCTGGCCCTGAGCGCCGGCCTGGCAACCCCTGCTTTTGCCGAACAGATCGAACTGGACAGCATGACCATCGATGCACGCCACGAATCGGACCCGACCGCGCCGACCCTGGCCGAGAAACGCGCCGAGTTCGCGCGGATTCCCGGCGGCGCCACGCTGGTCGATAGCGAAACCTGGAAGACCGGCCGCAGCAGCACCCTGCAGGACGCCCTGGGCATGGCCACCGGGGTGTTCGTCCAGCCGCGCTTCGGCGCCGAGGAGTCGCGCCTGTCGATCCGCGGCTCCGGCCTGCAACGCACCTTCCATGGCCGCGGCCTGCTGCTGATGCAGGACGGCGCGCCGGTCAACCTGGCCGACGGCAGTTTCGACTTCCAGGTCATCGAACCCCTGGCCACCGACCACATCGAGGTGCTGCGCGGCGCCAACGCCTGGCACTACGGTACGGCCACCCTCGGCGGGGCGGTCAACTTCGTCGCGCCCACCGGCAGGAGCGCACCGCCGCTGGATCTGCGCTACGAGGGCGGCAGCTTCGACTACCAGCGGCTGTACCTGGCGGTCGCCCAGGACTTCGGCGATTGGGACGCCTACCTGAGCATGACCGACTCGTCCCAGGACGGTTTTCGCGAGCATGCCCGGCAGGACAACCAGCGCTACTTCGTCAACCTCGGCGGGCGGCTCACGGATCGGCTGTCGACCCGTTTCTACCTGACCCACGTGGAAACCGACTCCGAACTGCCGGGCAACCTGACCAGGGCACAGATGCATGACGACGACGAGCAGGCCGCCCCGAACAACCTGCGCAACGATCAGCGCCGCGACTTCACCCTCGACCGCATCGGCAACCGCACCGTCTGGGCGCTGGGCGGCGGCCACAGCCTGGAGCTGGCCAGCTTCTACAGCGAGAAGGATCTCTGGCACCCCATCCATCAGGTGTACGACGTGGACAGCGAGGACTACGGCCTGCGCCTCACCCACAAGTGGCAGCGCCAGGGCTGGCGCTGGACCGGCGGCATCGAGGCCAGCCACGGGCGCAACCGCGACGTGCGCCACCAGAACGTCGGCGGCCACGCCGGGCGCAAACTCAACGAGCTGCGCCAGACCGCGCGCAACCTGAACGCCTTCGCCGAGCTGGAAATCCCGCTGGTCGAGCGCTGGGCGCTGATCGGCGGGCTGGCCTGGCTGCACCAGGAGCGCGAGGTCGACGACCGCCTCAAGTGCAGCACCGCGGTCGCCAGCCGCTGCGTGTTCCAGGACGAATCCTTCGAGGCGACCTACGTCGGCCGCGTCGCGCGCCTCGGCGTGCGCCACGATCTGGCCGAGGGCGTGCAACTGTTCGCCAACTTCAGCCAGAGCTACGAGCCGCCGACCTTCAGCGAGCTGACCGGCGGCCAGATCGTCAGCAAGAACGACGCCCAGCGGGCCAGGACCTGGGAAGCCGGCCTGCGTTACGACCGCGGCGGCGTGGAGCTGGACCTGGCGGTCTACCGCAGCGAAATCCGCGACGAGCTGCTGGCGCTGAACGACGCCAACGGCGATCCGCTGGGCACGGTCAACGCCGACCGCACCCTGCACCAGGGCGTCGAGCTGGGCGGCGCCTGGTCGGTCGGCGCCTTCGTCCTGCGCGGGCAGTACCTGTTCAACGACTTCCGCTTCGATGACGATGATGTCTACGGCGACAACCGCCTGGCCGGCGTGCCGCGCCAGTTCGTCAAGGGCGAGCTGCTCTGGCAGCGGGCGGGCTGGTACGCCGGGCCGACCTTCGAGTGGGTGCCGAGCCACTATGCGGTGGACCACGCGGAAACCCTGTACACCGACCGCTACGCCCTCTGGGGGCTCAAGGCCGGCTACCGGCCGGCGCAGGGGCCGGCCTTCTTCGTCGAAGGCCGCAACCTCTCCGACCGCCGCTACGCCGCCGCCACCGGGGTGATCGCCGACGCCCGCGGACAGGACAGCGCCCAGTTCCTGCCGGGCGACGGGCGCAGTCTCTACGCCGGGGTGGAGTGGCGCCTGTGACGGGGCGCCTGTGGCCGCCGAGGAGCCGGGCGGGTTAGCCGCCCGCCTTGCCCGGCGCCTCGCCGGTGGGCGCGATCAGGGGTGTCTTGATGCACTTCATGGCCGGTGAGTCGTCTCCCCAGGTGACCAGCGCATCGTTGTCGTGCTCCCACAGCGTGGTTTCGTCCAGCCCGGCGTATTTGGCGCCGGTACTGCTGGGCTGGGCGATCATGACCGCGCTTTGCTCGCCGTACTCGGCATAGAGCGAGGGTGGATTGGTCTCGTAGAAGCGGGCGTGGATGATCTTGTTCTGGTCGTCGTCGCAGGTGTAGGTGAAGGTGCCGCTGATGGGAACCAGCCCGTAGCGCGCCTGCAGCTCGGCGATCCGCTGTGTATAGCTCTCCTGCAGGCATTCGGACGGCTCCGCAGCCTTCTCGCAGGCGTCGCGCGACTCGAGCCAGCCTCGCTGCCGTTCTTCCAGGCCTGCCGGATTCTCGGCGGCGGCCTTCTGCTGCGCGGCCGAGTAGACCTCGGCCATCTTCCGGTCCAGCGCCGAGAGGTTCTGGTCCGTGCAGATCGTTTCCTCCAGGGTGCCGGACATGTTCTCGCCGCATTCGTAGGGGGGCGCCTCGCCCGCTTCGGCGGGCAGGCCGAGGCAGCCTGCGAGCATCAGCAGGGGCAGTGTCGCGCGCGATGGCGGGTTGAAGCGAAGCAACTGGTTCATGGAAAGGTCCTTGATGGGCGCTCCTGGCGAGCAGGGAAAAAGGGTGGCCCGCGCCAGGACGTCCGCTGTCGCCGGACGGCGGCCCGGCACCGGCCTGCCTTGGCTGGGCCTTACTCTTGACAAGCAGGTGCGCGAAGCCGTTTCAAGGCGTCGGAGCGTTATCGGCTCGATCGGCGCGATTTCTCAGCGCGGACGGAAGCGGTAGCCCCTGTAGTTCAGCACCACGCCGTCGCTGGCGATCTGCTCCAGGACGATGCCGGGGCCGGCCTGGTCGCCCTGGTGCAGGATGCGGTCGTTGATCACCGCCATGCGCATCTTCGGCTCGTCGGCATAGGAGAAGCCGGCGAGGGACAGGGGCGGGAGGCTCTGGCGCAGCTCGCTGGGCAGCTCGTGGAAGCCGAGCACCCGCTCGGGCGGCGCCGGCAGGGCGTGCGGGAGCACCGGCACGCCGGGCGCGGGACGGGGCGCCGCGGGGAGGGCGGCGGGCGGCGGGGCTGAGGACGGGGTGTCGGGCTCCGCTACCGGATCCACACGGATCAGCGGCTCGGAAGCGGCGACCGGAGCGGCCGGTGGGGCAGCGGCGACGGCCGGTCTGGCCGCTTCCGGGGCTGGCGCGACGCTGGCGGCGACAGGCGCTGTCGGGGCCGGCTGCACGGGGTCGGCCGGCCGGAGGGCGGCGGGCTGTGGAGCTGGCGTTTCGGGCAACGGCGCCTGGACCATGAGGCGGTCTTCTGCAGTGACCTGCCAGGGACGCCACCAGCCGAGGCCTGCGCCGATCAGCGTCAGGCCGAGCGCCAGCGACAGGTAGGCCGGTGGACGGCGGCGGGCGGTTTCGCGGGGGGCGGCGAGCAGGGGCGGCAGGCTGTTGAGGGCCGGCGCCTTGCCCTGCCGGCGGGCGTGTTCCGATTGTTTCAGGGCTTCGAGTATGTAGGACATGTCAGTAGCTCAGTGCGGCCATCTCGGTGGTGCCCAGGCCGGCCAGGCGCTCCAGGGTCTGCGCGCCGACCACGCCGTCGGCGAGCAGGCCGTTGGCCTGCTGGAACTGGCGCACGCGCCGCTCCAGATCGCTGCCGAACAGCGGATCGCCGGCGCGCGGCCGGTTCTGTCCTTCCCAGCGGGCCAGTTGCAGATCCACCCAGGCCACGTCGGCGCCCTGGCTGCCGCGGCTCAGGCGCCGGCCTTGGGCCAGCGGCGCCTGCTGCAGCAGGACGTAGCGGCCGCTCCAGCGGCGCGTCAGCGCGGTGAGGCCGACCTCGCGGACGGCGCCGGCCACGGCCAGTTGCGCTCGCCGCTCGTCCCTGCTCAGCAGGGTGGCCAGGAAGGGCGGGCCGTCGGCCGGGACGAGTTCGAGGATGAGCGGGGGCGGCAGGCTGGCCAGGGATGCCGGCTCGGCCTGCCGGCGCAGGCAGCGCAGGCCCATTTGCTCGACCTGGCGGCAGGCGCCGTCGAGGTCGCTGGGCTGACGGATGGCGGCCTGCCAGTGGCCGAACAGGGCGCGTACCGCCAGCGCCTCGTGCAGCCAGTGACTCTCGGGCGCGGGGCCGACGACATCTTCCTCCGGCGGCAGCTCGATGGGCTCGGGACGCGGCGGCTCCAGGGGCGGGACGCTGTCCTCCGCCGGCAGGCCGGACGAGGGCATCGGCTCTGCGCCGCTGTCCGGGGCGCCGGCCGGCGGCAGCATGTCCCGGGGGGCTGTGGCGGCGAGCAGGCTGTCCAGTTCGCTGCGGCCGGCGGCCAGCAGGGGCTCCGGCGCCAGCTGCCAGCCGGCCGTGGCCACGCCGGCGAGCAGGCCGATGCCGAGGAGCGCGGCCAGGGCGGCCGGACGTCCTGGGTGGCGCCGCGGGCCGAGCACCTCGCGGGCGGCGTTGTCCAGGGTGGCCCGGTCCACCGCGGCCTTGCCCTGCACGTAGGCGCCGAGCAGGGCGCGGTCGCAGAGCACGTTGATCAGCCGCGGCGTGCCGCCGCTCAGCCGGTACAGGCGCTCCAGCAAGGACGGCGCGAAGAGCGCGGCGCGGGTACCGGCGACGGCCAGGCGATGGCGGACGTAGGCGCCGACCTCCGGGCCCGACAGCGGCTCCAGGTGATAGCGGGCGACGATGCGCTGGGCGAGCTGGCGCATGTCCTCGCGGGCGACGAGGTCGCGCAGCTCCGGTTGGCCGAGCAGGATGATCTGCAGCAGCTTGTGCCGGTCGGTCTCCAGGTTGGTCAGGAGGCGCAGCAGCTCCAGCACCTCGGCCGACAGATTCTGCGCCTCGTCGATGATCAGCACCGTCTTGCGGCCGCGGGCGTTGCCCTCCAGCAGATGGGCGTTGAGCCGGTCGAACAGGGTCTTGAGGCTGCGGACCCCTTCCGGCAGGGCGATGTGCAGCTCCTCGCAGAGGGTCTTGAGCAGATCCAGGCGGGACAGCTTGGGGTTGAAGATGAAGGCGATGTCACAGTGCTCCGGTACCTTCTCGAGCAGGCAGCGGCACAGGGTGGTCTTGCCGGTGCCGACCTCGCCGGTGAGCAGCACGAAACCGCCGTCGATCTGCAGGCCGTAGAGCAGGTGGGCGAGCGCCTCGCGATGCCGCTCGCTCATGAACAGGTAGCGCGGATCGGGCGCGATGGAAAAGGGGGCCTCGGAAAAGCCGAAATACTGGTTGTACATATGTCTGCGTTCCGTGGCTGGAAACATTCCTTCAGGGTAGACCCGCCGTCCGACAGCCTGACGGCCGAATGTTGCATTCGGCCATCGGCTCGCTGCCGGGCGACGGGCCGGCATTGCCGGTCAGGGCGGCCCCGGCCGCGATGCGTGTCGTCGCGACCGGGAGCCATGCGGCCTCACTGGATGGTCACGGGGATCGTCATGCCCTGGGTCAGGCTGCTGCTGACGGTGATCGTCCCGCTGATCGGCGGCGCCACACTGCTGTTGTTGGCCTTGATCTGCCAGCGGCCGTTCTGGCCCGGCGTGGCCGTGCCCAGGACGACGCCGTCGACCAGGACCCGGATGTTGTTGCCGTTCACCACGCTGGTGGTGCCGCGGATGTCCCAGTTCCAGCGGTTGCGGTTCTTCGCCTGCACGCTGGCGCTCTGCACCGCCAGGTTCTCCTGGACGACGGGCGCAGTGACCGCGACGGTCACGCTGGCCACGTTGGAGACGGCGCCGAGGCTGTCCCGGGCCTGGTAGGTGAAGCTGGTGCCGAAGTCGGCGGTGACGTTGCCCGGCGGGGTGTAGGTGACCTCAGTGCCGTCGCTGGCGACCGTGCCCTGGCCGGCGGGCGGCGCGGTCAGGTTGACGATGGTTAGTGGTGTGTTGCCCTCCGGATCGCGGTCGTTGGCCAGCACGGCGATGTTCACCGGCGTGCCGTTGCCGTTGCCGCTGGCGCTGGCCGTATCGTTTGCCGTGGTCGGCGCCTGGTTGGCCGCCACGCTTACGGTGACGGTGGCCGGCTCCGAGCGGCCGCCGCGGGCATCCTGGACCCGGTAGGTGAAGGTTTCCACCAGTCCCTCGGCAGGCACGCCGCTGCTCGGCGCGGTGTAGAGCGCCTGGGTGCTGCCGCTGGGCGCGACGCTGCCGAGCGAGCCTGCGGCCATGACCAGGTCGACCACGCCGAGCGGCGTGTCGCCGTCCGGATCCTCGTCGTTGGCCAGCACGGCGATGGTCACCGGCACGCCCTCGCTGGTCGAGGCGCTGTCGTTGCGGGCCAGGGGAAGCTGGTTCTCCCCGACTGGCGGCGCGCTGCCGACCACCGTCACCGGCTCGGTATCGATGCCGCCGGCGGCGGATTTCACGCTGACGCGGGCCGGCGGCTGGGCCAGGCCAGTCACAGTCAGGGTCTGCAGGATGCCGGTCTTGGCCAGGCGGCCGTAGCCTTCCGCGGCGAGGTCGGGAATCGCCGTTTCGTCGCTGGAGTTCGCCTCGATGGTCAGCGTGCGGTCGGCCCAGGAGTAGCGGGCGGTCTTGATCTTCACCACGTCGGAGAGGTGTGACGACAACGAGGTCGACCGGGTCGCCCGCTCCGGATCGCTGGCGGTGAGCACCACGAAGGGCGACAGGCCCTGGCTGGGCGGGTTGCTGGCGAAGAAGTGTCCGTTGCCGTCGCCGGTCAGCGTGTGCAGGCAGGGCGAGGTGCCCTCGATCAGCTCCAGGCTTTCGCGGTAGCAGAGTTCGGCGTCGTCGCTGGAACTGGCGAACAGGTCGATCCGGGTGCCCGTGGAGGTGCGGCTGTAGGTGCTGCGGCCGACGTTCAGCGCGGTCGCCGGGCGGGCGTCGAGGACCTTGCCGGACAGGACGAACTGGTCGGACTCGATGCTTCCAGCCGGGCCCTGGATACGCACGAAGTTGGTGTTGAAGGGGCTGCCGGTCGCGGACGTGGTTTCGTTGGGATCGCCGATGAAGGTTTCCGCCTGGCCGGTTTCCGGGTTGGTGGCCGTGATCCGCGCGCCGTCCGCGCGGGTCAGGAAGGGGCCGACATCGCCGGCGAGGGCGCCGCTGAAGTCGCCCGGCGCGCCGATGCCGATGTCGCGGGTGATGTTGATCGCCCGCCGGCCCGGAGTGGTGACCTGGACCTTCTCGACGCCGTAGGGGTGGGTGATGGTGTATTCGCCGGCCACCGGCACCGAGGCGCGGATGCGGATGCGCGCGAAGCTCTGCTGGTTGCCATCGCGCGGCTGTTCCGAGGCGAAGGCCGCCTCGATGGCGGCGATGTAGACCTCCAGTTCGAAGCCGCTGTTGTTGGTGGCGGGGATGCTGGTTTCGGCGAGGAACCAGAAGAGCTCCGGGGGCCAGTTGTCCGGGAAGACCATCGGCTGGGTGTCGTCGTAGACGCCCGGTTCGGGAATCAGGGTGCAGAGGTAGGCCGGTGCGCCCGGCGTGCCGGGTACCGACGGGCTGACCGCCTTCGACTGGCAGAGCTCCAGTTGCAGCCCGGTGTCGTCCTGGTACCACTGGGGAAAGCCGCCGGTCGCCGGGGTGTAGGGGCCGGGGTCGACGGCCGCGAGTTCGGCCCGGGCCGCGCCGGTCGCGGCGATCAGCCCCAGGGTGCCGAGCAGTAATGCTGACCACTTCTTCATGATGCCTCCTGGCAGGTGAGGGGTGCTTCTTTTCACGGGAGGATGAGCACGTCTTCGGTGTCGCTGCCGCCGTGGGCGGAGGCCACCGTGACGCGGGCCGGAGGCACGGGGCCGACGCCGCTGGTCAGGGACTTGAGCGCCCCGTCGCCGCCGAGCGGGCCGATCGGCGAGCCGCTGCCGGCATCGCTGGCGCTCAGCGCGGGCCGGTCGATCCGGTCGCTGGAGCTGGCCACCACCAGCAGCTGGCCGGAGCCGAGGCTGTACTCGGCCCGCTCGATGGTCACCTGGTCGACCAGGCTGGCGGGCAGGCTGGTCGGTGCATTGGGTGGCGTGGCCAGGCTGTTGTCGGCGGTGATCTCCAGCGGGGCCCCGGGCGCCGGAGCGGCGGCCGACTGGCCGTACCAGTTGCCGGTGCCGTCGGCCTCGCTCATCTCGACGCTGGCACCGCTGCTGTCCTCGAAGCGGGCCCTGCCGGGGGGCGGCGGCGCCTGGACGAACAGGTCCTGGCTCTGCACCGTCGCGTTGTTCTCGTCGGTGTCGCGGTAATAGGTGGTGCGCTGGATGGCCAGCGGGGTCGGCCGTTCGAGCGTGGAGAGCTTGCCGGACACGGCGAAGCGTTCGGTGCGCAGGTCGAGGCCGTTCGGTCCCTGGATGCGCACGTAGTTGGTGTTGAAGGGGCTGCCGGTGACGGCCTCTTCGAGGTTGGGATCGCCGACGAAGAGCTCCACCGCGCCGGTGTCCGGGTTGGACTCCTGGTAGGGGCCGTCGACGCTGCGCAGGAAGGGCCCGACGTCGCCGGCGAGGGCGCCGCTGTAGTTGCCCGGCGCGCCGATGCCGATGTCGCGGGTCAGGTTGATCGCGTTCACGCCGTCGTTGCCGATGTCCTCGGCGGTGACGTTGAACACTTCGACCCCATAGGGGTGGGTGATGGTGTAGCTGCCGGGGGTGGTCAGGTCGGCGTGGATGCGGATGCGCGCGAAGCTGATCTGGTCGCCGTCGACCGGCTATTCGGTGTTGAAGGCGGCCTCCAGGGCCGCGCCGTAGCTGAGGTCGATCCCGCCCTGCTGGATGAGGGCGTCGGCGGTGAACCAGAAGGCCTCGCTGGGAAAGTTGCCGGGGAAGGCGAGCGGCTGGGTGTCGTCGTAGACGCCCGGTTCGGGAAGCAGCGTGCACATGTAGCTGGGGGTGCCGGGCGTGCTCGGCACGCGCGAGCTGAGCGCCTTGGACAGGCACAGGTCGAGGACGCGGCCGTGACTGTCCTGGTACCAGGCGGCGAAGCCGGCGGTGTCGTTGCCGTAAGGGCCGGGGTCCACGGCGAAAAGCGCCGCCTGGGCGGCATTGCCTGCCGTGAGGCCGAGCAGGGCTGCGGTCGCGGCTGTCGAGAAGGTTCTGCGCATAAGTCTCTCCCTGATGATGAGCAGGGCCGCTCGTGGACTTCTGGACTGCCTGTACACACCACTGGCTGGCTGCCATCAGCGTGGGGCAACTTTCATACCAGGCCGCTTCGTTGATGGCCAAATAGCGAAACGGCGAGGCTCTGGCAGAGTGCCACCTTCAGGGGGATGGGGAGCGGGGAGGCGGGACTGTACCCGGAGTTGGGTGTTCTCCGGGGCAGCGGGTGGGGAAAGGGACGGGCGTGCCTGGCGCCGCTAACAGGCACGCCCGCAGGTTCAGCGGGTTGCCACCTCCCGTTCGGCGTGGCCTGGCTGGCGCCGGCGGTAGAAGGCCTTCTCCACCTCCACCGCCAGGCACACGCCGACCGCGCCGAGCAGGCACCAGCCCCAGGCGTTGAGGCTGAGGGCAGCGGTGCCGAACAGCCGCTGCAGCGGCGTCCAGTAGGTGAAGGCCAGCTGCAGCAGGAACAGCAGCAGCACCATGGCCCAGACCATGGGGTTGCGGCGCACGCCGAAGCAGGCCGGCTCGAGCAGGCGGCGGCAGCTGAACAGGTAGCCGATCTCGCCGGCGACCAGCACGTTCACCGCCAGGGTGCGGCTTTCCTCCAGGCTCCAGCCCTGCTGCTGGGTGAGCAGGAACAGGCCGAGGCTGGCCACGGTCAGCAGCAGCGACACGCAGAGCACCCGCCAGAGCAGCCAGCCGCTGAGCAGCGGGGCCTTCGGATCGCGCGGCGGCTGTTGCATGAGCCCGCGTTCGGCCGGCTCGAAGGCCAGAGTCAGGGCCAGGGTCACGGCGGTGATCATGTTGACCCAGAGGATCTGCAGCGGGGTGATCGGCAGGGACAGGCCGAGGGCGATGGCCACCAGCAGCACCATGGCCTGGCCGCCGTTGGTCGGCAGGATGAACAGGATCGACTTCTTCAGGTTGTCGTAGACGGTGCGGCCTTCGGCCACCGCCTGCACCAGGGTGGCGAAGTTGTCGTCGGCCAGCACCATCTGCGCCGCTTCCTTGGCCGCCTCGGTGCCCTTGATGCCCATGGCGATGCCGATGTCGGCGCGCTTGAGCGCCGGAGCGTCGTTGACCCCGTCGCCGGTCATCGCCACGCGGGCGCCGCCGGCCTGCAGGCGTTCGACCAGGCGCAGCTTGTGGGTCGGACTGGTGCGGGCGAATACCGAGGTTTCGGCGAGGCGGGCATCCAGTTCGGCGTCGCCCAGCGCATCGACCTCGGCGCCGGTCATCGCCCGGCTTCCGACGAGGCCCAGGCGCCGGGCGATGGTGCCGGCAGTGGCGGCGTGATCGCCGGTGATCATCTTCACCGCGATGCCGGCACTACGGCATTCGGCGATGGCGCGGATGGCTTCCTCGCGCGGTGGGTCGATCATGCCGACCAGACCGAGCAGGATGAAGCCTTCGTTCAGGTCGTCCTCGTCGAGCTGCTGGCGGGGCTTCTCCAGCGGCCGAATGGCCAGGCCGATCATGCGCAGGCCCTGGCTGGCGCCCTCGTCCAGGCGCTGGTGCCAGTAGCGGCGCTCGAGCGGTTCGTCGCTGCCCGCCCGCCACTGGCGCTGGCAGATTTCCAGCAGCCGTTCCGGGGCGCCGAACTGGTAGATCAGGCCGTGCCCGGCGTGGTCGTGGTGCAGGCTGGCCAGGCTGCGCCGCTCGGAGCTGAAGGGAATGGCATCGACCCGCGGCAGGCGCTGGTTCTCCTGGTGCAGGTTCAGCCCGACCTTGCCGGCCAGGGTGAGCAGGGCCGCCTCGGTGGGGTCGCCGGCGATGCACCAGCATCCCTCCAGCAGATGCAGGCTGGCGCTGTTGGCCAGCAGCCCGGCGCGGGCCAGTTCCAGCAGGTCGTTGGCGTCCTCCAGCTGGCACAGCTGGCCGTCGTCGCAGCGGACGGTGCCGAGCGGCGCATAGCCGACGCCCTCCACCTCGTAGCTGTGTTCGCGGGTGAAGACGCGCTGCACGGTCATCTCGTTGCGGGTCAGGGTGCCGGTCTTGTCCGAGCAGATCACCGTCACCGCGCCCAGGCTCTCCACCGCCGGCAGGCGGCGGATGATCGCCCGGTGGCGGGCCATGCGCTGCACGCCGAGGGCGAGGATGATGGTCAGCACCGCCGGCAGTCCTTCGGGAATGGCTGCCACGGCCAGGCCGACCGCGGCCATCAGCATGTCGCCGGCCGAGTAGTCGCGCAGCAGCACGCCGAAGGCGAAGGTCGCCACGGCCAGGCCGACGATGATCAGGGTGAGCTGGCGGGCGAAGTGTGCCATGTCGGCCAGCAGCGGGGTCTGCAGGCGCTGCACGTCGCCGAGCAGGTGGCTGATCCGGCCCAACTCGGTGTGCCCGGCGGTGGCGACCACCAGGCCGACGCCGCTGCCGGCGCTGACCAGGGTGCCGGAGTAGGCCATGCTGCTGCGGTCGCCCAGGCTGGCGCCGGCATCGACCGGCTCGTAGCCCTTGTCGCTGGGCAGGGATTCGCCGGTCAGCGCGGCCTCCTCGATGCGCAGGTTGCGGGTGTCGAGCAGGCGCAGGTCGGCCGGCACGCGGTCGCCGGCCTCGAGCAGGACCAGATCGCCCGGCACCAGGTGCTCGGCGTCGATCACGCTGACCTTGCCGTCGCGGCGCACCCGGCTTTCCTGGGTGAGCATCTTCTGGATGGCGCGCATGGCCTGTTCGGCCTTGCCCTCCTGGATGAAGCCGACCACCGCGTTGATCAGCACCACGCCGAAGATCACCGCGCTGTCCAGCCACTCGCCGAGGATCAGGGTGACCCCGCAGGAGGCCAGCAGCACGTAGATCAAGAGGTTGTGGAACTGCAGCAGGAAGCGCTTGAGCGGTCCCGCGCTCCTGCGTTGCGGCAGGCGGTTGGGGCCGTGCTGCTCGAGGCGGCGCCTGGCCTCGTCGGCGCTCAGGCCGTCAGGGCCGCTGTTCAGCGCGGCCAGGCTGTCCTCGGCCGGTCGGGTATGCCAGTCGGTGTGCGGGTGAGCTTGCATCGCATTCCTCGTTCTGTCTGTCCTGGCGGGCTCGGCGGCGCCCGCCGCCTGCACAGGCCCGGTCGCACCTTTCCCGGTGCGTCGCCAGGCCCGTCTCCACGGGATGGCAGCTGCTTTCGCCGCATCCGCGCTGCGCGCGACGCCAGGCAGCGGGGCGAAAACCAGTGTGCTCCTGTTCCGGCCGCCTGTCGCCGGCACGCGGCGTGGGTACGGGCTATCCTCGCCCAGGCGCAGAGTGTGCGCCTTGCTCACCGTCAGGCCGGGCTACCGGGCGGTCTGCGTCGTGCCTCCGGTGGCGGCAGGGAGGAGGCGGGTGGCTGTCGGCGGAACATAGCGCATTCGGCGAGGCAGACGCCGTCAATCGATTGTTTCCGGATCGTGCGGCAATCCGTCCGGGTCCGCGGCGGTGGCTGCGTCCCGGCGGATGCGACATGCACTGTTGCTCGCTACGGGCATGCTGACACCATCGCACATGCCTCGCTGGCCACGTTTCATGGAGTCCTTTCCGATGCTTGTCCTGGACCGCATCCAACCCTGGACGCTCTTGGGTCTGCCATCCGCCGAGTTTCATCCACCATGCCTTGCTGCGCTGGTTGCTGACTTTCCCAACGCCTTCGACAAGGCCGCCGAGTCCGCGCACCTGACCCACGACCACCCGACCGGCTACCCGCCCGCTGGCTGGACGGGCTGGAGCTGCGCGACGCGATCGAGCGCGTGGCGCTGGACATTTGCCTGGTGCCTGGGCGGTACCGCAACGACGGCAGCGAGGCGAGCCGGGCGATCCTGGCGCGGTATCCGGGCTGGTGAGGCGCCAGGGCGGCCTGCTTCACATTTTGACCGCTGCGCGCGCCTGCGGCTTTGCCATGGGGGGGAGGCCGGTAGCATCGGGCTTTCGCAATCTAGGGAATCAGACATGCGCGCGCGACTGGAAAGCTGTTTGCAGAGTATCGACCGGGTATTGCTGGGCAAGGAGCTGCAGGTGCGCCTGGCCCTGACCTGTCTGCTGGCGCGCGGCCATCTGCTGCTCGAGGATCTGCCCGGCATGGGCAAGACGACCCTGAGCCATGCCCTGGCCAGGGTGCTGGGCCTGGGTTTCCAGCGCATCCAGTTCACCGCCGACCTGCTGCCCGGCGACATCCTCGGCACCTCGGTGTTCGACAAGGAAAGCGGGCAGTTCGTCTTTCATCCGGGGCCGATCTTCGCCGAATTGATCCTGGCCGACGAGATCAACAGGGCCACCCCGAAGAGCCAGAGCGCGCTGCTCGAGGCGATGGAGGAGGGCCAGGTGACCATCGAGGGCGCGACCCGGCCGCTGCCGTCGCCGTTCTTCGTCATCGCCACCCAGAATCCGGTCACCCAGGGCGGTACCTTCGCCCTGCCGGAGTCGCAGCTGGACCGCTTCCTCATGCGCCTGTCGCTGGGTTATCCGGGGCGCGCCGCGGAGAGGGCGCTGCTGCTGGCCGGTTCGGGACGCCAGCGCCTGCCGGAGCTCGAGCCTGTCCTCGACCATGCCGCGCTGGCGGCGATCCAGGCGGAAATTCCCCAGGTGCGGGTCAGCGATGCGCTGGTCGACTATGTGCTGCGGCTGGTCGAGGCCACCCGCAGCCAGCCGCAGTTCGCCTGGGGGCTGTCGCCGCGGGGCAGTCTGGCGTTGCTGGCCGCCGCCCGGGCCTGGGCCTATCTCGCCGGGCGCGACTACGTGATCCCGGAGGACGTGCAGGCGGTGCTGCCGGCAGTGGCCGGCCACCGTCTGCGCGAGCGCGCCGATCCGGCGGGACAGGGTAGCGGCGCGCTGGTGCAGTGGCTGCTGCGCGAGGTGGCGGCGATCTGATGCTGGCCGAATCCCTGAAGGGCGCCCGGCCCCGCTGGCCGGGGCGGATCGTCCGTGCCGCGGGCGGTGCGCGCCTCGACCGCAGCTGTATCTTCATCCTGCCCAGCCGCATCGGCCTGGCCTTCGGCGTGTCCCTGCTGCTGATGCTGCTGGCGGCGATCAACTACCGCAACAACCTGGCCTATGCGCTGATCTTCCTGCTCGGCTCGGTGTTCATGGTCGGCGTGCTGCATACCTATCGCAACCTGGTCGGGCTGCGCCTGCAGGTTGGGGTGCCGCCGGCGCTGTTCGCCGGCGGGCAGGCGCGCTTTCCGGTCCGCCTGGAGAGCGACGGCCGTACCCGCCAGGCGCTGGCGCTGGGCTGGTCGGGCGGCGCGCTGCAACTGCACGACCTGCCCGCCGGCGGCAGCGCCTGCGTGGAACTGAGCCTGCCCGCGGCACGGCGCGGCTGGCTGCCGGCGCCGCGCCTGCGGGTCGAGAGCCGCTTTCCGCTGGGCCTGATGGTGGCCTGGAGCTGGGTCGACCCGGAGCAGCGGGCGCTGGTCTATCCGCAGCCGCTGGCCGGCGATCTGCCGCTGTCCGCCGGTGCGCCGGAGGAGTTCGGGAGCGAGGGCCGGCAGGCGCGCGGCGAAGGTGTGGACGACTACCAGGGACTGCGCGCCTATCGCCCCGGCGACTCGAGGCGGCGTCTGGACTGGAAGGCCTATTCCCGCGGCCGGGGCCTCCTGGTCAAGGAGTTTTCCGCACTGGAAAGCGGCGAGCTGTGCCTCGATTTCGCCGCACTGGCGGGCGATGGCGAGACGCGCCTGTCGCTGCTCTGCCACTGGGTACTCGAGCTGTCGGCGCAGCGGCGCCCGTTCGTCCTGCAATTGCCCGGCCAGCAGCTCGGCCCGGCCGGCGGCGAGACGCATCGCGACGCCTGCCTGCGCGCCCTGGCGCTGTACGGGGAAGCGCCATGACGACGCAGCCCGGCGCAGCACTGCAGCCGATTCCGCGGGGCGGCCTGACCTGGCTGCTGGTCGCCCAGCTCCTGGTGGTCCTGCCGCATCTGGGCCATCTGCCGCTGTGGATCGTCGGCCTCTGGCTCGGCTGCGCGGCCTGGCGCATCCAGATCTTCCGCATGCGCGCGCCCTATCCCAACGGCTGGATCAAGGCCGGGCTGATGCTCGGCACCGGTTTCGGCGTATATCTCTCCCGCGGCGGGCTGGTCGGCCTGGAGGCCGGGGTGGTGCTGCTGATCGCCGCTTTCATCCTCAAGCTGGTGGAGATGCGCAGCCGGCGCGACGCCCTGGTGGTGATCTTCCTCGGCTTCTTCGCGCTGGCCACCGCTTGCCTGTTCGAGGACGGCATCCTCGCCGCGCTGTACTACCTGCTGCCGCTCACCGCCCTGCTGGCGGCGCTGATCGGCCTGCAGCAGAGCGCCCCGGCCGCCGAGCCCTGGGCCACCCTGCGTCTGGCCGGCAGCCTGCTGCTGCAGGCGGCGCCGCTGATGCTGCTGCTGTTTCTGTTCTTCCCGCGCATCGAGCCGCTGTGGACTCTGCCCGGGCCCCGCGAGCGCGGCGTGACCGGCCTGTCCGACAGCATGACGCCCGGCGACATCGCCGAGCTCGGCCAGTCCGGCGAGCTGGCCTTTCGCGCCAGCTTCGAGGGGCCGGTGCCGGAGCGCAGCCGGCTCTACTGGCGGGCGCTGACCCTGGAGCATTTCGACGGGCGCCGCTGGTCGCAGGCATCGGGGCCGCAGGGCCAGCCGCCGCTCTGGGAGAGGCGCGGCGAACCGCTCGCCTACAGCATCGTCATGCAGCCGAGCAACCAGCCCTGGCTGTACAGCCTGGACGTCGCCGAAGGCAGTCCCGGCGATGCCCGCCTGATGGAGGATTTCCGTCTGCAGCAGCGCCATCCGGTGACCGGGATGCAGCTCTATCGGGTGACTTCATGGCCGGATGCCCTGCGCGAGCCGAAGGGGGCCGTGGGCGCCTTGCAACGCGCCCTGCAACTGCCGGAACAGGGCAATCCGCAGAGCCGCGCCTGGGCCGCCGAGCTGCGTCGCCGCTACCGGCAGCCGGAGGCGCTGGTGCAGGCGTTGCTCGATCACTTCGGCCGCGAGGCCTTCCACTACACCCTGAAGCCGCCGCGGCTGGGGCGCGACAGCGTCGACGAATTCCTGTTCTCCACCCGCCGCGGCTTCTGCGAGCACTTCTCCAGCGCCATGACCTTCGTGTTGCGCGCTGCCGGGATTCCCACGCGGGTGGTCATCGGCTATCAGGGCGGCGAGTTCAATCCGGCCGGCAACTACCTGCTGGTGCACCAGTTCGATGCCCATGCCTGGGTCGAGTACTGGCAGCCGCAGCACGGCTGGACCAGCGTCGATCCGACCTTCCAGGTGGCGCCGGAGCGCATCGAGCGGGGGCTGGAGCAGGCGCTCGGCCAG